>NZ_BAAATJ010000038.1:0-51930 GCF_039533345.1 Streptomyces glaucosporus | reverse complement strand
GCAAGGCCCGGTGCAGCACCAACCGCATCGGGCGCACGGTCGCTGCCATTCACGCCATCGAGATCGCCTGGCACTCAGGGTGAGAAGCGTTCACTCACCATGAGGGCTTACCCCCTCAGGAGACTTGTAGGTGGGAGACATCACAGTAAAAGCCAAAAGATCTTTCCCGGATTTTTCGGATTCACCACTATCTGCCCCCCTCTCGCTTCTGATGAGCGCCTCGACTTGCATCAGGTACTTCTGACCTTCATGAAATGCTTCGAGCTGCAACTGTCGAGCCTTGGAGTTCGCTCTGCCATACTTCTCGATGGACCAGTCTTCTTCGGGGAGTTTTATACGCAACCTCTCCATGCCTTCCTTGACGGCAGCCGGAGAGCCCCCGACGACCGACCAGGCATGATGCACGTAGTAGTTTCCCTTGCGCTTCCCATCGGTCCTCACAATGGGGCCGACCGGGCTCACCTTCCCCTTGACCCCGGTTATATCCAAAGCTCTGCTCGAAATTTCCTTGGTCTTCTCAATGGCGGAATCGGGGTGCAGCACCAAACGCTTCGACTTCGACGGCTCAGCGGCGCCCTCTTTTTCCTTCACAGCCTCACATCCATTGAGAGCCAAGACGACAACGAGGAATCCGACAAGACCGACCAGAGAACTCTTGCTTCGGCAAAATGAAGGCGATGCCTCAATCATAAGTCACCTCACCATGTTTTCCGGAAATCACTCGTGCTTGATTGAGGAGACTTTCCGAGGGGCGCGTCCCGTCGTCGTAGTCCCAATAGCCGCCGTGCCCCTTCGTGTCGGTCGCCATGCGGTTCGCCCCGAACAATTCATCACTCGGGGCAATGAAAGCACCGCCACCAAAGCTCAAATCGTGACCACCGTGACCCCAGCGGCCGATCTCCACCACCATGTCATCTCCATCGGCTCGCTGGCTCCATACATGCCCTTCGGGAACATCCATCTCGGATGCCTTGCCGACTTGAACGCCAGGACTTCCGACAAATATCACGTCGTCCGTGTTTAGTTCCCCTTGACGTGCCGCAGAGCCCACAACCGTGGTGCCGTAGCTGTGACTCACCACCGTGGTGTGGCTTCCTGAATCCCTGACATGAGAGGCATCGAGCCCGTTCATGAATTGGTTCAACTTGGGGGCGGCATCGTCGGCGTAGCGACTGAGAGGTGACTCTGTGATCACGTTCTGCGGAGCATCGTATCCGTACCAGGCAATGGTGGACACCTCTTCCTCCGGAGTCAGCTTGAAGCTTTCGACCCATAGTCCACTGGAACGGTCCATCCCAGATTGAATGTCCCCCAAGCGCGCCCCTGTACCCGGCACGAACACCGCTGTGTGGTCGGCGGTGTCGGGGTTGCCGTTGGCGATGACGGCGTGGCCCAGGTTTTTTGTGTCGAAGCCGAGGAGATAGGCCTCGGGCAGGCCGTTCTTGCCCGTCTGGTCGAAACGGTTCTCGATGGCCTTCATGCCCTTGTCGAGCTCGCCCAGCCGCTTTCGCTCCTCTTCCCACTCTCGCCAGGCGGAGTTCTCCACCCTTACCGTCTCCCCCTTCACCGAGACGGAGCGGTACCGTTCCGGTTCTCGGGCCAGGTGCTTGGCCAGCGCGTCGGCGGTGCGGGCCTGCTCCTCCTGGAGTACCACGCGGTTGGCGCCGTCACGGACCTCGGCCGGAAGACCGTCGAGAGCGCCGACGCTCGCCGGGTACAGGGACACGTAGGCGTCCCGCTCCTCGTCGGTGAGCCCCTTCCACCACTTGGCGTTCTCCTCCGGGGACTTGCCCTGGGGGATGTCGCCCTTCTCGTGGTCGTCGCCGGCGACCTTGTGGACCGCCTTGCGGTCGGAGCGGGCGTCCGACCACTGGGCGTTTCCGACCCTCAGCCCTCGCTCGGCGGTGAGCTTGGACAGGGTCCCCACGTACTGCTCGTCGATCCGCCGGGCGTCGTCCAGCGCACCGAGGACGGCCGCACTGATGTCCTCGGCCAGGCGTTTCTTCGGGTTCACCCCGATCTCGAACCGTCCGGCGTTGGGCATGGCCGGGGTGACCGGGCGGGTGCGCTCCTCGAACAGGTCGTGAACCCGCCCGCGGACCGTGCCGCCCGGTACCTCCTTACCGTCCAGTCCCTTGGCCGCCGGGTAGGTGACCGAGCCGTCGTCTCCGACGGTCAGCCCGTTCGCCTCGGCGTCGTCCAGTGCCCGCTTCAACTTCCGCTGCGGCTCGCCGAGGTCATCGGCCAGGCCGTTCAAGGCCGTCTGGATCAGGCCGCACTCCACCTGGATGTACTGGTAGTTACGGCTGAGTCTCTCCAGAGCCTTGAAGGCCGCGTCCTTGGTGTTGCCCTCCTGCGCCCGGATTTCGGCGAGCATCTGCTGGTCCACCCAGTCCATGTCCGCCTTGGCCTGGTCGCTGACCTTCTTCCAGCCGTCCGCTGCCTCTTCGTACTGCGATCGCTTCAGATCCCGCAGTTGGCCGACCGTCACCATTCCCGCGTCATCCCCCTCATGAGAAGTTCGCGATGGGGGACTTGGGACGGTCCTCGCGCCAGGAGGGCTTCGACGACAGCGAGGACATCTTCTCCTTGGTGTCGTTCTCGTTGCCGTCGTGGGCCTCCGCCGCGCTGGTGAAGGCCGTCTTCAGACGCGCGCACTCGTTACGCACGTCCCGCAGTCGGCCTTCCCAGCTGCTGCGCACCTTTCCCAGTGTTCCCGTGCAGGTGAAGCCCTCGGTCGCGGCGGCCAGACCGGTGTGGGCCTTTTCCAGTTCGGTGAGGGCGGTGGTCATCCGACCGTGCAGCGTCCCCGTCTTCTTCGCCAGGTCCCGCAGCGCCGCCGTGTCGATGTCCAGGTCGGGTACGCCCCCGCCACCCTTCGGTGTCCTGCCGTCCGCCGGCCGCCCGTTCAAACGCGTCCCGACGGTCGTCCACTCGTCCGCGAACCCCACGGTCTCCGTCCCCCTGTCAGTACGGCAGTCGATCCGCAGGGAACGTAACAGCGCGGATACGCTCCGCGCCTGAGTACATCCGCCTATGTTTTCCGGCCACGCGCCCTGCCCGTGGCCGGGCGGGATCTCAAGCCCGGCGGTGGAGCAGGCGGCCGGCGAGGACCGTGGCCAGGCAGAGGCCGTCGGTCTCGTCGTGGACGGCGAAGTCCGCGCGGGCGCCCGGAGAGAGGACGGACGGGCGGGGGGACGGAAGGACGACCAGCCCCGAACGGAGTACGGCCGTGCGGACCGCGGGCCGGGTGAACGGGCCGACGACGGACGTGACGCCCTCGCGGAGCAGGCGCTGCACCCCGCGGCGGGCGCTGGCGCCCCAGCGGGTCTCGTCCATCTCCAGGGCGGCCAGGGCCTCGCCGGTCAGGGGTTCCGTGCCGAGGGCGTCGGCCTCGCGCGGGTCGGGGTGGTAGGCGGCCTCCAGCCACGCCGCCGCGTCGGCCGCGCAGCGGCCGGGGCCGAGGACGCCGGACCAGCGGCGGGTGCGGGCCTCCGGATACTCCGCGTCCAGCTCCGCCAACGGCCCGACCGCCGCGATCCGGTCGCCCTCGACCGCCACCGCGTACCCCGTGACCGGCTCGCCATCCCCGGTGGGGCGGACGGCGAGCGGGACGTGAACCGTCAGCACGGCGAGGTCAGTTGGCGTCGAGGAGCTTGAGCTCCGGGTGGGCCGTGCCGCCCTCGATGGCCGTGGAGGACAGGTGGGAGACGACGCGGTCGTCCACCGGGTCGTTCGCCGGGTCGTCGTGGATCACCAGGTGCTCGTACGTCGTCGAGCGCTGCGCCGGGACGCGTCCGGCCTTGCGGATGAGGTCGATCAGCTCCAGGCGGTTGGAGCGGTGCCTCGCCCCGGCGGAGGAGACGACGTTCTCCTCCAGCATCACCGAGCCCAGGTCGTCCGCTCCGTAGTGGAGGGAGAGCTGGCCGATCTCCTTGCCCGTCGTCAGCCACGAGCCCTGGATGTGGGCGACGTTGTCGAGGAAGAGCCGGGCGACGGCCAGGATGCGCAGGTACTCGAAGATCGTGGCCTGGGTGCGGCCCTTCAGGTGGTTGTTCTCCGGCTGGTAGGTGTACGGGATGAAGGCGCGGAAGCCGCCGGTGCGGTCCTGGACGTCGCGGATCATCCGCAGGTGCTCGATGCGCTCGGCGTTGGTCTCGCCGGTGCCCATCAGCATCGTGGTGGTGGACTCCACGCCCAGCCGGTGCGCGGTCTCCATGATCTCCAGCCAGCGCTCGCCGGACTCCTTCAGGGGTGCGATCGCCTTGCGCGGGCGCTCCGGCAGCAGTTCGGCGCCGGCGCCGGCGAAGGAGTCCAGTCCGGCGTCGCGGATGCGGGTGATGGCCTCCTCCACCGTCACGCCCGAGACGCGGGCCATGTGCTCGACCTCGGAGGCGCCGAGGGAGTGGATCACCAGCTCGGGGAAGCGCTCCTTGATGGCGGAGAAGTGCTTCTCGTAGTACTCGACGCCGAATTCGGGGTGGTGGCCGCCCTGGAACATGATCTGGGTGCCGCCCAGCGCGACGGTCTCCTCGCAGCGGCGCAGGATGTCGTCCAGGTCGCGCGTCCAGCCCTTGGCGGTGTCCTTGGGGGCCGCGTAGAACGCGCAGAACTTGCAGGCGGTCACACAGACGTTGGTGTAGTTGATGTTCCGTTCGATGATGTACGTCGCGATGTGCTCGGTGCCCGCGTAGCGGCGGCGGCGCGCCGCGTCGGCGGCCTGCCCCAGCGCGTGCAGCGGGGCGTGCCGGTAGAGCTCCAACGCCTCCTCAGCGCTGATCCGTCCGCCCTCGGCGGCGCGGTCGAGTACGGACTGGAGGTCGGCGTTCTCGGTCACCGGGCGGTCCTTTCGGGACGTGGTGGTCGGGTCGGTCCAGCGTCCTGGCGCGGGATCCGATCCAGCCTACGCCAGCGTCCGTACGGCGTTCCGGCCGGTCAGTCCACTCTGCTGAGTTCCCCCGCGGGGTTGCCGGCCCCGGCGTCGCGGGACTCGTAGCGCAGCCGGCCGTCCCCGGTGAGGGTGAGGACGACCGTGGAGGTGTTCCCGGTGCACACCTCGACGCCGAGCACCTCGGGGGAGTCGCCGACGCTCTCGTCGGTGACCGTCAGCCGGTCGTCCGTGATCTCCTCGACCGTGCCCTTGGCCCTGCACTCCTCGCCGAGCAGTTCAGAGACGATCTTCAGGGCCTCGTCCCCCTTCCCGCCTTCGGAGATCGTGAGGGTGACGGTCGGGTTGGACAGGCCGGTCGCGCTGCGGACCTGCCCCCGCCAGGTGCCGAGGAACGCCTCGGGCACCGTCGTGGGCTTCCCGCCGTTGTCGCTCTTCCCCTCCTCGGGGAGGAGGAGGAAAGCCCCGGCGGCCGCGGCGGCCAGCACTCCGGCGGCGGTGAGGACGGCCGCGCGGCGGCGGCCGCGTCCCGGCTTCCCGCCGTCGCCGGCCCGGTCCGCGCCGGGGGTGCTCCGGTGCGTGGGCGGCGGCCCGAAGGCGCCCGGGCTCCCGGCGGGGCGGCCGGGCGGCCCGGCGTACGGGTCTGCGTACGGCGCCGGGTGGGGCCCGTGGTCCGCCTCCAGCTCCAGCAGTTCCACCGCGCGGCGGCTGACCCCCTCCACCACCGGACCCGGCAGCCAGCCGGTGCGGACGAGTCCGGCCGCGCCGGCCGCGCCCGCCAGCCGCCGGGCGACCTCGGCGGGGGCCGGGCGGGCGGCGGGGTCCTTGGCCAGGCAGGCCTCGACGGTCTCGCGCAGCGCGCCCGGCAGGCCGCCCAGCTCCGGTTCCTCGTGGACCACCTGGTACAGCAGCACCGCCGGGTTGTCGCCGGGGAAGGGCGGTGTGCCCGAGGCCGCGAAGGCGAGCACCGCACCGAGCGAGAAGACGTCCGTGGCCGGACCCGTTCTCCTGCCGAGGGCCTGCTCGGGCGACATGTAGCCGGGCGAGCCGACCACGACGCCGGTGGAGGTGAGCGAGGCGGTGCCCTCCAGGGCGCGGGCGATCCCGAAGTCGATCAGGCGCGGGCCGTCCAGCGTCAGCAGGACGTTCGACGGCTTGACGTCCCGGTGCACCAGGCCGAGCGCGTGCACGGCGGCCAGCCCCTCGGCCAGTCCGGCCCCCAGCGCCCGTACGGTGTGCTCGGGCAGCGGTCCGTGGTCGGCGACCGCCTGCTGGAGCGCGGGGCCGGCCACGTAGCCGGTGGCCACCCAGGGCGTCGCCGCCTCCGGGTCGGCGTCGAGCACCGGCGCGGTCCAGGCGCCGCCGACCCGCCGGGCGGAGGCGACCTCGCGGCGGAAACGGGCGCGGAACTCCCCGTCCGCGGCGAGGTGCGGGTGCACGACCTTCACCGCGACGGCCCGGCCCCCGGGGCTGCGCCCCAGGTAGACCCGTCCCATGCCGCCGGCTCCGAGCCGCCCCAGCAGCCGGTAGTCGCCGACGGTCCGTGGGTCGTCCGCCTCCAGCGGCCGCATGGCACCCCGCCTCCCCCCCGTCGAAGTACGGTTCTCAGCTTAGGAGTTCGACCCTCACATCGGCGGGGAAGCCGGTGGTGGGCCCGACCCGGCGGGCGAACTCCGCGATGCCCGTGAGCTGCTCGGGACCCAGCCGGAAGTCGAGGGTGGTGAAGTAGCGCTCCAGCAGGGCGGCGTCGAAGGCCTCCCAGCGGGCCGCCTGTTCGGCCACCTTGCCGACCTCCTCCAGGGACAGGTCGCGGGAGGCGAGGAAGGCCCGGTGGACCTCCCGCACCGTCTCCGGTTCCCGCTCCAGGTAGTCGCGGCGCGCCGCCCAGACGGCGAAGACGAAGGGGAGGCCGGTCCACTCCTTCCACATCAGGCCCAGGTCGTGGACCTCCAGGCCCAGCCGGGGCGCGTCGTGCAGGGAGGCGCGCAGGGCGGCGTCGCCGATCAGGACGGCGGCCTGCGCCTCCTGCATCATCAGGCCCAGGTCGGGCGGGCAGGTGTAGTAGTCGGGGGCCAGTCCGTACCGCTCGGCGAGCAGCAGCTGCGCCAGCCGTACGGAGGTGCGGGAGGTGGACCCGAGGGCGACGCGTTCGCCGTCGAGGCTCTCCAGGGGGCCCTTGGAGACGATCACGCAGGACATCACCGGCCCGTCGCAGCCCACCGCGATGTCCGGCAGGGCGACCAGGCGGTCGGCGTTGCGGAGGTACTCCACGAGGGTCACGGGGCCGATGTCGAGCTTCCCGGCCACGAGCTGTTCGCTCAGTCTCTCCGGGGTGTCCTTGGTCAGCTCCAGGTCCAGCAGGGTGCCGGTCCGGGCCAGCCCCCAGTAGAGGGGGAGACAGTTGAGGAACTGGATGTGCCCGACGCGGGGCCGCCTCCGGGGGTGGTCGGCGACGGGCTGGTCAGCGGCAGAACTTTCCACCACGCGAGGCTATCCCCGCCGGGGTCGCGGGCCGGGCGGGGGGTGGTCACCCGGACGGCGGCACGCCGGGCCGATCAACCTTCCCCTCGGGGGGATGCCGTGCTACGCTCGCAGCAAGTTGCAGTTTGGTTTCCCTTGCAGTACAGAGCCTGCGGAGCATGTGACCGCGGGCTCTCGTCGTTTTCAGAGTTCCTGTGGGTTCTGGAGCAGGGCAACCCTTATAGGCCCAAGGAGGGCTTATGGCTACCGGAACCGTCAAGTGGTTCAACGCCGAAAAGGGCTTTGGTTTCATCGCCCAGGACGGCGGCGGTCCCGATGTGTTCGTTCACTACTCCGCGATCAACGCCAACGGTTTCCGCTCCCTGGAGGAGAACCAGGCGGTCACCTTCGACGTGACGCAGGGCCCGAAGGGTCCGCAGGCGGAGAACGTCACCGCGGCCTGAGTTGCCCCGGCTCGGCCAGAGCCCTGGCCGTGTCGGCACGGAGTCCCCTCGGTACAGGGGCCCGGCGCCGGCAGACGACCGGATAAGCAGTACCCAAGGAGCCCCCGCCCCGGCGGGGGCTCCTGCCTTTGCCCGGCCCCTCCCGCGGCGGGCCGCGGACCCGGCGGCGGACCGCTCGCGCCCCCGCGTCGAGGAACCGTCCCACCGAGGACACCGTTCCGGGGCGGGTTCCGGGGCGTCCGGGACCGTGCCGGACCCGGACGCCCCGAACGCGGACTGGCCCCTTCCGTTCCCGGCGGGGAAGCGGAAGGGGCCCGTGGAGCCGGCCGGACCGGGTCGGTCCGGCCGGCCGGGGATCAGGCCGGGACGGTGGCCGGGTCGGCGCCGCTGCGGGGACGGTCGGCGCTGCCCGCCCCGGTCCCGTCGGCGTCCTCGGTCCCGTCGAGGTCGAAGCTCCGGGCGCTGTGGAACGCGTCCAGGTCGAGGATCTTCTCCCGGGACGCGACCAGGACCGGGACGACGGCCTGGCCGGCGACGTTGGTGGCGGTCCGCATCATGTCCAGGATCGGGTCGATCGCCAGCAGCAGACCCACGCCCTCCAGCGGCAGCCCCAGCGTGGAGAGGGTCAGCGTGGTCATCACGGTGGCGCCGGTGAGACCGGCGGTGGCGGCCGAGCCGACGACGGAGACGAAGGCGATCAGCAGGTAGTCGCCGACGCCGAGGGACACCCCGAAGATCTCCGCGACGAAGATCGCGGCGAGGGCCGGGTAGATCGCGGCGCAGCCGTCCATCTTCGTCGTGGCCCCGAACGGGACGGCGAAGGACGCGTACTCCCGGGGCACGCCCAGTCGCTCGGTGACCTTCTGGGTCACGGGCATGGTGCCCACCGAGGAGCGGGAGACGAAGGCGAGCTGGATCGCGGGCCAGGCGCCGCGGAAGAAGCGCAGCGGGCTGACCCGGGCGACCGTCGCCAGCAGCAGCGGGTAGACGCCGAACATCACCAGCAGGCAGCCGATGTAGACGTCGGCGGTGAAGGTGGCGTACTGGCCGATCAGGTTCCAGCCGTACTCGTTGATCGCGCGGCCGATCAGGCCGAGGGTGCCCAGCGGAGCCAGGCGGATGACCCACCACAGGGCCTTCTGCAGCAGGGCCAGGGCGGCCTCGGCGAAGGACAGCAGCGGGGCGGCCTTCTCACCGAGCTTCAGGGCGGCGACGCCGGCGACGGCGGCCAGGAAGACGATCTGGAGGACGTTCAGGTCGGTGAACGGCGTGACGACGTTCTCCGGGATGATCCCGGTCAGGAAGTCCAGCCAGGAACCTGTGCTCTCGGGCCGGCCGCCGTCCTTCGGGGACAGGCCGGTGCCGGAGCCGGGGTCGGTGAGCAGGCCGATGCCCAGGCCGATCGCGACGGCGATCAGCGAGGTGGCCATGAACCACAGCAGGGTGCGGGTCGCCAGCCGGGCGGCGTTGGAGACGTTCCGCAGGTTGGTGATCGAGACGGTGATCGCGAGGAAGACCAGCGGGCCGACTGCCAGCTTCAGGAGCTGGACGAAGATCCCGCCGATCCGGTCGAGGGTGGTGCCGAGCCAGGCGGCTCCGGTGCTGCGGGCGATCCAGCCCAGCACGACGCCCAGGACCAGGCCGAGGAGGATCTGCGCCCAGAAGGGCACTCTCGGCAGGCGGGCCCGGCGTATGCGCGGGGACGGATCGGAGGACGTGTTGGTCGACACGTTCGATGACACGGACACACTCCCGTGGGCGTGGGGGGACACGTTGCCTCCGGACACCCGGAGGACTCGACGGTCCCGGAAAACTCGGAAAGGGGGAAGGGCGTGCCGGAGGGGTGTCCGGCCGCCGGGGCGCGTCGCTCAGCGGGGGCGACAGGCCGCGGACAGACAGCGGCAGAGGTCGACGTGCAGCCGGGCCACGAGCATCGTGCTCCTGGCCTGCGGAGTGGTGGTGCCGGCTGGTGTCGTCACGGTCCTCATGCCTGTGGTGCGCCGTCGGTGTCGTCGGTCTTCCCGGGCCGCCCGGTGGAGGCGGCGTCCGTCGGGTGCCCAACGCCCCGCCGGGAGGATGTATTCCCGGCGGGGCGCCGTGTTGCCCGGAAGGGGGTGTGACGAGGATTACGGCGAGGATTACGCCGCCTCGTCCTCCTGGCTCTGGTGGGCGGCGATCTTCCGCTTGGCGCGGTCCACGCGCTCGGCGATCTGCACGGACATCTCGTCGCGCTGCCCGCGCAGCAGCACCAGGCTGAGCGGTGCGGAGACGACCATCGCGAGCATCAGGAGCCACAGCGGGTTGGCCTTGCCGATGGCCTCGGGGAGCACGCCGACGTAGGCGAGCGCCGCGACGACCACGAAGCAGGCGACGAAGAGGCCGAACCGCATGGCCGTGTAGCGGAGCGTCGCGTGCGGCCTGCGGCCCGGTGCGGCGTCCCGTGTGTTCTCCGGCTTGTTCTCCGGTGTGCTGGTCACGGTGGTGGTCCTTTCGTGTGGCCGGCGTCAGCGGAGCTGGAGCCACATGGTGATGTCGTCCCGGAAGTCGTCGTCCGCGACCCTGATGGCGTCGGGGACGCGGCCGACCTCCTTGTAGCCGCACGATCCGTAGAACCGCTCCAGCCCCATCCCGCCGCGGCAGGTGAGCCGTATGCCCCGTATCCCGTCCATGCCCCGGACGGCCTCCTCGACGGCGGCCATGAGATCCCGGCCCTCGCCCCGGCCCTGGCGGGCCGGGTGCAGCATCACGGTGTACAGCCACACCCAGTGTCGCATCAGCCGGTGCGTGTTGAACGTGAGGAAGGCGGTGCCCGCGACCTCCCCGTCCTCGTCGCGGGCCACCATCAGCCGCACCCGCTCCTCGGCCATCGCGGTGAGGTGCCTGACCAGCTCGGGCCTCACGTCGTCGGCGGTGACGGGCGGCACGAAGCCGACGGCGCCGCCCGCGTTGACCACCTCGGCCCACAGGGCGCAGATCCCGTCGGCGAGCCGCCGGTCGACGGGGGGATCGAGTTCGTACCGCAGTGCCATCGGTGTCTCTTCCGCCGTCCGCCGCCGCGTCAGACCCGCATGGGCTGCGGGGACTCGCGCCGCAGCGGGTCGGGGCCGTCGTACTCGCGGACGACCTCGTAGCGGGTGTTCCGCTCGACCGGGCGGAACCCGGCGTCGCGGATCAGCTCCAGCAGGTCCTCGCGGGTGAGCTTGTTGGGCGTGCCGTAGTTGTCCGCGTCGTGGGTGATCTTGTACTCGACGACCGAGCCGTCCATGTCGTCCGCGCCGTGCTGGAGGGCGAGCTGGGCGGTCTGCACGCCGTGCATCACCCAGAAGACCTTCACGTGGGGCACGTTGTCGAACAGCAGCCGGGAGACCGCGAACGTCTTCAGGGCCTCCGCGCCCGTGGCCATCGTGGTGCGGGACTGGAGGCGGTTGCGGATCTTGCCGTCCTTCATGTCCACGAAGTCGTGCTGGTAGCGCAGCGGGATGAAGACCTGGAAGCCACCGGTCTCGTCCTGGAGTTCGCGCAGCCGCAGCACGTGGTCCACCCGGTGGCGGGGCTCCTCGATGTGGCCGTAGAGCATGGTGCAGGGCGTCTTGAGGCCCTTGGAGTGCGCCAGCCGGTGGATGCGCGACCAGTCCTCCCAGTGGGTGCGGTGGTCGACGATGTGCTGCCGCACCTCCCAGTCGAAGATCTCCGCGCCGCCGCCGGTGAGCGACTCCAGGCCGGCGTCGATCAGCTCGTCGAGGATCTCCGACGCCGACAGGCCCGAGATCGTCTCGAAGTGGTGGATCTCGGTGGCGGTGAACGCCTTCAGCGAGACGTTCGGCAGGGCCTTCTTCAGCTCCCGCAGCGAGCGCGGGTAGTAGCGCCAGGGGAGGGTGGGGTGGAGGCCGTTGACGATGTGCAGCTCGGTGAGGTTCTCGCCCTCCATGGCCTTGGCCAGCCGCACGGCCTCCTCGATGCGCATGGTGTACGCGTCCTTCTCCCCCGGCTTGCGCTGGAAGGAGCAGTACGCGCAGGAGGCGGTGCACACGTTGGTCATGTTGAGGTGGCGGTTGACGTTGAAGTAGACCACGTCACCGTTGAGCCTCGTGCGCACCTCGTGGGCGAGGCCGCCCAGCCAGGCCAGGTCGTCGGACTCGTACAGGGCGATGCCGTCCTCGCGGCTCAGCCGCTCGCCGGCCCGGACCTTCTCCTCCAGCTCACGCTTGAGCCCAGCGTCCATGCGTCGCCGCCTCCTTGTCCTGTGTGCGGGGGTTGCGGGTGGTCCTGTGTGCGGTCGGCCGTCCGTCACGGGCGGCCCACCGAGCCTACGCCTCCCCCCGGCCCCGGCCGGACGGGGCCCCTCGCCGGCCCCGCCGGCCGGCCGTCAGTCCTCGCCGCCGGGCAGTTCGCCGACCCGGTTCTCCCACTTGGTGGAGAGCACGATCGTCGTCCGGGTCCGGGAGACGCCCTTGGTCCCCGAGAGCCTGCGGATCGTCCGCTCCAGGCCGTCCACGTCGGTGGCGCGCGCCTTGAGCATGAAGGAGTCGTCGCCGGCGATGAACCAGCAGTCCTCGATCTCCGGCAGGTCCCGCAGCCGGTCGGCCACCTCCTCGTGGTCCGCCGCGTCGGAGAGCTGGATGCCGATCAGCGCGGTGACCCCGAGGCCCAGCGAGGAGGCGTCCACGGTCGCGCGGTAGCCGGTGATGACCCCCGCCGCCTCCAGCCGGTTGATGCGGTCGGTGACGCTGGGCCCGGAGAGGCCGACGAGCCGGCCCAGTTCGGCGTACGAGGCCCTGCCGTTCTCGCGCAGCGCCTGGATGAGCTGTCTGTCCACCGCGTCCATGCGTCCTGGTGCCTTCCGTCGTCACGCGCTGTCGGTTGTCTGTGACCGAATCTAAGGCATACGGACCCATCGCCCTAAGACTGGCCCTGTGCGGCCCCCAGCTCGCCTTCCCATCGGCGGTAGAGCCGGTGGGGGACCCCCACCGCGTCCAGCGCACGGCCGGCGACGAAGTCGACCAGGTCCTGGATGTGGGCCGCCCCCGCGTAGAACGCCGGCGAGGCCGGCAGCACCACGGCCCCGGCCTCGTCGAGGGCGACGAGGTGCCGGAGCGTGGGGCCGTTCAGCGGCGTCTCGCGCACGGCGACGACCAGCGGGCGCCGCTCCTTGAGCGTCACGCCCGCCGTCCGCTGGAGCAGGTCCTTGGACAGGCCCAGCGCGATCCCGGCGACGCACGCCGTGGAGGCCGGCATCACGATCATGCCCCTGGCCGGGTACGAGCCCGACGACGGTCCCGCGGCCAGGTCCCCGGCCGGCCAGTAGCGCACGGTGCCGCCCGTCCCTGAGCCGCCGGAGCCGTCGGTGTCGTCGGTGTCGTCCCCGGGGATCTCCACGTCGTACGCGTCCGGTGTGCCGTCCGCGCCCCGGGCCAGCCAGCGCCGCAGGTCGTCGCGCCAGTGGGCGTCGCGGAAGGGGTGGCCGGTCTCGTCCAGCAGGGTCAGCCGGGCGGCCCTGCTGACCACCAGGTCCACGTCCTCGCCCGCCGCCAGCAGCGCGCGCAGCACCGACGCGGCGTACGGCGTCCCGGACGCCCCGGACACACCGACGATCCACGGCCGTCGCACACTGTCCCTCACGGCACCGAGCCTAACGTCGTCAACCGCGTCCCCTCGCCGGCCGGGTCGTCCCGGACCCGGCCGCGTCCGCCCCTGAGCACTTGGATCGTCACATGCCCATCATCCGCAAGAGCCTGGCAGCCGCCTGCTGCGCCCTCCTGCTCGCCGCCTCCGCCGCCTGCGACGCCTCCGAACCGGCCGACGCGGAGAGCAGGGTCCGCGGCGCCGTCGAGAGGCTCGGCGAGTGGGAGGCGGTGTCGGTCACCGCGCGCGTCGACGCCTCGGCCGACGAGGTGTACGCCTTCCTCCGCCGGGCCCAAGACGGCGGGACGGCCCCCACCCGCGCGGACGCGGCGTCGCTGTCCCGGATGGAGGTCTCGTTCACCGTCGGCTCGGACGAGCCGCTGAAGGACACCGGCGACGGGGACCGGCTCGACTCCGGCCTGATGGTGAACTTCGGAGGCCTGGACCTGGCCGGCTACCGGTCGCTCGGCACGGACGTCTACGTCCGCGCCGACTGGAGGAGGCTGGACGCCGAGTTCGGCGGCGGCCACGCCACGGTGTCGCAGGCCGCCGGTCTGGCCCGCTCCGCGGACGGTCTGCCGCCCTCCCTGGCCCCCGCCCGGGACCTGTTCCAGGGCAGGTGGGTGCAGATCGACCCCGAGGAGTTCGACCACTTCGCGCGGGCGCTGGGCGGCAAGTACGGCAGGCGCGCCCAGCGGCTGGCCAACAGCGCGGACCTCCTGCAGAGCCCCGCGGCCCAGCACCACGTGATCGACTCGGTGCGCCGGGCCCTGGACGGGCACGCCTCCTTCCGGGACGCCGGGAGCCGCGACGGCGCCGAGCACGTCGCGGTGTCCCTCCCGGCCCGCGAGGTCGCCGGCGATCTGGCGGACGCCCTGGGCCCGCTGGAGGAGCGCTTCGACGGCATCGGGTTCGCCTGGCTGGAGCGGGCGCCGGACCGCGAGGTCACCGTGGACCTGGCGCTGCGCGGCGGAACCCTGTCGAAGATGACGGTGGACCTGGGGCGGTTCCTCGGCGCGGAGGGCGGGAAGGGGGACGGGCAGGACGACCGGGGCCCCGGGGTGCTGCCGCTGACGCTGTCCTTCGCCCCCGGGCAGGCGGTCCCGCTGAGGGTGCCGGAGGGCGTGAGGTGGCTGGACCCGCAGGACGTGATGGCCGCGGCGCTCTACGAGAGGCTGGGCGCCTCCGGTTCCTGACGGCGAAGGAAGCGGAGTTGGAACTTCCGCCACGGTCCGTGACGTTGCCGTACATGACGGCGGAAGCGGGCACATCCACCGCGCCGGTCGCGGGTATGTCTCCGGCCACGGCGACCATGGAGACGACCGCGCCGAAGACGGCGGCGCCGGCCGGCACGTCGGACAGCGAACGGGAGAGGCCCTGATGGTGTACGGACCGTACGGATCGACGACCGGCGCGGCTCGCCCGTCGCGTGCGGGCAAGGCGGTGTCGGCGGGTGTGCTGATGCTGGCCTGGGTGGCCCTGCTGTGGCTGCTGGAGGCGGTCGACGTCGCCACCGGCCACTCCCTCGACGCCTACGGCGTCTCGCCCCGCGACACGGACGAACTGGCCGACGTCGTACCGGCGTCGTTCCTCCACTTCGGCTGGGACCACGTGGCGGCCAACAGCGTGCCACTGCTGGTGCTCGGCTTCCTCGCGGCCGTCCGCGGCATAGGCCGCTTCCTCGCCGTCAGCCTGACGATCATCGTCGTCAGCGGGGTCGGCGTCTGGCTGACCGCGCCGGAGCACTCCATCACCGCGGGCGCCTCGGGCCTGGTCTTCGGGCTCTTCGGCTACCTGCTGGTCCGCGGCTTCGTCGACCGCGACGCCCTGGACATCACGGTGGGCGTCACGGTCGTCCTGGTCTACGGCTCGATCCTGTGGGGCGTGCTGCCCACGTCCTCGGGCATCTCCTGGCAGGGCCACCTCTTCGGGCTGGTCGGCGGGGTGCTGTCGGCGTTCTGGTTCCGCCGCACCCCGGTCGGCCGGTCCCGGCGGGCCCGGCTCGCCCCCTGACCCGCCCGGGGCCGGGGCGGGGCGGGCGCCGGACTCCCGGGGCGGGTCCGGCCGTCAAGCCGTCAGACCGTCAGGCCGCGCAGCGCCAGATCGGCCAGGGCGCAGGCGAACAGGGCGATGCCGATGAAGCCGTTGACGGTGAAGAACGCCCGGTTCAGCCGGGACAGGTCCCCGGGCCGCACGATGGAGTGCTCGTAGCAGAACGCCGCCACCACGATCGCCAGGCCCGCCCAGTACACCGCCCCGGCCTCCGTCAGCACCCCGTACCAGGCCAGCAGCGCCACGGTGACGACATGGCTGACGCGGGCGCCGTACAGCGCCCCGGTGACGCCGAAGCGCGCCGGGACGGACCGCACCCCGTGGGACCGGTCGGCCGCCACGTCCTGGCAGGCGTAGATCAGGTCGAAGCCGCCGATCCAGATCCCGACCGCCAGCCCCAGGACCACCGCCTCCCACGACCAGGCGCCGGTGACGGCGATCCACGCGCCGACGGGCCCCATCGCCTGGGCCAGTCCGAGGATGGCGTGCGGGAAGTCGGTGAACCGCTTCCCGTACGGGTAGACCACCATCGGCACCACGGCGACCGGCGCGAGCGCCAGGCACAGCGGGTTGAGCAGCGCGGCGGCCCCGAGGAAGACGGCCAGGGCGATCAGCGCGCCCGTCCACGCGGTGCGCACCGACACCGCCCCGGTGACGATCTCCCGGCCGGCGGTGCGCGGGTTGCGGGCGTCGATCTCCCGGTCGATGATCCGGTTCGCGGCCATGGCGAAGGTGCGCAGCCCCACCATCGCGACGGTGACCAGGAGCAGCTCCCACCAGTGGACGCTGCCGTCGTCGAGGAACATCGCGGTGAGCGAGGCGATGTAGGCGAAGGGCAGCGCGAAGACCGAGTGCTCGATCATCACCAGCCGCAGGAACGCCCTCACCCTGCCCGCGGAGGGGACCGGCTGGGGCCCGGTGACGCCTTCGGTGACCGAACTCACAGCCCGTACTCCCGCCAGCGCCGGGTGACCTTCTCCGCGGTCTCCGGGTCGGAGAGGACCATCTCCGGCCAGCCGCCGTCGCGCGTGTAGCCCTCCTCGGGCCACTTGGCGGTGGCGTCGATGCCGGCCTTCCCTCCCCAGAACTGCTGGTAGGAGGCGTGGTCCAGGTGGTCGACCGGGCCTTCGGTGAGGAGCAGGTCGCGGGAGTAGTCGGTGTTGCCCAGGGCCCGCCAGGCCACCTCGTGGAGGTCGTGGACGTC
The DNA here is from genome assembly GCF_039533345.1 of Streptomyces glaucosporus. Lineage (NCBI taxonomy): Bacteria > Bacillati > Actinomycetota > Actinomycetes > Kitasatosporales > Streptomycetaceae > Streptomyces > Streptomyces glaucosporus. Next base: position 35,240 of record NZ_BAAATJ010000038.1, on the reverse strand, counting down.
GCAGTCCGCGTCCACCACGATGATCAGCTTGGTGAGCGACATCATGTGCGCGCCCCAGATGGCGGACATCACCTTCTGCGCGTGCTTGGGGTACTTCTTGTCGATCGAGACGATCGCGCAGTTGTGGAAGCCGCCCGCCTCCGGCAGGTGGTAGTCCACGATGTCCGGGACGATGATCTTCAGCAGCGGCAGGAAGAAGCGCTCCGTGGCCCGCCCCAGCGGGCCGTCCTCCGTCGGCGGGCGGCCGACGACGATCGACTGGAAGACCGGCCGTCTGCGCATCGTCACGCAGTCGATGGTCAGCGCCGGGAAGTCCTCCTGGGGGGTGTAGAAGCCGGTGTGGTCGCCGAACGGCCCCTCCGGCAGCATCCTGCCCGGCTCCAGCCAGCCCTCCAGCACCACCTCGGCGCGGGCCGGGACCTGGAGCGGCACCGTCTTGCAGTCCACCATCTCCACCCGCTTCCCCTGGAGGAAGCCCGCGAAGAGGTACTCGTCGATGTCGGCGGGCAGCGGCGCGGTGGAGGCGTACGTCACAGCCGGCGGGCAGCCGAAGGCGATGGCGACCGGCAGCCTCTCCCCGCGCCGCGCGGCGACCTGGTAGTGGTTGCGGCTGTCCTTGTGGATCTGCCAGTGCATCCCGATGGTGCGCTTGTCGTGGCGCTGGAGCCGGTACAGGCCCAGGTTGCGGACGCCGGTCTCGGGATGCCTGGTGTGGGTCAGGCCCAGGTTGAAGAAGGACCCGCCGTCCCCGGGCCAGGTGAACAGCGCGGGGAGCTTCTCCAGGTCCACGTCGTCGCCGGTGAGCACCACGTCCTGGACGGGCGCCTCCTTGACCTTCTTCGGCGGCACGTGGGCCATGGAGCCGAGCTTGCCGAACGCCTCCCGCACCCCGATGAAGCCGTGCGGCAGCTCCGGTTTGAGGAGCCCGCCGATCTTCTCGCCGATCTCGTCGTACGAGGTCAGGCCGAGCGCCTTGAGGAGGCGGCGGTCGGTTCCGTAGACGTTCATCGCCAGCGGCACCGGGGTGCCCTTGACGTTCTCGAAGAGCAGCGCCGGCCCGCCGGACTTCTGGACCCGGTCGACGATCTCCCCGATCTCCAGATGGGGATCCACCTCGGCCTTGACGCGAATGAGGTCACCGTCACGCTCCAAGGCCCGCAGCAGCGAGCGGAGGTCGTCGTAAGCCATGGGGCAAGTATCCGACACCCATTACCCTGGGCGTGTCACGGGGCCTTCTCCCGGTTCCGGCCCGTATCCCGCGGCCCGACGGGGCCACAAGAGCCCACCACGTGCCGTACTACCGCTTCACAGGGGGCGTTGCCCATGCTCAGGCTTCTTCCGACCGTTCTCGTCCTGGCGGTGTGGATCTACGCCTTCATCGACTGCCTCAACACCCCCGAGAACGAGGTCCGCAAGCTGCCGAAGGCGGCGTGGATCTTCATCGTCCTGTTCTTCGGGATGGCGTTGATGGGTTCCATCGCCTGGTTCGTGGCCGGCCGGCCGCGCCGGAACGCCCCCTACGGGGCGGTCCGGCCCGCCGAGCGCCGCTGGGTCGCACCGGACGACAACCCCGAGTTCCTGAAGTCGATCGGCGAGCGGACGCGCCGTCCCGAGCCCGAGTCCGGGCAGGCCGGTGAGGGCGAGCCGGCCGACGGCTCCGCCGCGGCCGAGCGCCCGGAGAAGGCCGACGGGCCGGTCCGCGACGAGAGCCGCAACCAGGAGAGCGGGCCGGAGGACAACGTCCCGCCCGCGGCCTGAGAGCGAGCGGCGGCCGGGCGGGTCCTCCCCGCCCGGCCGCCGCTCGTTCCGCGCGTCCCTTCTGTGCCGTTCCTCACACCCCGCCGTAGGAGTGGAGGCCGTCGAAGAAGATGTTGACGCCGTAGTAGTTGAAGAGGAAGCACAGGAAGGCGATCACCGCCAGGTAGGCCGCCTTGCGTCCCTTCCACCCCGCCGTGGCGCGGGCGTGGAGGTAGGCGGCGTAGCCGACCCAGGTGATGAACGACCAGACCTCCTTGGGGTCCCAGCCCCAGTAGCGTCCCCACGCGTTCTCGGCCCAGATCGCGCCCGCGATGATGGTGAAGGTCCAGAACGGGAAGACCGCAGCGTTGATGCGGTAGGCGAAGCCGTCCAGGGACGCGGCGCTGGGCAGCCGCTCCAGCACGGAGGTGGCGAGGGCGCCCGGCTTCCCGCCCGCCTCCAGCTTGGCCTCGTAGCGGTCCCGGAACAGGTACAGCAGCGTGGAGACCGCGCCGATGTAGAACAGCGCGCCGCAGACGATGGCCAGCGAGACGTGGATCCACATCCAGTACGAGTCCAGCGCCGGGACGAGCTGGTCGCTCTCGGTGTAGAACACCACGATGGCCAGGCCCAGGTCGAGCAGCACCGTGGTGACCAGCGGCAGCCCGATCCAGCGGATGTCCTTCTTCGCGATCAGGAAGCCCAGGTAGGCGCCGACGGCGACCATCGAGAAGGCCGTCGAGAACTCGTACATGTTGCCCCAGGGGGCGCGCTGCACCGACAGGGCGCGGGTGAGCACCGCGCCGAAGTGCAGCAGGAAGGCCAGGACGGTGAGCGAGACGGCGATCCGGCCGTACAGGTCGCCCTTCTCGTCCCCGCCCGCCGCGCCGGGTCCGTCCGGGACGTCGGCCCGGCGTCCGGTCGCGGACCGGGTGACGACCTCCGGCTTCTCCAGCACCTTCGTGCCGCCGGAGGTCCGCACGGTGACGGAGACCCCCCCGGCTGCGGCCGTGCTCCCGGCCTTCCCGGTGTCCTTGGCGGTCAGCGCGGCGGCCGTGCGGGCCACCTTGCTGCGGCTGCCGAACACCCACTCCACGATGTGCGCGACGAAGGCCAGGGCATAGACGGCCATCGCCGACTTGATCAGCACGTTGCTGAACTCGGCCAGGCCCTCGTTGGCTGCGACGGCGATGTCCACTGGGTTCACTCGGTCTCTCCTCGTGACGAGGGTCCGGCGCCTTCGGCGGCACCGGGCGCCGCCGCGGTCTTCCCCGCGGCGTTCGGTTCTCTCTCGGTGTCCCCGGCCGCGGGCGGTGCGGCCGAGGGCGGCGCGCCGGACTGCAGCGCGAGGGCCAGGTCGCCCAGTTCCTCGGGGATCCTCACGGACTCGCTGCGGCCGAGCGCGGCCATCTCCACGACGGTGGTCCCGTCCTCGCCGCGCTCGGCGCGGATCCACACCCGGCGGCGCTGGACGAACAGCGACCCGGCCAGTCCGAGCACGGCGGCGACCGCCCCGGCCAGCGCCCAGCCCTCGCCCGGTTCCTGGGAGACCTGGAAGCTGGCCCACTCCTTGACGCTCTCGAACTTCAGCGTGCCCGCGCCGTCCGGCAGCTCCACGGACTCGCCCGGGCGCAGGTCGGCGCGGAACAGGTCGCCGTCCTCGTCCTCGAACTGCTCCATGTTGTCGGTGTCGAGCTGGTAGACGTTCTGCGGGAGACCGGAGTCGACCCCCAGGTCGCCGTGGAAGGCGTTGAGGGACAGCACCGGGTAGTCCAGCTCGGGGAACGTCGAGTGAGGTCCGCGCTCGGCGTCGATCCCGTAGGTGGGCGTGAAGATGCCCTGGAAGCCGAGCTGGTCCCGCTCGCCGTCCTTGTCCCGGTAGTCGGTGACCTTGATCACGCCCGTGGAGGTGATGTTGCCGTCCTGCGGGAGGAAGGGCACCGGGCCCCGGTAGGCCAGCTCCCCCTGCCCGTCGGTGACGCTGACGACCGGCGCGTAGCCGTGGCCGATGAGGTAGACCTGGGTGTCCCCGACCTCCAGCGGGTGGTTCACCTCGATCCTGGCCTTCCGCTCCTTCCCGTCGGCGCCCTCCCAGTACGTCACGTCGGCCCGGAAGTCGCGCGGTGTGCCGCGCTGCGGGCCGCTGCGCTCGAAGGACGCCTCGAAGTCCTTCAGCGTGAAGCCGAAGGAGTCCATGGCGCCGACGTCGTACAGGGCGCCGGAGGTGAAGTCGTCGTACTGGGTGAGGGTGTTGGCGAAGCCGTCCCCCTCCACGATCAGCTTGCCGCCCTCGGACCTCCACTGCGTGCCCGCCGCGAAGGCCAGCAGCATCACGATCAGCGAGACGTGGAAGACCAGGTTGCCGACCTCGCGCAGGTAGCCCTTCTCCGCGGAGACCGATCCCCCGGCGGGGGACGCGTCGGGCCCGGCCGTCCGGAAGCGCCGGCCGCGCAGCAGCGACCGCGCCGCCGTCAGGACCTCCTCGGGCCCGGTGTCGGTGCGCCAGGCGGTGTGGGCGGGCATCCGGGTCAGGCGGCGCGGGGCGCGCGGCGGGCGGCCGCGGAGCTGGCCGACGAACTGCCAGGTCCGCGGCAGGATGCAGCCGATGAGGGAGACGAACAGCAGGATGTAGATCGCGGAGAACCACACCGAGCTGTAGACGTCGAAGAGCTGGAGCTTGTCGTAGAGCGGTCCCAGCGTCTCGTGCCGCCGCTTGAAGTCCTCGACGACGGAGGGGTCCGCGGAGTTCTGCGGGATCATCGACCCCGGCACCGCGGCGAGCGAGAGCAGGAACAGCAGGATCAGCGCCACTCTCATCGAGGTGAGCTGGCGCCAGGCCCACCGGGCCCAGCCGACCGGCCCCAGGGAGGGCACCTCGAGCGCGGTCTCCTCGCGGGGCGCGGTGGAGAGCCGGGCGCCCGCCTCCCGGTGCTCGGTGTTCTCGGCGGTGTTCTCGGCCGTGTTTTCGGCGGTGTTCTCGGCCGCGTTCTCAGCGGTGTTCTCGACGTCGGCTGTGGCCATGTCAGATCCCTACGGTGAAGCCGGCGGTCCAGGCGCGGAGGTCGGCGAGCATCAGGTCCCAGACTCCGGTGAGCATGAGGACGCCCAGGACGACCAGCATCCCCCCGCCGGTCCTCATCACCCACACGTAGTGCCGCTTGACCCAGCCGAACGCGCCGAGCGCCCGCCGGAAGGCCACGGCGGTCACCACCAGCGGAAGGCCGAGCCCGAGGCAGTAGGCGGTGGTCAGCAGCGCTCCCCGCCCGGCGCTCGCCTCGTTGAGGGCCAGCGCGTTGACGGCGGTCAGGGTGGGCCCCAGGCAGGGGGTCCAGCCGACGCCGAAGAGCACGCCCAGCAGGGGCGCGCCGGCCAGGCCCACGGCCGGTCTGCGGTGGAAGCGGAGATCGCGCTGCCCCACGCCTCCGAGCAGGCCCATGAAGAGCAGGCCCATCACGATCAGCAGCACGCCCAGGATCCGGGTGATCACCTCCTGGTGGCCCAGGAGCGTCTGCCCGAAGTACCCGAAGAGGGCTCCGCCCGACACGAACACCGCGGTGAAGCCCATGACGAACAGGGAGGAGCCGAGCACCATCCGCCACCGCCGGGCGTCCGCCAGGTCGGCGCCGCCGATCCCGGTGACGTACGACAGGTAGCCGGGGACCAGGGGCAGCACGCAGGGGGAGAAGAACGACACGAGCCCGCCCACCAGCGCGACGGGGACCGCGATGAGCAGCCCGCCGGAGAGCACGGTCTCGTTGACGCCCGTGGCGGAGGCGAGGTGGTGCATCCGCCTCACTTCTCCTTGATCAGGGGATCGAGGATGGAGCGCAGCTCCTCCTCGCCGAGTTCCTTGAGGGCGCGCACGGCGATCTTCCCGTCACGGTCGATGACGATGGTCGAGGGGATCGTCTGCGGGTTGAGGCTGCCCTTGGGGAAGCGCAGGAGGAGCTTCCCCGAGGGGTCGTACAGGCTCGGGTAGGGGACCTCGAACTCCTTCTCGAACCGCTGGGCCGGGACCCGGTCCGTGTCCCGGGTGTTGATCCCGACGAACTGCACCCCTTCGTCCGCGGTGTCCTCCGCCACCTTCACCAGGTGCGGCATCTCGGCGCGGCAGGGCGGGCACCACGAGCCCCACACGTTGACGACCAGGATCTTGCCCCGGTAGTCGGCGGTGCTCAGCCGCTTCCCGTCCACCGTCTCGCCGGAGAGCTCCGGAGCGGGCCGGCGGTCGCCGGGCTTCACCTTGGTGACCGCTCCCGTGCCTGCCACGTAGTTCGTTCCGGAACCGCCGCCCTGCGCCTCGCTGTCGCCGCCGCATCCCGACAGGAGCAGTGCGCACGCCGCCGCGGCGGCCGCGGACAGCCGGAAGCGCCGACGGAGTCCGGTAGCGCGAAGAATCATGTGAAAAGTTTCCCATGCTCCCCGTGCGGCCCTTCCCCCGCCCCCGGCCGAGGCGGAGCCCCAGGCTCCGGACCTGCGTCTCTCCCCGCCGGGTGTGGCCGACGCCACCACCCGACGCCACCGCCCGGCGCCCGGCCGCCCCGGCCTCCGGCCGGGGCGGCGCCGGGTCCGGCTCAGGCCCCGAACCCCCTGACGTTCTTCGCCCCCTTCACCGGCTTCGCGCCCGCCCGCAGGTGGGGCGGCACGAGGTCGCGGGCCGGCTCGGTGTAGCCGACCGAGACGATCCGGTCGCCGACGAAGGTGAAGGTGGTCAGCGACGCCAGGGTGCACTGCCGTCTGCGCGGGTCGTGCCACAGCCGGCGGCGCTCGACGAAGCTGCGCACCGTCCAGATGGGGAGCTGGTGGCTGACGCACACCGCCTCGTGCCCGCGGGCGGCGTCCCGCGCGGCCTCCAGCGCGGCCATCATCCGCACCACCTGGTCGATGTACGGCTCGCCCCAGGAGGGCCGGAAGGGGTTGCGCAGGTGCGGCCAGTTCGCGGGCCGCCGCAGCGCGCCGTCGCCGACGCCGAAGGTCTTGCCCTGGAAGATGTTCTCCGCCTCGATCAGCCGTTCGTCGGAGGCCACCTCCAGGCCGTGGACCTTGGCGATCGGTGCGGCGGTCTCCTGGGCCCGCTCCAGCGGGGAGGCGACCACGTGCGTGATGTCGCGGTCTGCGAGGTGCTCGGCCACCCGCTCGGCCATCCGCCGGCCCAGCTCGGAGAGGTGGTAGCCGGGGAGGCGGCCGTAGAGGATGCCCTCGGGGTTCTCCACCTCCCCGTGCCGCATCAGGTGGACGACGGTCCGCTGCCCGCCGGCGTGCCGCTCCCGCTCCCCCGCGGTCTCCGAGGTGACCGTCACGTCCGCCGGGTCCGTCATGCCCGCCGGGTCCGCGGCGCCCGTCACGTCGGTGGTCATGCAGGGTTCTCCGTGGGGTCGGTGGCCCGCGCGGCGGCGCGCGCGGCGTGGGGCAGGGCGTCGGCGATCCGCTGCACGGCCCGGTCGTCGAGCGCGGTCGAGACGAACCACGCCTCGAAGGCCGACGGCGGCAGGTAGACGCCGCGGGAGAGCATCTCGTGGAAGAACGCGGTGAAGCGGAAGGACTCCTGCCGCTTGGCCGCGGCGTAGTCCACCACGTCCTCGTCGGTGAAGAAGACCGAGAACATGCTGCCCGCGTTCTGCAGCCGGTGCGTCACGCCCTCCTTCGCCAGCGCCTCGGTCACCAGGGAGCGGATCTCGGCGGAGACCGCGTCCAGCCTCTCGTACGCCGCGTCGTCCAGCAGCCGCAGCTGGGCGAGACCCGCCGCGGTCGCGACCGGGTTCCCCGAGAGGGTGCCCGCCTGGTAGACGGGGCCGGCGGGGGCGAGGTGGGCCATCACGTCGGCACGGCCGCCGAAGGCCGCGGCCGGGAAGCCGCCGCCCATCACCTTGCCGAAGGTCATCAGGTCCGGCACCACCCCGTCGAGCCCGTACCAGCCCGCCTTCGAGACGCGGAAGCCGGTCATCACCTCGTCGGAGATGTACAGGGCGCCGTTGCGCTCGCACAGCTCCTTCAGCCCGGCGTTGAAGCCCTCGCGCGGCGGCACGACGCCCATGTTGCCCGGCGACGCCTCGGTGATCACACAGGCGATCTCGCCGGGGTGCGCGGCGAAGGCGGCGGCGACGGCCTCCAGGTCGTTGTAGGGCAGCACCAGGGTGTCGCCGGCCTGCGCGCCCGTCACACCGGGCGTGTCGGGCAGACCGAGGGTGGCCACACCCGATCCGGCGGCGGCCAGCAGGGCGTCCACGTGTCCGTGGTAGCAGCCGGCGAACTTGACCACCTTGGCGCGCCCGGTGAACCCGCGCGCCAGCCGGATCGCGGACATCGTGGCCTCGGTGCCGGAGGAGACCAGCCGCACCTGCTCCACGGGGGCGATCCGGGCCACGATCTCCTCGGCCAGTTCGACCTCGCCCCGGCCGGGGGTGCCGAAGGACGTGCCGCGCGCGACCGCCTCCTGGACCGCCTCCGTCACGGCGGGGTGGGCGTGCCCGAGGATCATCGGACCCCACGAGCACACGAGGTCGACGTACTCGCGGCCGTCGGCGTCGGTGAGGTACGGACCGGTACCGGACACCATGAACCGGGGCGTACCGCCCACGGCGCGGAAGGCGCGTACCGGAGAGTTCACGCCTCCGGGCGTTACGACGGCGGCGCGGTCGTACAGCGACTGCGATACTGGTGCTTCGTACGGATAGCTCACGCAAGCCATGGTCTCAGAGCCTCACGCGCATGTGCCGCCGGGCGTTTCGCAGCCCGCCAGTGGGGGAGGTCTCTGGGAGTCTCTGAGACGATGATCGGGTTGCGCGGCACATGCCGCGAGTGGTCGGGTGGTGACATGCAGCGCGGTGGCGGACTGGGCGAGGGCACGGGGGACACCAGTCCCGGGGGGCCCAGGCGCGCACGGGGCCGCCACAGGCGTGACGCTTCCAGGGCGGCGGACTTCGGAGCAGCCGAATCCAGGGCGGCAGAGGCGAGGAGCAGCAAGGGTGGCCGGGTGGGGGTGACGTACAAGTACTTCGGCGCGCCGGACGGCGCCACCGCCGCTCGCGTGCCGATCTCGATGCGCCCGGAGGAACTGGGCGGGGACGAGCTGGGCCACGGCATGTTCACCAGGATCAAGCCCGAGACGATGGCCGCGATGGTCCTCACCGGCATCGAGGGGATACCCCTCCACAGGGTGCCCCCGCTGGAACTGGTGGTGCTCCACTCCGACTACGCCGTGGTCAAGCTGCCCATGGCCGTCGTCGACCCCCTGCGGGGCATCGGCGAGGAGTCGGTGGGCGCCGCCGCGTTCATCTGGTCCACCGTCCCCGACCGGGGCGGCCCGCGCGACGCCTTCGACGTCTATCAACTCCTCCACGAGTGGCAGGACTTCTCCCACCGCCTCCACGAGGCGGGCCACCAACCGTACTGCCTCGTCTGGCCCTGACCGGCCCGCCCCGTCCCCCCGGTCCTACCCTTCCCGCATGACCGTCGCCCGCTCAGCCGTCCTCTTCGTCCTCGCCGCCCTGCTGGAGATCGGCGGCGCCTGGCTGGTCTGGCAGGGGGTGCGCGAGCACCGCGGCTGGGCGTGGATGGGCGCCGGAGTGCTCGCCCTGGGCGCGTACGGCTTCGTCGCCACCCTCCAGCCCGACGCGAACTTCGGCCGCATCCTGGCGGCCTACGGCGGGGTCTTCGTCGCCGGCTCGCTGGCCTGGGGCATGGCCGTGGACGGCTTCCGGCCGGACCGCTGGGACGTGGCCGGGGCGCTGGTCTGCCTGGCCGGGGTCGCGCTCATCATGTACGCCCCGCGGGGAGGGTGAGCCGGGCCGGTCCCGGGACCTATCCTGCGAGCGGCACCGACACGTCCACCACCAGGAGGGCCCGCCCATGACCCCGCCCGACCGCTCCGCCGGCCAGTCCGCCGCTCCCACCGCCGTCGTCACCGGCGCCGGCAGCGGGATCGGCGCCGCGACCGCGCGGCGGCTGGCCGCCGAGGGCTACCGGACCGTGCTCGCCGGCCGCCGCGCCGAACGCGTCGAGGCCCTCGCCGCCGAGCTGACCGGCGCCGGGCACCAGGCCCTCCCGTACGCCCTGGACGTCACCGACCGCGCGGCCGTGGACGCCCTCGCCGAGCGGCTCGGCCCCCTCGCCCCCGGCAGCGTCCTGGTCAACAACGCGGGCGGCGCCCTGGGCCTCGACCCCGTCGCCACCGGCGACCCGGCCGACTGGCGCGCGATGTACGAGGTCAACGTCCTGGGCGTGCTCAACATGACCCAGGCGCTGCTCCCGGCCCTGACCGCCTCCGGCGACGGCACGGTGCTCGTGGTCTCCTCCACCGCGGGCCACGGCACCTACGAGGGCGGAGCGGGCTACGTCGCCGCCAAGCACGGCGCCCACGTACTGGCCGAGACCCTCCGACTGGAGGTGTGCGGACAGCCCGTCCGCGTCATCGAGATCGCGCCCGGCATGGTGCGCACCGAGGAGTTCTCCCTCACCCGCTTCCGCGGCGACGCCGACCGGGCGGCCGGGGTGTACCAGGGCGTCGCCGAGCCCCTGACCGCCGAGGACGTGGCCGACACCATCGCCTGGGCCGTGACCCGCCCGCCGCACGTCAACGTCGACCTGCTGGTCGTCCGCCCCCGCGCCCAGGCGTCCAACACCAAGGTGCACCGCGAGGGCTGAACCCCAGCCGGACCGCCACCGGAACGGGACCCTCCCCGGGAAGGCGCCGGAACGCCTCGGGCGCCCGCCCCCTCCCCGGGGACGGGCGCCCGAACGTCTCACGGCCGCCGCGGCCTCACAGCCGCTCGGGGGTGCGGATCCCCAGCAGCGCCATGCCCTGGTGGAGGGTGCGGGCCGTCAGGTCGCACAGGAACAGCCGGTTCTCCACCGTCGCCCCGTCCCCGGCCTTCAGCACCGGGCACTGGTCGTAGAACGTCGTGTAGTGCGAGGCGAGCTGGTAGAGGTACGCGGCCAGCTTGTGCGGCTCGTACGTCTCGGCCACGCCCTCCAGCGTCTCGGCGAACTCGTCCAGGTGCAGGCCCAGCGCCCGCTCCGCCGGGGCCAGGGGCAGCTCCGGGTGCGCGACGGGCCGGGCGTCGCCCGCCTTGCGCAGGATCGACTGGATCCGGGCGTAGGCGTACTGGAGGTAGACGCTGGTGTCGCCGTTGAGCGAGACCATCCGGTCCAGGTCGAAGACGTAGTCGCGGGACATCGAGGTGGACAGGTCCGCGTACTTCACCGCGCCGATGCCCACCTGGGCGCCGCGCTCGGCGATCTCCTCCCCGGTCAGCTCCGCCCCGCCCTGCTCGGCCTTCTCCCGCACCACGGCCGTGGCCCGCTCGACCGCCTCGTTCAGCAGGTCCACCAGCCGGACCGTCTCGCCCTCACGGGTCTTGAACGGCTTGCCGTCCTTGCCCAGCACCGTGCCGAACGCGAGCTGCCGCGCGGCGCCCTCGGGCAGCCAGCCCGCCCGGCGCGCGGTCTCGAAGACCATCTTGAAGTGCAGCGCCTGCCGGGCGTCCACCACGTACAGCAGGGTGTCGGCGCCCAGCTTCCCGACCCGGTCGCGGATGGCGGCCAGGTCGGTGGCGGCGTACCCGAAGCCGCCGTTGGACTTCTGCACGATCAGCGGGACGGGCTTGCCGTCCGGGCCCTTGACGTCGTCGAAGAACACGCACAGCGCGCCCTCGGAGCGCACCGCGACACCGCTGGACTCCAGGTCCTTCACGACCTGCTGGAGGTCGTCGTTGTACGCGCTCTCACCGACCACGTCCTCGTCGCGGATCTCCACGTCGAGCTGGTCGTAGACGGCGTGGAAGTAGATCATCGACTCGCCGACGATCTTCCGCCACATCTCCAGGGTGGTCTCGTCCCCGCTCTGCAGGAGCACCACCCGGTCCCGGGCGCGCTGCTTGAATCCCTCGTCGGAGTCGAACAGCGCCCGCGACGCCTTGTAGAGCCGGTTCAGCCGGGACATCGCGGCCTCGCCGGACTCGCCGTCGCCGCCCTCGGCCGTGTGGTCCAGCTCGTGCGGGTGCTCGATCAGGTACTGGATGAGCATGCCGAACTGCGTGCCCCAGTCCCCGATGTGGTGGCGCCGGATCACCTTCTCGCCGCGGTGCTCCAGGATCCTCACGATCGCGTCGCCGATCACCGTGGAGCGCAGGTGCCCGACGTGCATCTCCTTGGCCACGTTGGGCTGCGAGTAGTCGATCACCGTCGTGCCCGGGGCCTCCGCGTACGGCACGCCCAGCCGCTCGTCGGCCGCCCGCGCCGCCAGGGTCCTGGTGATCGCCTCGTCGGCGACGGTGATGTTGAGGAAGCCCGGGCCCGAGACCTCGATCCCGGCGATCACCGCGTCCCCGTCACCGGACTCCCCGGGCAGGCTCTCCACGACCTTCGCCGCCAGCTCCCGCGGGTTCCCCTTCAGCTTCTTGGCCAGCGCCAGCATCCCGTTGGCCTGGAAGTCCGCCCGGTCGCTGCGTCGCAGGAGCGGATCGGCGGAAGCGGCCTCCGGCAGGGCAGCCGAGAGGGCCTCCGCGACACGCCGGCGGACGGTTGCGGCAAGGGAGGGAACCGAGGCCATGAAAGGTGAGCCATTCCTTTGAGAAGGGATTACCGGATCGGTCCAGTATCCCACGGGACCGCCGCCCGGGGCCCGCGGATATCACCCGCCGGGCCGTCCCCGCGGGTCTGAAACAATGGAAACGTCATCCCCGACACCCGAGGTTCTGGAAAGGGACGCCAACCGTGGCTCAGAGCACCGAGACCGACTGGGTCTCCCGCATCGCGGACGAGGTCATCGCCGAGGCGGAACGCCGAGCCCCCGGCAAAAAGATCGTCTGCGCCTCCGGCCTGAGCCCCTCCGGCCCCATCCACCTGGGCAACCTCCGCGAGGTGATGGTGCCGCACCTCGTCGCCGACGAGATCAGGCGGCGCGGCGTCCCCTGCGAGCACATCCTGTCCTGGGACGACTACGACCGCTTCCGCAAGGTCCCGGCCGGCGTCCCCGGCATCGACGAGTCCTGGTCCGAGCACATCGGCAAGCCCCTCACCTCCGTGCCCGCCCCCGAGGGCAGCGAGCACCCCAACTGGGCCGAGCACTTCAAGGCCGCCATGGCGGGGGCCCTGGACGAGCTGGGCGTCGAGGTGCGCGGCATCAGCCAGACGCAGATGTACACCTCCGGCGCCTACCGCGAGCAGATCCTCTTCGCCATGCGCGAGCGCGAGCGCATCGACGCCGTCCTGGACCGCTACCGCACCAAGGTCACCCCCGAGAGCGCGGCCAAGGCGGCGAAGAAGCAGCAGAAGCCCATGGACGACGCCGAGATCGAGGCCGCCGAGGGCTCCGGCGCCGCCGGCGAGGACGACGGCAGCTCCGGCAGCGCCGGGTACTTCCCGTACAAGCCGTACTGCACCGTCTGCGAACGCGACCTGACGTCGATCACCGCGTACGACGACGACACCACCGAGATGACCTACGTGTGCCGGTGCGGTCACGAGGAGACGGCGCTGCTGTCGGAGTTCGACCACGGCAAGCTCGTCTGGAAGGTCGACTGGCCGATGCGCTGGGCCTACGAGGGCGTGGTCTTCGAGCCCTCCGGCGTGGACCACCAGTCGCCGGGCTCCTCCTTCGTCGTCGGCGGACAGCTCGTGAAGGAGATCTTCGGCGGTCAGCAGCCGATCGGCCCGATGTACGCCTTCGTCGGCATCACCGGCATGGCGAAGATGTCCAGCTCCAAGGGCGGGGTGCCGACCCCGGCCGACGCGCTGGAGATCATGGAAGCCCCGCTGCTGCGCTGGCTGTACGCCCGCCGCAAGCCGAACCAGTCCTTCAAGGTCGCCTTCGACCAGGAGATCCAGCGCCTCTACGACGAGTGGGACGCCCTGGAGCGCAAGGTCGCCGACGGCGCCGCGCAGCCCGCGGACGCCGCCGCGTACCGCCGCGCCACGTCCACCGCGGCCGGCGAGCTGCCCAGGACGCCGCACCCGCTGCCGTACCGCACCCTCGCCTCCGTGGTGGACATCACCACCGGGGACGAGGAGCAGACCCTGCGCATCCTGAGCGAGCTGGACCCGGACAACCCGGTCCGCTCCCTGGACGAGACGCGCCCGCGCCTGGACCGCGCACAGCGGTGGATCAACACCCAGGTCCCGGCCGAGCAGCGCACCCGCGTCCGCGAGGAGCCGGACACCGAACTGCTGGCCTCGCTCGACGACGCCGGGCGCGAGTCCCTGCGGCTGCTGCTGGACGGGCTGGACGAGCACTGGTCGCTGGACGGCCTGACCACCCTCGTCTACGGCGTCCCCAAGGTACAGGCGGGCCTGACGCCGGACGCCAAGCCGACGCCGGAGCTGAAGACGGCCCAGCGCGCCTTCTTCGCGCTGCTCTACCGGCTGCTGGTCGGCCGCGACACCGGCCCGCGGCTGCCCACCCTGCTGCTGGCGGTCGGCGCGGACCGCGTCCGCAAGCTGCTGGGCGCGTAGGGCACGCGCCCACCGCAACCGGGGACCGACCGGGGACGGGTCTGGCGGGTCAGCCCGCCAGGCCCATCTCCGCGTTGTAGCGGTCCCGGAACTCCCGCAGGTACATGCGGAGGTGGCCCTCGCTCAGCAGGCCGCCCTCGGCATTGGTCACGCCGTGCTCGTCGTGGAGGACACGGGCGAGTTCACGGGCGTTGGGACGCTTGCCGTGGTCCGCGATGAACTGCTGGTACGCGCGGTAGTACACCTCCGTGTACACCGCTCCGTCCGGTATGCCGACCGGCATGGCGGTGTCGTCCGGCTCCGGCGGCGCGGCCTCGCGCGGCGCCGGGACGTACCCGGGCCGGGCGCCGGGGTTCCCCATCGGGCGGTGGCGCCCGTCACTGACCGGCACGGTCGGCGGGGAGGCCGGCGCGGCGGCGTACGCGGGGACGGCCTCGCCCGCCGGCGCCTGCCCGGCCGCGGGCCGCGCGTCCTGCCGGGACGGGGGCCCGACCGGCTCGGGGTCCGGTTCCGGTTCGGGTTCCGGGGCCGACTCCCAGGCGGGAGGCACGAGTTCGCGCTTCCCCGCCGCCGGTTCTCCTGCCGCCTGCTCCCCGGCGGGCGCGGCGGCCGCGGGCACGGCCCGCGGCGCGGGTGCGTCCTCGCGCACTGCCGGTTCCGGTCCGCCCGCGGGCCCCGCCGTCACCGCCGCCGGGATCAGCTGCGGTTCGATGCCGGCGGCGGCCAGCCCGGCCGGGGCGGTCTCCGACAGCGGCACCCCGTACCGGGCCAGCCGCAGCGGCATCAGCGCCTCCACCGGCGCCCGGCGCTTCCAGCCGCGCCCGTACCGGGCCCGCAGCCTCGCCTCGTACACCAGGCGCTCCTGCTCCATGCGGATGACCTGGTCGTAGGAGCGCAGCTCCCACAGCTTCATCCGGCGCCACAGCCGGAAGGTGGAGGGGAAGGCCAGCAGCCAGCGGGAGATCCGCACGCCCTCCATGTGCCGGTCGGCGGTGATGTCGGCGATCCGGCCCACCGCGTGCCGCGCGGCCTCGACGGCCACCACGAACAGCACCGGGATCACCGCGTGCATCCCCACGCCCAGCGGGTCGGGCCAGGCGGCGGCGCCGTTGAAGGCGATGGTGGCGGCCGTCAGCAGCCAGGCGGTCTGGCGCAGCAGCGGGAAGGGGATGCGGATCCAGGTGAGGAGCAGGTCCAGGGCGAGCAGCACCACGATCCCGGCGTCGATGCCGATGGGGAAGAACGGCGCGAAGCCGCCGAAACCTTTCTTCTCGGCGAGGTCGCGGACGGCGGCGTACGACCCGGCGAAGCCGATCGCGGCGATCACCACCGCCCCGGCCACGACCACGCCGATGAGCATTCGGTGAGTCCGTGTCAGTTGCACTGCTGTGTCCTCGCGGGGTCGTCGGCCGGGAAGCCGGGAAAACCGTGGAAGCCGGGGAGCCGGGCGGGAGCCGGAGGGAAGACAGGGTACGCGGGGAGGAGGGCGGACCCCCGTCGCCCGGCCCCTACCCGATCGACTTGACGGCGTCCTTCGCCGCCTTCTCCGCCCCCTCCCGGATGTCCTTCGCGCTCGGCGTCCCGGCGGTCTCGAAACCGGCCCCCTCGTAGTCCACGGTGACCACGACGTTGCCGGTGAGGGCCACGATCCGCTGCTCGCGGTAGTCCTCGGACTTCTTGCCGTTCTTCTTCTCCGTCTCGAAGGCCACGGACGTCGCCTGGTCCCCGATGCCGTCGACCGGGGTGTCCTTCACCTTCTTGTTCCCCTTCTCCTGCGAGATCGCGGCGACCTGCTGCCCGGCGTACTCGGCGGCCCGCTCGCTGCCGCTGCCGAGCGTCACATCGGAGTCGAAGCGCCTGAGGGAGACGGTCAGCGCCCGGTACTGGTAGCCGTCCAGGCCGCTCCACAGGCAGGTGCCGTAGCCGTCGGTGTCCTTGGAGCCCAGGTTCTTGCCGGTCTCCTTCGCCTCGGGCACCACGTCCCTGACCGTCTTCTTCGAGAGGGTCTTGCACGGGTCGGGCAGCGTGGTGAACTTCACGGGCGCCGGGCTGGGGGGCGCGCTGGAGGTGGAGGCGCTGGGCGACGGCTTGGGGGAGTCGTCCTCACCGGATCCTCCGGAGCAGCCGGCCACCAGCAGCATGGGCACGGCGGCACAGACAAGCGTACGGACGGCGGTGCGCCTGGCGTTGTGGTGCATGGTTCCTTCGCTTCCGGATGTGCGGGGGGCGTCCGGGGCACGCCCTGTCGGACGGCACGGTACGCCACTCGGGGGACAACACCGGTGGAAGCCTAGGACGGCCGCGGGCCCGGCCGGGCGGCACCGCGGCGGGGTGTGTCCGTCGTCTCAGTACCGGGACCGCCGCCGGGACCGCCTCCGGCCCGGTCTGCGCCGGCCTCAGTCCTCGAACCTCCCCGCGAGCTCCCCGGCGAGCTTCAGGGCCTTCTCCTGGAGTTCGGCGCTGTCGGGGAGCCTGCGCCGGTCCGTCAGCCACTGCTCGTACCGGACGGTGACGATGACGTTCCCCGTGCGGAAGACCAGGGTGATGTCGCGGTGGACGCCCGAGTCGGCGGTGACCAGTTCGTCGTCGATGTACGCCGCGTCCCCGACGCCCTCCAGCGGACGCGGCGCCAGGTCGGTGTCGGACGTGGCCTGCGGGGTGGCGACCTCCGGCTCCCCGGACTCCGCCGCCCCGGTCTCCGCCCCGTCCTCGGTCCCCCCGGTCTCCCCGGCGTCCTCGGTCTCCGCGGCCTTCCCCGTCTCCTCTGAGTCCGGAGCGTCCCCCTCCGTGGCCGTCCCCTCCGGCTCCTCCGCTTCCGGGCTCTCCTCCTGCGCCGCCGGCGCCGTCGGGATCCCGGCCTTCAGCGCCATGTCCTCGTACAGGCGCGCCGCCCGCTCGTCGTCGCTGACGGCGGGGTCGTACGACACCACCCGCTCGAAGTCGACCAGGAGATGTCGGCTACCCAGGCCGGTCGAGCTCTTCCAGCGGCAGCCGACCCGGCGGTCGTTGTCGTACGTGACGGCCTGCTCGCCCTCGTAGGCCGACGGCGTCCCGCCGCCGTCCCGCTCCGCGGAGGCGTCGTCCTCCGCGCCCGGCAGCATCTCCCGCAGCACGTCCACGCCCACCGCGCCGCAGGGTTCGGGAAGGTCGCGGTAGGTGCCGGGCGGGGCCGTGACGGCCTCGGCGCTGACCGATCCGGACTTGCTGTCGGCGGCCGAGACCCCCGGGGCGGAACTCCCGGTGCAGCTCACGGATCCGGCGGCCAGTACGGCGACGAGCACGGCGCCGGCGGCGTATCCCTTCCGCTGCACTGCCCAACTCCCTCGTCCGTGTGGCCGCTCGAAAACACGTTGCCGTCGCTCGGTGGCACCGTCACACAATGTCTACCGCACGATGTCCACCGCACGCGCTGCGGGGACCTCCGCCCGGTGGGGCATACGCAGTGGTACGTCCGCCTTTCGGACCCGGACGTACACGTTCCGTCCACACCTCGCGCACAGTCGGCGGAACGTGCCCGCACTCTTTCCTCAGGGGGGATGAACGAGCATGTCATACACCGAGGTTCCCGGAACCAGGGTGCCGATCCGGATGTGGACCGATCCGGCCACCGTCGAGGACGTGGCGATGCGGCAGCTCCACAACGTCTCGACGCTCCCCTGGATCAAGGGACTGGCGGTCATGCCCGACGTCCACTACGGCAAGGGGGCGACGGTCGGCTCGGTCATCGCCATGCGGGACGCGGTCTGCCCGGCGGCGGTCGGCGTGGACATCGGCTGCGGCATGTCGGCGGTGAAGACCTCCCTGACCGCGAACGACCTGCCCGGCGACCTCTCCCGGCTGCGTTCGCGGATCGAGCAGGCCATCCCGGTCGGCTTCGGCATGCACGACGACCCGGTGGACCCCGGCCGCCTCCACGACGCCCCCGCCTCCGGCTGGGACGACTTCTGGTCCCGCTTCGACGGCGTCGCCGAGGCGGTCCGCTTCCGCCGGGAGCGGGCCGCGCGGCAGATGGGCACGCTGGGCGGCGGCAACCACTTCATCGAGGTCTGCCTGGACGACACCGGCGCCGTCTGGCTGATGCTCCACTCCGGCTCGCGGAACATCGGCAAGGAACTGGCCGAACACCACATCGGCGTGGCCCGGAAGCTGCCCCACAACCAGGGCCTGGTCGACCGCGACCTCGCCGTCTTCACCGCCGGCACCCCGGAGATGGAGGCGTACCGCAACGACCTGTTCTGGGCGCAGGAGTACGCCCGGCGCAACCGCGCGATCATGATGGGCCTGCTGAAGGACGTGATCCGCAAGGAGTTCAAGAAGGCCGCGCCCGCCTTCGAGCCCGTCATCTCCTGCCACCACAACTACGTGGCCGAGGAGCGCTACGACGGCATGGACCTGCTGGTCACCCGGAAGGGCGCGATCCGCGCGGGCCGCGGCGACTACGGCATCATCCCCGGCTCGATGGGCACGGGCTCCTACATCGTCCGCGGCCTGGGCAACGAGGCGTCCTTCAACTCCGCCTCCCACGGCGCGGGCCGCAGGATGAGCCGCAACGCGGCGAAGAAGCGGTTCACGGCGCGGGACCTGGCCGAGCAGACACGGGGCGTGGAGTGCCGCAAGGACTCCGGCGTCGTGGACGAGATCCCGGCCGCGTACAAGCCGATCGAGCAGGTCATCGACCAGCAGCGCGACCTGGTCGAGGTGGTCGCCAGGCTCCGGCAGGTCGTCTGCGTCAAGGGCTGACGCCCCCGGCCTGGCGAAGACCGCCGACGGCGCGGAGCCCGACTCCCGGGACCGCTGCTCCCCGAGGACGACGGACTGATCGTGGAGGCCGTCCCCCGGGCCACCGCCGCCGACGACCACGGCCCCAAACCGGAGGCGTACGCCGCGGCCGGCGTCCCCGCCTGCCTCGTCGTCGACCCGTACACCGCCCGGTGCCGCCTCTGCACCCGCCCCGGGGACGGCGGGGACGGCAGCGAGCCGGCCGTCGGCTTCGGCGAACCGGTGAGGATTATTGGGACGTCCGCCGAGGCCACCATCGCCACGGACGGCTTCCCCCGGGACTGACCGCGCCGGGCCCCGGGGGGCCCGGCGCCGCCCGACGGCTCAGGAGAGCCGACGGGCCACCTCGGTCGCCCAGTAGGTCAGGATCAGGTTCGCGCCCGCGCGCTTGACGCCCGTGAGCGTCTCCATGATCGCCGCGTCCCGGTCGATCCAGCCGCGCTCCGCGGCGGCCTCGACCATCGCGTATTCGCCGGAGATCTGGTACGCGGCGACGGGGACGTCCACCGCGTCCGCGATCCTGCACAGCACGTCCAGGTACGGCATCGCCGGCTTGACCATCACCATGTCCGCGCCCTCGGCGATGTCGAGCTCCAGCTCGCGCATCGACTCCCGGGCGTTGGCCGGATCCTGCTGGTAGGTCCTGCGGTCGCCCCGCAGGGAGGAGTTGACCGCCTCCCGGAAGGGCCCGTAGAACGCGGACGCGTACTTGGCGGTGTACGCCAGCAGCGACACGTCCTGGTGCCCGGCCTCGTCCAGCGCGCGGCGGACGAAACCGATCTGGCCGTCCATCATCCCGCTCGGCCCCAGCACGTGCGCGCCGGCCTCGGCCTGGACGCACGCCATCTCCGCGTACCGCTCCAGCGTGGCGTCGTTGTCCACCCGGCCGCGCTCGTCCAGGACGCCGCAGTGGCCGTGGTCGGTGAACTCGTCCAGGCACAGGTCGGACATGACCACCAGGTCGTCGCCGACCTCGGCCCGCACGTCCCGCAGCGCGACCTGGAGGATGCCGTCCGGGTCGGTGCCCGGGGAGCCGACGGCGTCCTTCCTGCCGTCCTCGGGCACGCCGAAGAGCATGATGCCGCCGACGCCCGCCGCCACGGCCTCGGCCGCGGCCTTCCGCAGGCTGTCGCGGGTGTGCTGGTACACACCGGGCATCGAGGAGATGCCCACCGGCTCGGTGATGCCCTCCCGCACGAAGGCGGGCAGGATCAGCTCGGCCGGGTGGAGTCGGTGCTCCGCCACCATCCGGCGCATGGCCGGGGTGGTGCGCAGCCGCCGGGGGCGGACCGCGGGGAAGCCCCCGCGGCCGCCGCTCGGCGCACCGCCGTACGTGTTCCCGCCGGTCGTCACGGTGTCCGTGCCCTCCTCCTCGTCGGCCGCTTCTCACTCGGCCGCTGTACCGCCTCGCCTGCCTCGATCGCCGCCGCCCGGCGCTTGGCGCCGAACTCCGCGAGCGCCTCGGCCAGCTTGTGCACCGACGGCTCGGGCGCCATGACGTCCACGCGCAGCCCGTGCTCCTCCGCCGTCTTGGCCGTCGCCGGACCGATGCAGGCGATGACCGTCACGTTGTGCGGCTTGCCGGCGATGCCGACGAGGTTCCGCACGGTGCTGGAGGACGTGAACAGCACGGCGTCGAACCCGCCGCCCTTGATGGCCTCGCGCGTCTCGGCCGGCGGAGGCGAGGCGCGCACCGTCCGGTAGGCGGTGACGTCGTCCACCTCCCAGCCCAGCTCGATCAGACCCGCCACCAGCGTCTCGGTGGCGATGTCGGCGCGCGGCAGGAAGACGCGGTCGATCGGGTCGAAGACCGGGTCGTAGGGCGGCCAGTCCTCCAGCAGTCCGGCTGCGGACTGCTCGCCGCTGGGCACCAGATCGGGCTTGACGCCGAACTCCACCAGCGCCCTGGCCGTCTGCTCGCCGACGGCCGCGACCTTGATCCCGGCGAAGGCGCGGGCGTCCAGGCCGTACTCCTCGAACTTCTCGCGCACCGCCTTGACCGCGTTGACCGAGGTGAAGGCGATCCACTCGTAGCGGCCCGTGACCAGGCCCTTGACCGCGCGCTCCATCTGCTGGGGCGTGCGCGGCGGCTCGACGGCGATGGTGGGCACCTCGCTGGGCACGGCCCCGTAGGAGCGGAGCTGCTCGGAGAGCGAGGCCGCCTGCTCCTTGGTGCGGGGCACGAGCACCTGCCAGCCGAACAGCGGCTTGGACTCGAACCAGGCGAGCCTCTCGCGCTGCTCCGCGGCGGCACTGCGCTCGCCCACCACGGCTATCGCCGGGCGGCTCCCGCCCGCCGAGGGCAGCACCTTGGCGGCCCTGAGCGTCTGGGCGATGGAACCGAGCGTCGCCGTCCAGGTGCGCTGCCGGGTGGTGGTGCCGTCGACGGTGACGGTCAGCGGGGTGTCGGGCTTGCGGCCCGCCGTGACCAGTTCGGCGGCGTCGGCGGCGACGGACTCCAGGGTGGTCGAGACCACCACGGTGGAGTCGCTGGCCCCGACCTCGTTCCACGCCCGGCTGTCGGCGGTCCGCGCGTCGAGGAAGCGCACGTCCGCGCCGTGCCCGTTGCGCAGCGGCACCCCCGCGTAGGCGGGGACGCCCACGGCGTTGGCGACGCCGGGCACGACCTCGAAGGTGATGCCCTCCGCGGCGCAGGCCAGCATCTCGTCGGCCGCGTTGGCGTCGAGCCCGGGATCCCCCTGGACCGCACGGACCACCCGCTTGCCGCCGCGTGCGGCCCGCATGACAAGATTTACCGCATCGTCGGTACCGGCGGAGCCCGCTGACGTGTCGTCACCTGCTGCCTGGAGCGGCGTGTCGACACCTGCCCGCACGTGCGTCCGCACGACGTCGTACACCTGCGGGTCGGCGACCAGTACATCGGCCTGCGCCAGCGCCTCCACGGCGCGCAGCGTCAGCAGTCCCGGGTCTCCGGGCCCGGCACCGAGGAAGGTGACGTGCCCGTGGGTGCCGTACGAGTGATTGGTGGTGGGGCTCAATGTGCTCGCTCCCCCATCAGACCGGCCGCGCCCTTGGCGAGCATCTCGTCGGCGAGTTCGCGTCCCAGGGCCTCGGCCCGGGCGAGCGACTCGGCGGCGGACTCCGGTACGGAGCCGGTGGTGGACAGCTGCACCAGAGTGGTGCCGTCGGTGGTGCCGACGACCCCGCGCAGGTGCAGTTCGGTGACATCCCGCTCCTCGTCCCGTACCTCGGCCAGTGCGCCGACGGGCGCGCTGCAACCGGCTTCCAGGGCGGAGAGCAGGCTTCGCTCGGCGGTCACGGCGACCCGCGTGCGCAGGTCGTCGAGTTCGGCGAGCCGGGCTGTGAGTTCCTCGTTCGACGCCGCGCACTCGACCGCCAGGGCGCCCTGGCCGGGAGCGGGCAGGACCGTCCCGGGGTCGAGGAGTTCGGTGATCGCGTCGGCCATTCCGGCGCGCCGCAGACCGGCGGTGGCCAGGACGACCGCGTCCAGCTCGCCGGAGCTCACGAACCCGAGGCGGCGCTCGATGTTCCCCCGGATCGGCACGGTCTCGACGCGTTTGCCGAGCGCCCGCGCCCAGGCGTTGAGCTGCGCCATGCGGCGCGGCGAGCCGGTGCCGACCCGGGCGCCGTCCGGCAGCTGCTCGAACGTGAGGCCGTCGCGTGCGATCAGCGCGTCGCGCGGGTCCTCGCGCACCGGCACGGCGGCCAGCGCCAGCCGCGGGGGCTGGGCGGTGGGGAGGTCCTTGAGGGAGTGAACGGCGAAGTCGACCTCGCCCGCGAGCAGCGCGTCGCGCAGCGCGGAGACGAAGACGCCCGTGCCGCCGATGCGGGAGAGGTGCTCACGGGAGACGTCGCCGTAGGTGGTGATGCCCACCAGCTCGACGGGCCGTCCGGTGAGCTGCCGGACCCGCTCGGCCACCTGCCCGGACTGGGCCATGGCGAGGGTGCTGCCACGAGTGCCCAGCTTCAAGGGCCGGGAGGCGTTGGTGCTCATTGCCGCTCCTGTTCGGGGTTGCTGACAGCCGCGACGGTCTGGGGGTCCAGATCGAACAGCTTGCGCAGCGCGTCGGCGTATCCGGCGCCGCCCGGCTCGCCGGCGAGCTGCTTGACGCGGACGGTGGGCGCGTGCAGCAGCTTGTCGACGACCCGCCGTACGGTCTGGGTGATCTCGGCTCGCTGTTTGTCGTCGAGTTCGGGGAGGCGCCCTTCGAGGCGGGCCATCTCGGCCGCCACGACGTCGGCCGCCATGGAGCGCAGCGCCACCACGGTGGGGGTGATGGTCGCCGCGCGCTGGGCGGCGCCGAAGGCGGCGACCTCGTCCGCGACGATGCCGTGCACCTTGTCGACGTCCGCCGCCATGGGTGCGTCGGCCGAGGCCTCGGCGAGCGACTCGATGTCCACCAACCGTACGCCCTCCATGCGGTGGGCGGCGGCGTCGATGTCGCGGGGCATGGCGAGGTCGAGCAGGGCGACCGGTTCGCCGCCGGAGGCCGCGCGCCCGGCGAACGCGGCCGCCAGGTCGTCGGCCGTCAGCACGAGGCCGGTGGCGCCCGTGCAGGAGACGACGACGTCGGCGTGCGGGAGCTGCGCGGACAGCTCGGCGGTGGGCACGGCGCGGGCCGCGAGCCCGCCGCCGTCCAGGCCGGCCGCCAGGCGCCGGGCGCGCTCCAGCGTCCTGTTGACGATCACCAGTTCGCTGACACCGGCCCGCGCGAGCGTCGTGGCGGCGAGCGAGGACATCGACCCGGCGCCGATCACCAGGGCGCGTCTGCCGCGCGCCCACTCCCCGACCGGGCGTCCGGCCGCGAGCTGCTCCAGGCCGAAGGTCACCAGGGACTGGCCGGCCTTGTCGATGCCGGTCTCGCTGTGCGCCCGCTTGCCGACCCGCAGCGCCTGCTGGAACAGGTCGTTCAGCAGCCGCCCGGCGGTGTGCTGGTCCTGCGCGACGGCCAGCGCGTCCTTGATCTGCCCGAGGATCTGCCCCTCGCCGACGACCATCGAGTCCAGCCCGCAGGCCACCGAGAACAGGTGGTGGACGGCGCGGTCCTCGTAGTGGACGTACAGGTGGGGGGTCAGCTCCTCCAGACCGACGCCGCTGTGCCGGGCGAGCAGGCCGGACAGCTCGGCGACGCCGGCGTGGAACTTGTCGACGTCGGCGTACAGCTCGATGCGGTTGCAGGTGGAGAGCACCGCCGCTTCCGTGGTGGGTTCGGCGCCGACCGCGTCCTGGAGCAGCTTCCCGCGCATCTCGGGCGCGAGGGCGGCCCGCTCCAGAACGCTCACCGGCGCACTGCGGTGGCTCAGTCCCACGACCAGCAGACTCATGCGCGTCCCTCGCTTCGCTCGGGCAGTACACCGTGCGGGAGGCACGGGACGCGCGGCGTGGCGGCTCGCTCGTTCATGCGGGCATCACCGCGGGCACGTCCCCGTCAGGTCCCGAATCGGTTCCGTCGGTGCGGCGGCGCACGGAGGCGGCGGGGGGCGCCGCGGGCGGGGCGGTGTCCGCCGCGCCCTCGCCGGCCGGTTCCTCGCCCGCCTTGCGCTGCTCGTGGAAGGCGAGGATCTGCAGTTCTATGGAGAGGTCCACCTTGCGCACGTCCACGCCCTCGGGCACGGACAGCACGGTCGGCGCGAAGTTCAGGATGGAGGTCACCCCGGCGGCGACGAGCCGGTCGCAGACCTGCTGCGCGGCTCCGGCGGGGGTGGCGATGACGCCGATGGACACGCCGTTCTCCTCGATGATCGTCTCGAGGTCGTCGGTGTGCTGCACCGGGATCCCGGCGACCGGCTTGCCGGTCATCGACGGGTCCGCGTCGATCAGCGCGGCGACGCGGAAGCCGCGGGAGGCGAAACCGCCGTAGTTGGCGAGCGCGGCGCCGAGGTTTCCGATCCCGACGATCACCACGGGCCAGTCCTGGGTCAGCCCCAGCTCACGGGAGATCTGGTAGACGAGGTACTCGACGTCGTAGCCGACACCGCGGGTGCCGTACGAGCCGAGGTAGGAGAAGTCCTTGCGCAGCTTGGCGGAGTTGACGCCGGCGGCGGCCGCCAGCTCCTCCGAGGAGACCGTGGGCACCGAACGCTCGGAGAGCGCGGTGAGCGCCCGCAGGTACAGCGGAAGACGGGCGACGGTGGCCTCGGGGATCCCTCGGCTGCGGGTCGCCGGTCGGTGTGTTCGGCCAGTTGCCACGGTGCTCCTGCCGTCTGCGCGTAACGGTGAGCGGTCCCGATGGACATCTGCTGGACATCTGTCCGGACCGCTCAGTCCTGCCCAGGCTATGCCTTTGTGAAAGCGTGCACAAAAGCGGTGTCCGCTTTGTCCGGTCAAAGTGACCGGCACCACACGAGCCGCACCGGCGCGGCCCCTTCTTCACGCCCTCCCCGCAGTCTCCTCCATCGCACCGCAGCGCGCTCGGGCGGCGCTGGAGGAACGGTCAGGACTCCAGCGCCGCGCGCAGCCGCCGCGGGTCGACCCTCCAGAAGTCGTGCTGGGCCCCGTCCACGAGCACCACCGGGATCTGCTCCCAGTACCGGCGGTACAGCTCCTCGTCCTGGGTGATGTCCTTCTCCTCCCAGCGCGCGCCCAGTTCCGCGCAGACCTCGCTGACCACCGCGCGCGCGTCGTCGCACAGGTGGCAGCCCGGCTTGCCGATGAGAGTCACGGTCCTCATGACCGCCATTGTGCCGCTCCCCGTCCCCCGGCACCCGGCCCGGGCCGCACCAGACCCCTCCGGCCCCTTCGGCCCCTCCCCCGCCGGCGTACTCCTCCGTTGGCCCACTCCCCGCCCCGGCGACGCCCGCCTGTCACCGGAACCGCCCCCGGCAGTGGTTATGCTCGCCGCATGGCCGCACTTGGATGGCTCCTCTCCCGCAGGCGTTCGGCGACGGCTCGCAGCGTGCTCGCAGGCGAGGCCGCCGCCGAGGCGGCACGCAGGACCTCTCAGGAGGTGGACGGGCTCCCGCCGGGCGAGCCCGGGAAACCGGCGGAACCGGAGTTCCCGGTCCGCGGGGACGTCCGGGCCGCCGCCTTCTTCGACCTCGACAACACGATCATGCAGGGCGCGGCCCTGTTCCACTTCGGGCGCGGCCTGTACAAGCGGAAGTTCTTCGACACGCGCGAGCTGCTCCGCTTCGCCTGGCAGCAGGCCTGGTTCCGGCTGGCGGGCTCGGAGAACGCCGAGCACATGCAGGACGCCCGCGACAGCGCGCTGTCCATCGTCAAGGGCCACCGGGTCTCGGAGCTGATGGAGATCGGCGAGGAGATCTACGACGAGTACATGGCCGACCGGATCTGGCCGGGCACCCGCGCCCTGGCCCAGGCCCACCTGGACGCGGGCCAGAAGGTGTGGCTGGTCACCGCCGCCCCCGTGGAGACCGCCACGATCATCGCCCGCCGGCTGGGGCTGACCGGCGCGCTGGGCACCGTCGCGGAGTCCGTCGACGGCGTCTACACCGGGCGCCTGGTCGGCGAGCCGCTGCACGGCCCGGCGAAGGCGGAGGCGGTACGGGCGCTGGCCGCCGCCGAGAACCTGGACCTCTCGCGGTGCGCCGCCTACAGCGACTCGGCCAACGACATCCCCATGCTCTCGCTCGTCGGGCACCCCTACGCCATCAACCCCGACAGCAGGCTGCGCGCGCACGCGCGCGAGAGGGGCTGGCGGCTGCGCGACTACCGGACCGGCCGGAAGGCCGCGAAGGTGGGCATCCCCGCGGCGGCCGGGGTCGGCGCGGTGGCGGGCGGCGCCGCGGCGGCCGTGGCGCTCCAGCGCCGCCGCCGCTAGACCGCCGGCGCTGGACCGCCGGCGCTGGACCGCCGGAGCGGCGGCGAACGCGGGAAGACTTCCACCGACCGCATGCGCGCAACGAATCGATCGCGAATTGACATGAATCGATCGGTTCGCGCACCGCATTCGCTGTTCGAATCGCCGAAAACGCATACCAGAGCAAACCTGGCCGCTGATTTCGGCAACTAGGTGTAGCACAGCCTGTACGAAGCGTTATTCTCCTCAGACGCAATCCGGTGTCCACACGCCCTCGCGACGGGCGGACGGTCCCGCACTGCACGTGATGGAAGCTCTGCCTCTGGGAGTCCCGTGTACCCACACGTCGGGGTTGACGCCTCGGGCCTGGCTGCGCTGCGCACAGCGGTCATCCACCAACTGCGCGCAATCGTCCCCTCCGCGTACGCCGCCCCCGCCCTCGCCGCACCTGTCCCCGCAGGCCCCGTCTACGCCCTGGCCGAGAGAGCCGCCGCGAGCGCCGCGCCGATCGGCCGGCGCGCCCACGCCGCGACCGCCTCGGGGGCCACCCGCCGCCCGGCGGCCGACAGCGACAGCCGCCGCATGATGGACCTCGTCGAACGCGCCCAGGCCGGCGAGGCCGAGGCGTTCGGGCGCCTCTACGACCAGTACTGCGACACCGTCTACCGCTACATCTACTACCGCGTCGGCGGCCGCGCCACGGCCGAGGACCTCACCAGCGAGACGTTCCTGCGCGCCCTGCGCCGGATCGGCACCTTCACCTGGCAGGGCCGGGACTTCGGCGCCTGGCTGGTCACCATCGCGCGCAACCTGGTCGCGGACCACTTCAAGTCGAGCCGTTTCCGCCTGGAGGTCACCACCGGCGAGATGCTCGACGCCAACGAGGTGGAGCGCAGCCCGGAGGACTCCGTCCTGGAGTCCCTCTCCAACGCCGCCCTGCTGGAGGCCGTGCGCAAGCTCAACCCGCAGCAGCAGGAGTGCGTGACGCTCCGCTTCCTCCAGGGCCTGTCCGTGGCGGAGACCGCGCGGATCATGGGGAAGAACGAGGGCGCGATCAAAACCCTCCAGTACCGTGCGGTGCGGACGCTGGCACGTCTGCTCCCGGAGGGCAGCCGGTGACTTCCGGTGACCGTCCGCGCCCCGGGGGTCAACCGGGCAATCGGATCATCCGCAGGGCGTAACCAGCGTGCCCGGCGTTCGTTGTCCGGATTGCAGACTCCCCACGGCTTCCCATGCCCGGGCGGAAGCGCCCGCCCGGCCGTTTCCGGACAGGCCGTGCAACCTTCCTGCGAAGTCGGGAGTCGACCGTGCTGACGAGAGGAGGTGCCGCCCGTGATGGGAGCCGTATCGCCGAGCCGGCGGGCAAACGCCTTCGCCCAGGCTCTGGACGAGCGCGAGCCCGAGGGCGCGGCGACCGACCGGTCCGGGGGCGCTGTCCCGGCCACACCAGACACCCCGGCCGGTCCCGCGGACCCGGACGGGACGGCGGGGAGGGCGGACGAGCAGGCGACACTGCTGTCCCTGGCCGACCGGCTGGCGTCCCTGCCAAGACCGGCGATGGCCCCCGACGTCAAGGCCGCACAGCGGGCCCGGCTCATCGCCGCCATGGAGAGCGCCTTCGCCGAGGGCGGCGACTCCTCCCGCGTACCGGGGCAGCGCACCTCCTCCCGTCCGGGACGCGGGGGAGCCCACCGTGCCTCTCCCCTCGGTCCACTGGGCAGGCTGCGCCCCAGGTCCCGGCTCACCCAGGGACTCGCGGCGGGCGGCCTGGGAGTCAGCGTCGCCGCCGGCGCCTTCGCCGGAGCGGCGGTGGCCAGCACCGACGCCCTGCCCGGTGACACCCTCTACGGCCTCAAGCTGGGCATGGAGGACCTCACGCTCGACCTGGCCGACGACGACGCCGACCGCGGCAAGGTCCACCTGGACCACGCCTCCAAGCGGCTGAACGAGGCGCGGCGCCTGCTGGAGCGCGACCGCTCGGGCCGGCTGGACCACGAGTCGGTCGGCGAGATCCGCCGCGTGCTCTCCCTTATGCGGCACGACGCCGCCGAGGGGCACCGGCTGCTCAGCGGGGTGTACGAGCGGGACGGCTCGATCAACCCGATCCGGACGCTCTCCTCCTTCTCCGAGTCCCACGGGGCCGTGTGGCAGCAGCTGCGCGGACGTCTTCCCGAGCAGCTCACGGACGTGAGCGACCAGGTCACCTCGGTCTTCGACGCCATAAACGACGAGGTCACCCCCCTGCGGTCCCTGCTGAGACCGGAGTCGGACGACGAGCCGGCCGACGGCGACCGCACCGGCGACGGCCGCGCTGGTGGTGACGGTACGGCCCGGCCGGCCCCGTCCGCGCCGGACGAGGGCTCCCCGGAAGACCACCGGCGGGACGGCGGACGGCCCAGCCCCTCCGGCTCCCGGACGGACGAGGAGGAGGAAGGCCTGCCGGACCCGGGGGATCTGCTGGATCCCCCCGCGGACGGGGACGACATGCCGTCCGTCCCCGGCGGCGATGTCCCCGGTGTGCCCAAACCGGACATCACCATCCCGCCGCTCCTGCCCAACATCCTGCCGGGGCTGGGCATCGACAGCGACGACGACCACCGGGGCGACCGCTGACGCACGGGCGGCCGGGCACCCCGCGGGGTGCCCGGCCGCCCGTGCCGTCCGTCCGAACCGTCCGCCGGATCCCCGGCCGCTCAGAAGAACACCGACCGCCTCCGCACCAGCAACCTGTAGAGGGTGTGCTGGATCGTCTCCCGGACCTGATCGGTCAGGTTGAACATCAGCATCGGATCCTCGACCGCCTCCGGCGGATAGTCGTCCATCGGAATCGGTTCGCCGAACTGGATCGTCCACTTCGTCGGCAGCGGCAGCATCCCCAGCGGTCCCAGAAGCGGGAAGGTGGGCGTGACGGGGAAGTACGGGAAGCCGAGCAACCGCGCCAGCGTCTTCAGGTTGCCGACCATCGGATAGATCTCCTCCGCCCCGACGATCGAGCAGGGCACGATCGGCACGCCCGCCTGCAACGCCGTGGAGACGAACCCTCCGCGTCCGAAGCGCTGGAGCTTGTAGCGCTCCGAGAACGGCTTCCCCAGCCCCTTGAACCCCTCGGGCATCACCCCGACGATCTCGCCCCGCTCCAGCAGCCGCAGGGCGTCCTCGGCGCACGCCAGGGTGTGGCCGGCCTTCCGGGCCAGCTCGTTGACGACCGGCAGCACGAAGACCAGGTCAGCCGCCAGCAGCCGCAGGGCCCGCCGCGCCGGATGGTGGTCGTGCACCGCGACCTGGAGCATCAGCGCGTCCAGCGGCAGCGTCCCGGAGTGGTTGGCGACCACCAGCGCGCCGCCCTCGGACGGGATGTTCTCGATGCCGAGCACCTCGACCCGGAAGTACTTCTCGTACAGCGGCCGCAGCAGCGACAGCAGCACCTGCTCGGTGAGCTCCGCGTCGTAGCCGAACTCGTCGACCTCGTACTCCCCCGTGATCCTCCGCCGCAGGAACGCCAGGCCGGCCGCGATCCTGCGGTCCCAGTCGTCCCCGCCGTCCGGCCGCGGCGCCTCGTCCTCAACGGCCGCTTCCCGGGCCGCGTCCCGCGCTCCCGCTCCCGTCTCCGGCCGCGGCCCGGGTTCGGGCTCCGGCACGGCGGCCAGCGGCGTCTGGCCGCCTTCCTGGGGCGCCTGGCGGCCGTCCTCGCCCATGCGCCGGCGACCGGCCGGCGGGCGCCCCCTGGCGGCCCGCCCGGCGCCGCGCGAGCGGTCGTCGTCGAACGGGATGACCTTGGCGTCAGCCATGGCGGACGACCTCCTCGATGCGGTCCACGGCATGTGCGAGTGTCTCGGGCGGCAGCAGCCCCGGACCGTGACTGCGCGCGAAGTCCGCGAAGGTCTCGGCCGTGGTGTGCTTCGGTTCGAAGCCGAGGACCTCGCGCATCTGGGTGGTCTCCACGACCCTGCCGTGCGTCAGCAGCCGGATCTGTTCGGCCGAGAAGTCCGTGACTCCCACCGAGCGCAGCGCGGTCCCGGTCCAGCGGATGGCCGGAAGCAGCAGGGGCAGCGTCGGCTTCCCCAGCCGCCGCGCGGCCTGGGAGAGCAGCAGTACCCCGTCTCCCGCGATGTTGAACGTCCCCGCGTTGAGCGTGCCCCGCCGCGGCTCCCCGGAGGCCAGCCGCAGCACCTCCACGACGTCGTCCCCGTGGACGAACTGCAGCCGCGGGTCGTAGCCGAGGACGGTCGGCAGCACGGGCAGCCGGAAGTACTCGGCGAGCGGCGTGTCCGCGCTCGGGTCGAGGATGTTGGCGAAGCGCAGCACGGTCACGGCCACGTCGGGACGGCGGCGGGCGAACCCGCGCACATACCCCTCGACCTCCACGATGTCCTTGGCGAAGCCGCCGCCGGGCAGCGCCTTGGGCACCGTGGTCTCGGTGAAGACCGCCGGATCGCGGGGGGAGGACCCGTAGACGTTCGTGCTGGACTTCACCACCAGCCGCTGCACGGACGGGGTCTTCTGGCACGCGCCGAGGAGCTGCATCGTGCCGATGACGTTGGTCTCCTTGACCGACGCACGGGTGCCGCGCGGCAGGAGCGGTATGCCGCTGACGTCCAGGTGGACGACGGTGTCCACGCCGTGCTCGGCGATCACCCCGGCGATGGCGGGCTGCCGGATGTCGATCCGGACGAACTCGGCGCCGCCGAGGTGGTGTGCGGGCGGCAGGGCGTCCACGCCGACGACCCGGTCGACGTCGGGATCGCGCAGGATCCGCCGTACGAAGCGCCCGCCGAGCTGCCGGGCCACTCCGGTGACGAGCACGACCTTGCCCACGGATGCTCCTTCTCAGCGCTCTCGGTGTGCGGCGGCCACTCCCGGAAGGCCCGTCGCCCGGGCCCCGGCGGGCCCTGTTCCGGCTCTGTCCTGCTTCCACCGCCACCGTATCGGGTGGACGCGCCCCCACGCCGGAACGCCACCGCCCTCCCACCGGCTTGCCGGTGGGAGGGCGGTGGTCAGTGTGCGGCGCGCCCGCTCACTTCTTGTTGCGGCGCTGCACGCGTGTGCGCTTGAGCAGCTTGCGGTGCTTCTTCTTGGCCATCCGCTTGCGCCGCTTCTTGATAACAGAGCCCACGAACTTACCCTCGCTCACTTCGTCACTCGGTGCGGGGCGTCCGAGCCCACACGACCTACATCGGCCCAGAGTACCCGGCGCCGGGTGATGGTAGTGACACGAGGGGTCCCCGAATTCCCGATTCCGGGTCTCTAGGCGCTCTTCTCCACCCCCACGTAGGACCCGCGGAGGTATTCGTGGACGGCCTGCTCCGGCACCCGGAAGGACCTGCCGACCCGGATCGCCGGCAGATGACCGCTGTGCACCAGGCGGTACACGGTCATCTTGGACACTCGCATCACCGCGGCGACCTCCGCCACGGTCAGGAACACGACCTCGTTCAAAGGCCTCTCGGCAGCACCCATGTCACACCTGAACCTTCCGCACATGTCGGGCACCGGCTTCCCCTCCGGTGACTCCTGCTCGCATGCGCGCTCCTCCCCAGATTAGGTGCGGGTGATGCAAGTGGGGAAGAGGAGTAGCGATCAGCCCTCTAACGTGACAGACGGGAACGATTGAGCACATAGCGAGCAAGCGGACGGTAGTGCTCCGGAAGCACCGAGTCATCCATCGGGACGGCCACGCGCACCTTGCCCTCCGCCTCTCCGACGAACACCGCGGGATCGTCCGTATCCGCCGGCCCGATCGCTTCGAAACCGAGCTGACCAGCGCCGCAGATCCACCCGTGGTCCCCGATCACCAATTCCGGCAGGGGCCCGCCGAGGGCGGCGGCCGCATCGAGGACCACCCTCACCGGCAGAGGCGAATGGGAATGTGCGCCCGGCGCATCGGCCGCGGGGCGCACCCCCGTCCCGCGGATCAACGCGACTCCCCGTACGTACCGGAGGGTGTGCGGACGTACGCCGAATCCGGTCACCATGTCGATACGTCTGCCCTGCGCCGGGGTGAGCACATGGCATCCCGCCGCCGAGAGCCCCCTGGCCAAGATGGCGTAGAACTCCAGGAGACGGTGGGGGTGCCCGGTCCCCAGCAGCACCGGTGAACGGCGCCGGGCGGCCCTGCCGAGTCTTTCGGCGAAGACGTCCAGCGCGGCGATCGTCCGTTCCGGGTCGATCCTGTCGGGACCGGACACGTGTCCCGGGTCCGGCGACACGCCGCACCGCCGGGCCATCAGCCCGACCAGCCGGGCGACCGGCCAGTCCTCCTCCGGTTCCAGGCCCAGCAGCGCCCGGGGGTCGCCCGCGGCGAAGAGCCGGTACCGCACCAGGCTCCTCTCCCGGGTGGTCGCGATGGGACCCGCCAGCCGGGCCGCCAGCAGGTGTGCGCGCAGGGCATCGACGCTCGACACGCCTCTCACCCGCAGCATCCTCGCGGACCGACGTCGCCCTACGCCGCCGAAACCCCCGGGAACCACCCTCCGGACGGCTGTACGGCGCCGGACCCGGCCGTCACGGCAGCAGGCCGTGCGAGGGGTACACCGCGCGGCGTGTGGCGAGCACCGCCTGGTCCAGCGCGCTCGCCGGGTCGTATCCCGCCTCCCAGTCCGACCACACCGGCTCGCGGCCGTCCGTCATCCGCCGCGGGGCGTCGAGCCTGGTCCGCGCGTACACCTGGCTCCGCCAGTCCTCCGGGATCATGGTCTCCGGCGGGATCGGTTCGCCCGCCGCGATCGCCACCAGATGCGTCCAGGACCGCGGTACGACCTCGACGACCGCGTAACCGCCGCCGCCGAGCGCCACCCAGCGTCCCCCGGCGTACTCGTGCGCCCAGCCGTGGCAGGCCTCGGCGGCCACCCGCTGGGCGTCGACCGTCACCGCCAGGTGGGCGAGGGGGTCCTCGATGTGCGTGTCCGCGCCGTGCTGGGTCACCAGGACCTGCGGCCGGAAGGAGGCCAGCAGTTCCGGCACCACGGCGTGCAGCGCCCGCAGCCAGCCGCCGTCCGACGTGCCCGGCGGCAGCGCGATGTTCACCGCGCTGCCCTCTGCTCCCTCGCCGCCGGTCTCCTCAGGCCAGCCGGTTCCGGGGAAGAGCATGCGGGGATGCTCGTGCATCGAGATCGTCAGGACCCTCGGGTCGTTCCAGAAGGCCGCCTGCACGCCGTCCCCGTGGTGCACGTCCACGTCCACGTAAGCGACCCGCTCGGCTCCCAGTTCCAGCAGCCGGGCGATGGCCAGGGAGGCGTCGTTGTAGACGCAGAAGCCGGCGGCCGCGCCGGGCATCGCGTGGTGCAGCCCGCCCGCGATGTTGACGCCGTGCAGCACGTCTCCGCGCCAGACCGCCTCCGCGGCGCCGACGGACTGCCCGGCGATCAACGCCGAGACCTCGTGCATCCCCTCGAACGCCGGATCGTCCTCGGTGCCCAGGCCGTACGTCCCGTCGGCCGACCGGGGATCGGCCGACACCCGGCGCACGGTGTCGATGTAGTCGGAGCGGTGCACGAGCCTCAGCGTGGAGTCGCCGGCCGCCTTCGCGCCGACCACTTTCAGCCCGGGGGAACGAGGCAGCTCGAACGCCTCGACGAGCTTCATGGTCAGCCCGAGCCGCACCGGGTCCATCGGGTGCCCCGACCCGAAGTCGTAACCGGTGACCGCCTCGTCCCACATCAACTGTGCGCCGCCGCTCATACCCGTCACCGTATCGGTCGCGCCGGGGAAGCACGTGGCCGCCCACACCGGGGCGTGCGACGGCTCGGGCATTCAGGCGAGCAGGGCGAGCAGTTCGTCCATCTCCGAGAACAGGGCCGTGGCGCCCTCCAGTTTGTCGCCCGGCGTCATCGCGGTGAAGCCGTAGACGTCCATTCCGGCCGCCACGCCCGCCCGTACTCCCAGAGGGCTGTCCTCCACGACGGCACACCGCTCGGCCGGTACCCCCATCACGTCGGCGGCGTGCAGGAACAGGTCCGGTGCGGGCTTCCCCCGTCCCACGTCCTGCGAGCTGAAGATGCGCTTCTCCCCGAACCGGTCGTACAGCCCGGTCCTCCGGAGGGCCACCCTGATCCGCTCATGGCTGCCGGACGAGGCCACGCAGTACGGCACCCCTTCGGCGCCGAGCCTCCCGAGCACCTCGTCCACGCCGGCGACGGGCAGAAGGTCCTGTCGGAAGGCGTCGAAGACGCGGCTGTGGAAGACCTCGTCGAAGTCCTCGGGAAGCCGCTGCCCCGAACGCTCCAGGATCAGGTCGTGAATCCGGTGCATGGCGGACCCCATGTAGTCCCTGATGGATTCCTCGTAGGTGGTCGGGTGCCCCAGCTCGGTCAGATAGGCCGCGAGAATCCGATTGGATATCGGCTCACTGTCCACGAGAACACCGTCGTTGTCGAAGATCACCAGGTCATAGCGCATGCGCCACCCTAACCCGGAACGCATGAAAGCCCCGTCGGGTGACCCGACGGGGCTTTCATCACGAATTGTTCGGCGGCGACCTACTCTCCCACACGGTCCCCCGTGCAGTACCATCGGCGCTGGAGAGCTTAGCTTCCG
>NZ_BAAATJ010000037.1:0-53117 GCF_039533345.1 Streptomyces glaucosporus | reverse complement strand
CCCCCACCCGGCGCCGGCCGCGCGGCGGAACCGCGCCGGCAGCCGCCGGCCCGGCCCGCGCCGGCGCTGAGCCTGGCGGACTACCTGGCGGACGGCGAGCGGAGGAGCTGACGGATGAGCAACGCGCTCGCGATCGCCACGGTCACCCAGGCCCTCGCCCGGCTGATCGAGCACAACCTGCGGCCCGAGATCGACATGCAGGT
Source organism: Streptomyces glaucosporus (assembly GCF_039533345.1). Taxonomy (NCBI): domain Bacteria; kingdom Bacillati; phylum Actinomycetota; class Actinomycetes; order Kitasatosporales; family Streptomycetaceae; genus Streptomyces; species Streptomyces glaucosporus. The sequence goes on along the minus strand of NZ_BAAATJ010000037.1, from coordinate 52,914 downwards.
CGCGGTGAAGACCGAACGGCCCCCGGCGGAGACCCCCGACGGGCCGACCATCACGGTCTTCCTCTACCAGGTGACCGCCAACACCTCGCAGCGCAACGGCGACCTGCCCACGCGCGCCGCCGACGGCACCCTCCTCAGACGCTCCGCGGCGGCCCTGGACCTCCACTACCTGATCAGCGCCTACGGGAACGAGACCGAACTGGTCGGGCAGCGGCTCATCGGCTGTGTGGTGCGCACCCTCCACGAGATCCCGGTGCTGCCCCGGCCGCTGATCGAGGAGGTCGCCCGGCTCCCGTACCTGGAGGGCAGCGACCTCGCGGAGACCGTCCAGAAGGTGCGCTTCACGCCCACCCAGATGGACATCGACGAGACCTCCAAGCTCTGGGGGATGCTCCACCAGACGCCGTACTCGCTGTCGGTCGCCTACCAGGCGTCCCTGGTGCTGATCGAGGGCCGCGAACAGCCCGTCCCCGCCCGTCCGGTGGAACGGCGCACGGTACGGGCGGTGCCGTTCGGCGCCCCGGGGGCCCCGGAACGCCCGAAGCCGCTCGGCACCGCGGGGGGAGCCGCCGGCGCCCCCGCGGCACGGGCGTCCGCGACCGACGCCCCACCGGCCCGTCCGGAGAAGGAGGAGGGCGGCAGGGCCGCCCCCGGGACCGCCGCGGAGAAGAAGCCGGCCGCACCCGCCGGGAAGCGCCGCGCCGCGACCAGGACGGCCCCCGCGCGGTCCCGCACCCGCAGGACGTCCGGCACGTCCGCACGCGGCGGCGGCGCCACGGGCGGAGCGGCGGGCGGCACCGGGGGAGAGAACACGGGCGGCCCCGCGGACGGCGAGCGGGACTGAGACGCGGTGGCGACGACGGGGGGAGGAGAGCACATGGGCGGTACGGCCCACGAAAGCGGCACGGGCGACGGCGGAGACGCGGCCGGGATCCGGACGCTGACCGCCGCCATGCGGTCCGTCCTGGCCCGCGTCGACGCCCACGCCGCCCGTGCCCGCCAGGCGACCGGAGGAACGGACGGGCCCGCCGGCGTTTCCCGGGCCGGAGACGTCCCCGGGCCGGGGGATGTCCCCGGGCCGGGGGGCGTCTCCGGGCCCGCCACGCTCGACGCGCTCGTCCGCTGCTTCGGGCTGAGCCCCTTCGAGCGCGAACTGGTCCTGCTGCTGGCCGCCGCAGAGCTGGAGCCCACCACCGGCAGCCGCTGCGCCGCGGCCGCCGGCGACCCCGAACGCGCGTACCCCACCTTCTCGCTCGCGCTCGCCGCGCTGACCGACCCCCACTGGAGCGCCCTCACCCCCGTCGCCCCGCTGCGCCGCTGGCGGCTGGTCGAACTCGACGACGAGACCCGGCTGACCACCACCCGCGTCCGGCTGGACGAGCGCATCCTCCACTTCCTCGCCGGCTCCCCGTACCTCGACGCGCGCCTGCACGGCATGCTGACCCGCCTCCCCGTCCCGGAGAAACTCCCACCCTCGTACGAGCGCACCGCGGAGCGGATCGCCCGGAGCTGGTCCGAGGCGGGCCCCGCCACCCCGCCGAGGGTGGAGCTCGTCGGCGGCGACCGGCACAGCCGCCACGACATCGCGGCCGCCGCCGCCCACCGGCTGGGGCTCGGCCTGTACGCACTGAGGGCCGAGGACCTGCCCGCCGACCACGCCGAACGCGACCGCCTGACACGCCTGTGGCAGCGCGAGGCGATCCTGCTGCCCGCCGCCCTGCTGCTGGAGACCGGCGACCCGGACCGCGAGCAGGGCGCCGCGGCGGACGCCTTCGCCGCCTCGACCGCCGTACCGCTGGCGCTCTCCGGACCCGACCCCCGGAGAGGCGAGGAGGCGCACGGCGAACGCGTCACCGTGCCGGCGCTGGACGAAGCGGAGCAGCTCGGCCTGTGGGCCGACGCCCTCGCCGGCGTACCGGGCGTTGGGCGGGAGCAACTGCGCGAATTGGTCGCGCAGTTCGCGCTGCCGCCGCACACCGTCCGGTCCGCCGCCGCCACCGTGCGCCGCGAGGCGGGGGAGGGGGCGGACACCGCCGCGCTGGCCTGGCGGGCCGGGCTGGCCGAGGCCCGTATCGGCCTGGACGACCTGGGCCGCCGCATCGAACCGGAGGCGGGCTGGGACGACCTGGTCCTCCCCGACCGCCAGGTGCGCGTCCTGCGCGAGATCGTCGCCCACGTACGGCAGCGGGGCACCGTCCACCAGGAGTGGGGTTTCGCCCGCACCCTGCGCCGCGGCCTGGGCGTCACGGCCCTGTTCGCGGGCGGCTCCGGCACCGGCAAGACCCTCGCGGCCGAGGTGATGGCCCGCGAACTGGGGCTGGACCTGTTCGTCATCGACCTGTCGCAGGTGGTCTCCAAGTACATCGGCGAGACGGAGAAGAACCTGCGCCGCGTCTTCGACGCGGCCGAACGCGGCGGCGCGCTCCTGCTGTTCGACGAGGCCGACGCCCTGTTCGGCAAGCGCAGCGAGGTCAAGGACAGCCACGACCGCTACGCCAACCTCGAGGTCTCCTACCTGCTGATGCGGATGGAGGCGTACCGGGGCCTGGCGATCCTCACCACCAACATGAAGAAGGCCCTCGACACGGCCTTCATGCGCCGCATCCGCTTCGTCGTCGACTTCCCCTTCCCCGGCGAGAGCGAACGCGCGGAGATCTGGCGCCGCGTGCTGCCCGGACAGGCCCCGGCGAAGGACATCGACCCGCACCTGCTGGCCCGGCTGACGGTCGCCGGCGGCTCGATCCGCAACATCGCCCTCTCCGCGGCCTTCCTGGCCGCCGAGGAGGGCGGCCCGCTGCAGATGCGGCACATGCTCGCCGCGGCGCGCACCGAGTACCTGAAGCTGGAACGCTCCCTGACGCCCTCGGAGGTCGGCGGATGGGTCTGAACGAGACGCCGCGCGACGCCGTGCGCGACACGGCACGGGGCACGGCACACGACACCACGGTCCGGGTGGACATCGGAGAGCTGGTGCTCGACGGCTTCGACCCGCGGATCGACCCCGAGCGCGTCACGGCGGCGTTCGAGGCCGAACTGACCCGGCTGGTGCGCGAGCGCGGCGTACCGCTCGCGGCGGACGGCGGGGGGCGAACGCTGGAGGCGCTCTCGGGCCTGCCGCCGCTGCCCGCCACCACGTCGCCGGCCCGGCTGGGGGAGGCACTGGCCCGGGCGGTGCACGCGGGCCTGTCGGGCCGGGGCGAGCCGGGGCCCGCGGACGGGAGGAGGCGCCGATGACCTCGCGCAGTACGTCGCAGGACGCCCGCTCCACCCAGGACGCCAAGCGCCGCAAGCGCAGGGAGCGCCCGGCGAAGGCCCCCGTGCCCGAGCCGAAGGACATCGTCAGCGGCGCCGGCCGGCCGCTCGACCCGAGCGTCCGCCGCGAACTGGAGGAGCGGCTCGGCCACGACCTCGGCCGCGTACGTCTCCACACCGACCGGGACGCGGGCGCCCTCACCGAACTGCTCGGCGCGGACGCCGTCGCCGTCGGCCGGGACGTCCTCTTCCGCGAGGGCGCCTACCGCCCGCACACCGCCGAGGGCATGCGGCTGCTCGCCCACGAACTGCTCCACACCGTCCAGAACCCCGAGGGCCTGGGAGCCCTCCGCGCCGGCCGCGACCTCGGCGCGGTGAGCCTGCCGCAGCAGGCGGTGGAGCGCGAGGCGGAGACGGCGGCGCAGGAGTCGGTACGGGAGGACGGACCGGGCACGGCCGCCGAGCGGGTCGAGGAGGGCCGGGCCACCCCGGGCTGGCTCCGCTACGCCACGGTCGACGCCGACCGGCGCCGCATGGAGCAGCTCGACCCCGCCACCCTCGTCGACCGCCTGGCCAACGGCGTCCTGCGCTCCCTGCGCGGCGACCCGGAGGACCGGTCCAAGCGCGTACGCACCCAACTCGCCCGCTTCTCGGCACAGATGCAGGACGCCGTCCTCGACCGGCTGGAGGTGCGGCTGCTCTCCTCGGAGTTCGACCGGCTGGTCGAACTGGTCGAGGAGACCGAGGAGAAGGGCCTGCCGGAACCGGACGCCCTCGACACCCCCGAGGCCGTTCCGGACGCCGGGGAACTGCTGGAGGACGAACGGGAGGACGCGGAGGCGGCCGACCGCCGGCAGCGGGCGGAGAACGAGCGGCCCGGCGACGAACGACACGACGAGCAGCGGGACGAACAGGGAGACGAGCAGGGAGACGGACAGCGGACGGACGGGGAGCAGCGGGGCGGGGAACGGCCTCCTCCGGAAGACGGGGAGGAGACCGCCCCGGAGCGGAGGGACCGGCGGCGCGACCGCGAGAGCGACGGCACGGCAGGAACAGGGACACGGCGGCCCGCCGGGGGCCGGGGACGGTCCGCGGCGGGCACGCGGACATCGGGACCGAGCGGCGGCCGGGGTACGGCGGCCGGGGGCGGCGCCGCCCGGTCCCAGCAGTCCCGGCAATCCGCGCAGTCCGGGCAGCAGCCCCGGGGCGGTACGGGCGAGCGCGCCGGGAACTCCGGCGTCAGCGGCGCCCCGGCGGCGAGCAAGGAGGAGTCCGCGGCCAGGAACCGTCCCGGAGCCGTGGAACCCCTGGTCGCGGGGGAGCGACCGGAACAGGCGGACAAACGCCGGAAGGACACCGGCAAGGGGTCCGGGGTGGAACCCGGCCCGCTGCTGAAGACCGCCGACCCCGGCAGTCGCAGCACACTCGCGGAGAAGCGTCCCCAGGACGAGGCGGCCCTCGCGGAGGACGAGCCGGTCGGCCTGGAAACCGGACCGGACGACCCCGACACGCTCGACGCCCTCGAGGAGGAGCGGGCCGCCGACCGGGACAGCGCCTGGAACATCGAACTCCGGCCCGAGGACTTCCTCCCCGCCACCGACCTCGATGTCTCCGGCGTACCGACCGCCGACGAGATCACGCCCGGTTCGGACGCGGACCAGCGGATGCCGAGCTTCCCCGAACCGCCCCCCACCAGGGCCGAACAGGTGCAGGCCCGGCGTGAGCAGGAGGACGCGGAGGAGGCCGAGTCGGAGGACGGCGACCTCACCGGGCCGGTGCCGGCCGATGGTGATGCCTCCGACTCCCCGGCCACCCGTACTCAGGCGGAGAACCGGACGCCGCGCGACCTTGGCACCGGGACCTCCGCCGAGCGGGAGACCGGTCCGCGGCCCGCGTCCTTCGGCACCGACGACGACCGCACCGCCGCACCCGAGCCCAGGCCCGAAACCGCGGAGAGCGACGACGCGGGGCAGGAGGAGCGGCAGGAGGAGCCGGAAGAGGACACAGCCGGCCGGACGGCGGACCGGGAACCGGAGGCGACCGGTACGAGCGACTCGGGAGAGCGGGCGGAGACGTCCGGGACGTCCGGCTCTCCCGGCACAGCCGCCGCTTCCACCGGCACGGCCACCTCGTCCCCGTCGTCCCCGTCCCCGGCTCCCAGCACGGCCACCCCCGGACCGGGCCCTGCGACGGACACCCCGGCCGAAGCGTCCCCGGCCCGGGACACCCATGTCACGGGTGCGGACGGCGGGACGGACTCCGCCGCCGGCGACGGACCGGAAGGACGGACGGGCTCCCGGCAGCGGCAGGAGCCCCCGGCCTCCGCGCCCGCTCCCCGTCCCGAGCCCGCTCCCGCGCAGTCGTCCGGCTCCCGGCCCTCGCGCTCCGTCAAGGGGGGCGGCAGCACCCGGAGCGCCTCGGGAGGCGGGGGAGGGGGCGGCGGTGCGCGTCCCGTCGCCTCGTCCCAACCGAAGAAGGACCCGCCCGCTCCCAACCTCTCGCAGGTGACCCCGGAGGCCGGGCTGTCCACCGCCGCGAAACTCAAACCCCACCGCGCCCTCGAAGCGCTGGGCGGGGTGAACGGCGCGGTCGACAAGACGGTCGGCGACGAGCAGCAGGCTCTCCGGGACGCACCGCCGACGATGGAGCGGCCCGCGGGCGCCCCGCAGACCCTCCACGGCGCGCCGAAGACCTCGGCCCCCGGGCAGTACTCCGGCGACCCGGCAGCCCAGGTCGACGCCCCGGAGAAGGAGAAGGCCGAGGTCACGGGCGACAAGGCCCCGGAGGGCGAGATCCCCGGGGAGAACATCGAGGAACCCGGCACCCTCCAGGGGCTTCTGGCCGGTGGTGCCCAGCTCGTCGTGGGGGCGATCAACGGCGTCGCCGATTTCCTGGGTGCCGACGAGGACGTCATCGACTCCGAGGCCGTGACCCGGTGGATCCTCGACCTGCCCACCGAGGACGAGATGCTGGCCCAGGCGAACGTCGGCACGGCACCCGGAGTCGGCCTCCAGGGCGAGACCAACGGGCGCGCCGACGAGCAGGGCGGTGAACTCGACGGCAAGGGCAGGGAACTCCACGCCTCCGGACGCGACGACGCCGGCCGCCCCCTGGGCGAGGACCAGATCTATCCCGACGTGCCCCAGGAGACGCTGAAGGCGAAGGTCCCGGGCGCCAAGGGGCAGGGCGGTCCCGGCGGGGGCGGCGCCCCGTCCGTGGGCGGGCGCATCCCACCCGAGGCCGTGTCCGCCGTGGCGGAACACGAGCGCGGCCCCCAGATCCAGGCCGCGTTCGCCGACGGACAGCAGCAGATGTCCGACAAGCGGCAGGCCAAGGACCGGGACTTCCGGGAGTCCCAGGAGCGCCACAGGCAGCAGGTCCGCGGCGAGGTCGAGAGCAACACCCGTACGCAGGCCGCCGAACGCCGGAAGACCAGGGCCGAGGTGGACGCCTCCCGCGAGCAGTGGCGCAAGGAACAGGACGACGAACTCGCCTCCCTCGGCACGAAGAAGACCGAGAAGATCGAGAAGATCCGCAAGGACGTCAAGGACAAGGAGGAGCAGACCGACAAGGACGCCGAGGAGCACAGGAAGAAGAAGCAGGAGGACATCGGCAAGGAGAAGGAGAAGGCCGAGAACGACGCGAGGAACAAGCGCGACTCGGCCAAGAACGACTCCGGCAACTGGCTCACCAAGGCGTTCAACTGGATCCGCGACAAGCTCATCGAGCTGAAGAACGCGATCGTCGGCTTCTTCCGAGCCGCCCGCGATGCGGTCACCAGCCTGATCCGGGACTTCAAGGGCACCGTCACCCGCTGGATCGAGGCGGCCCGGCAGTTCATCATCGACAAGTTCAAGGAGTTCACCGAGGCCCTGATCCAGTTGGGCAAGGCCTTCCTCGACGCGATCGTCGAGATCGCGAACCGGCTGCGCGCCCTCATCATCCGCATCCGGGACGCGGCCATCGCCCTGGTCAACCGGCTCGCGAGCGAACTGAAGCGGATCGTCGGCGAACTCCTCGACCGGATCGGCAAGATCCTCAGCGGCATCCTCGACGCCCTGCGCGAAGGGCTGCGCAGGGCGGTGGAGGCGGTCAAGGGCCTGCTCAAGGGCATCATGGACTTCGCCATGGGCCTGCTCAACGCCCTGGGCGAGTGGGCGATGATCGCGGTCGACATCCTCTCCGACCCGGGCGGCTGGCTCAGCGGCGCCAAGGCATCGGCGGAGGACGGCGCCAAGAACCACCTGTTCCGGGAAGTCACCTCGGCGATCAAGAACTGGTTCAACGAGAAGATCCAGGAGATCCTCGGCCTCCCCAAGGCGGTCTTCGACAAGCTGGTCAGCGGAGGCGTCAGCAGGGAGCAGATGGCCAAGGAGGCGTGGGACGCCGCGCTTCCCCAACTCCCCGTCATCATCGGCGAGATCGTCGTCACCAAGATCATCGCCAAGCTCATCCCCGGCGCGGGCTGGGTGATGGCGATCATCGACGCGCTCAAGGCAGCCTGGGGCGCGCTGAGCGAGATCCTGCGGGCCTTCGGTGCCTTCATGGACTACCTCAAGGCCGTCAAGGGCGGCAACGCCGGCGTCCTCTTCGCCAAGGCCGTCGCCTCGGGCGCCGTCGCCCTGCTGGAACTGGCCTACCAGGCACTGCTCAGCGGCATCGGCAAGTACGTGAGCAAGGTCGGCGACCGGCTCAAGGGCGTCGCGGCCAACCTCGGCAAGAAGTCCGGATCCAAGGACGAGAACAGGCCGCGGGACCCGGACAGAGCGCAGGCGACGGACAGGCCGAAGGACGACCCGAGGAACCGGCCGGACAAGCAGGAGGAGGCGAAGAAGGCGCAGGAGCGGACGCGCCGGGCGAACGCCGACCTGTCGCGCAAGCCGCCGGCCAGGCCGAAGCGCCCCCGCCCGCAGCCCCGCCCGACCCGGCGGCCCGACTCGCCCCAGTCCCGCCGCGATGCCGCGCGCCGGCCCGACACCCGCCGCCCGGACGACCGCACCCGGACGGACCAGCCCGACCGCCGCACCCAGGACACCGACCGGGACCGGGACCAGTCCCGAACCCCAGCACGCCGCGAGGCGGAGGGCACCAGGCCCACCCCGCGCCCGCGCCGCACATCACCGGAGACCCGCGCCGCCAACCGCGCGCGGCAGACGGTCAAGGCCGCCCAGAACCGCATCCGCAGGGCCAGGCAGGCCCTCGACCGCAAGGACCGCGACGGCCGCCTCGACCGCTCCCTCGACAACCACGCCCGCCGCATGCGCGACGCCTACCGCCGCCGCCGCGACCTCCTCCGCGACCAGCAGAAGCGCCGCCAGGAACAGAAGCGTCAACTCCGCGACCAGCGCCGGAAGAAGGAGAATTCCGAACAGAGTAAAGAGGACCGTCTCCGGAAAATCCTTGCACGAATAAGGCCACTTCTGAGGCGGGTGCTCGGCCGAGGGGTCACCGATATCCCCCTGAAGACATTCATGATGGCTCTGCGTGCCTGGTACCGTCTCACATCCCTGGGTGTCCGATCAGCGGAGGGAGCGACCGAAATTTGGGCCGTACTCAATCCCGGGGGGTCAGCGGGAAGTGCGTACCGACCGAATCCCTCGGAACTCCGTGAAATAATCCGGGAAGCTGTGCGCCGCTTCTTCGAGGACAAGAGGATCCAGAAGTCTGCTCAGAGGATCAGTGAAGAGGAACAGGTCTTCGCGGAGAACCCGGGTGTTGAGACGGAAAATCTTCAGGATCTTCCTCGCGTTGCGGGCGGTGTCGATTTTCCTGCGGCTGTTGCGCATATGCAGAGGCGTGGAGCGAATATCCCAAGAGAACGCATGGGGTATACGCTGGGGGAAGAAGAGATGGTCGTCATCGAGTATCACAAGGGGGCGGGGGAGGGAAAGGCAAATGATCGCAACGCATTCGTCAATGGCATCACCACCTATCCGTCCATCGCGGCGGCCACGGAAAAAGCGCATGCGCGCCTCTCGCGTCAGTCGGAGCGTCTTGAAAAGCGTATGAAAAAAGATGCGCTGAAGAATCCAGGTAGTGTAGGAATCGATCCCGAAATCGTAGCCGAGTTGCATGCCATGCGACTTCGTGACGCCACTATCGCCAATATTATGCGAACCTTTATGCGTACGGGGAAGTGGCCGACGCACATCAGATTGAACAAAGCGGATAAGAATCGTATTGGTCGGCTAGTCTGGCTTATGTACGTGCGTGAGTCCGTGCGTGATCGTGAGAATGTTGTGATGGCGCCCATGGTGCTCGATCTCATTGCCAGGGGTGCTATGACCTGGAATGAGGCGTTCAGGATGTACGAGCCGGACACTCAAGGAGTGCAGCGTGTCGGAGGGAGGGGCATGTACCCGGCCTCGATGGAGAAGGCCAGCCGCGCCACACGAGGTCTGGAAGCAGAGGATCAGAATATCCCCTTGTTTTCTTCGGTCGATGAAAAACGCATACGCGAGGAAGCTGTGCGCGGCACACTCGGGCCGCTCAACGAGAGTATTAAAAAATATGGAACGGAAGAGGAGCGTCGAGAGCTGGAGAAGCGGAAGATCGAACTTGTTACCCTCTGGCTGCAATCCCGACTGCAGGCGAACGGCGGGGTGTGGGGGGCGACGAAGGAAGACCTCATCGAATACATTAAGCTATTCGTTCTTGGGCATCATGGAATGAATGATTGAGTGAGGAAGTGACGGCATGACGGTTGGGATTAGGATCGCGCTTAAGTCTGGTGTTTCTCTGGAGAGCGTACAGGCTTTCGCGTGGGACCAGAACTGGAACATCACGGCTGCCACTCGTGAGGATGAGCGGCCGACGCGTTTCGGTTGGGAGACGATCGATGGCAAGACAAGCGTCTCTTATGTTGAAGACCCGTACATCGGTATCAGCTACCTGACAGTAACGGGTGTGGCGGTCGAGGAGGTGAGTCAGGCCGTACGTGCCTCTCTGGAGACATGGACGTTCGCGGAAGCGATGTCGCTGTTGGCTGGAGCGGTTGACCGCGACACCAAGATCCGAGGTATTTATATCAGTGCTGTCAGTGCTGTCAGGCGGGAAATCAGGGAACTTATCTCTGCGTACCGGGGCCTTGCTGGCGACCCAGATGCGGACATCCGTCACGCCTTGCTGGTAGGTATCGGTTACACGGGAGTAAACGTCGAGCTCCGCGCCCTTGCCGAGGATCTGCACAGGAACGATCCGGACGAGGAAGTGCGGCGCGATGCCGGATACCTGATCGAGGGACTTAACCTGCCCAACACGCCATGAGCTCGTCACTCACCGGCCGTCTCTCCATGTCTGGAGCTCAGAACCATGACCCGTTACGCAGACATTCCCAAGCCCATCCGCTCCGGCATCGTCATCGTCGATCCCGAGCGCGGGACGCCGCAGCGCATCATCGTGCTGCAGTTCAACCCCGACACCCTGGAACGCAGCATCAGCCCCCAGGCCGCGGGCGGGAGCGGTGATGCCGGGGGCGGGGGGAGCGGGGGAGACCGGAACGAGGCCCTGCGGCTCAAGGGGCCGGCGCAGGAGACGTGGAAGTTCACCGCCGAGCTCGACGCCACCGACCAGTTCGAGGTGGCGGCGCCCGACGGGATCCACCCGCAGCTCGCCACCCTCGAGATGCTGGTGCAGCCGACGACGGCGCAGCTGCGGGACGCCACGAAGCTGGCCCGGAAGGGCACCATCGAGATCAGCCCGATCGAGATGCCGCTGACCCTGTTCACCTGGGGCAGCAAACGCGTCATGCCCGTGCGGCTGACGGAGCTGTCCGTCAACGAGTCCGCCTTCGACGTGAACCTCAACCCCATACGGGCTTCGCTGAGCATCGGCATGAAGGTGCTCACCGTCAGCGATCTGCCCGCCGGGCACCGCGGGGCCGAGCTGTACCTCGCGCACCTCGCGCAGAAGGAGCGCCTCGCCGGCACCGCCCGGGCGGGGACCCTCGCGGCGCTCGGGCTGACCGGGGCCGACATCGGAACGGGAAGGGTGTAGCCGCCGCCATGGCCGAGACGTACGAGAACCCGCTGGACGGGACGCCGGGCTCGCACCCGTACCCGCGCACCAGCCGGTACCACGACGCGGAGATCGCGGTGCACCGCATGCCCGACGGCACCGAAGTGCGGTACGCCAGGCGGCGGTTGCTGCCGCCGCTGCCCGAGGACCGCGACGAGGACACCGTCGTCCACACCGTGCGCAGCGGTGAGCGCCCCGACCAGCTCGCCCAGCGCTACTTCGGCGACCCCTCCCAGTGGTGGCGCATCGCCGACGCCAACCCCGTCCTCGACCCGCGCGAGCTGACCGCCGAGCCGGGCCGGGAGATCGACGTCCCGCTGCCCGGCGGCTTCCCGCGCGGAGGCGCACATGGCCGATGAGCACGTCGGCGGCGGGCCGGTCCACCTCACCCTGCACATGGGTCCCAAACTCACCCGCCCGGTGCCCCGGGCGGTGAGCGAGGCGCTGCTGTCCGCGCAGATCACCAGTACCGCGGGCGAACGCTCCGGCTTCCAGCTGGCGTTCGACCTCACCAAGAAGGGCGCGATCGTCGAGCGGCTGTTACCCGAGGGGTTCTTCGACCCGCGCACCCGCGTCATCGTCACCACGACGGTCAAGGGCACCCCGACCGTCCTCCTCGACGGCCTGATCGTCCGGCAGGAGGTCGGGGCGAGCAACCAGCCCGGCCAGACGACGCTGACCGTCACCGGCGAGGACCTGTCGCTCCTGATGGACCTGGAGGAGCGCACCGACCGCTACCCCAACCTCTCGCCCGCCCAGCGCGTCACCCGCATCCTCTCCCGGTACGCGGACCACGGCATCGACCCGTACGTCGTCCGCGAGCAGATCGTCCAGCAGCCGCGCGAGCAGTACCGCGTGGACTACCAGACCGGCACCGACCTGGCGTACGTCAACGAACTGGCCCGCGCCAACGGCTACGTCTTCTACCTCGAACCCGGCCCGGTGCCCGGCCGGTCCACCGCCTACTGGGGTCCGCAGCGACGCGTCGGCCTGCCGCAGCACGCGCTCAACGTCAACATGGACGTCCACTCCACCGTCGACCAGCTCACCTTCGCCTACGACGGCGCCGCCCGCGAGGAGCCGCAGGCCCACTGGCAGGACCCGCGCACCCGCAGGTCGACCCTGATCCCGCAGCCCGACATCAGCCCGCTGCGGCCCCCGCTGGGGAGGCGTGCGAGCCCGGCGCTCAAACGCAGACGGCTGTCCGGCACCGCCAAGAAGGACGAGGCGCAGGCCAGGGCCGAGGCCCTGGCGCGGGCCGCGACGTCCGCCGACGCGGTCTCCGGCTCGGGACAGCTCGACGTCAACCGCCACGGCTACGTCCTGCGCCCGCGCGAACTGGTGGGCGTGCGCGGCGCGGGCGTGACGTACGACGGCGAGTACTACGTCACCTCCGTCACGCACAACCTCACGCCCGGCTCGTACCGGCAGAACTTCACGCTCTCGCGCGAGGGCCTGATCGCACGCGGCGACACCGTCCGCCCATAGGGGCCGCAGGCCCGCCGACAAGCACCAGACCGACCAGGAGCAGCTCGTATGGCGCCAGCACCGAACAACCGCTTCCTCGGCAAGTTCCGGGGCCGGGTGGCGGACAACGACGATCCGCTGGGAATCGGCCGGATCACCGCCTACGTCCCGGACGTGCTCGGTGAGGAGGCCTCGACCTGGGCCATGCCCTGCTTCCCCTTCACGGGCGAGCGGGCCGGCCAGTACGCGGTCCCGGCCGAGGGGGCGGGCGTGTGGATCGAGTTCGAGCAGGGCGACCCGAGCTTCCCCGTCTGGACGGGCTGCTGGTACGGACAGGCGGACGAGCTGCCGGAGGACGCCCGGGCCGCGGCGCGGACGGGCGCCGAACCGGTCGTCGTCCAGACCCGCGGCGGGCACAAGATCGTGCTCTCCGACGACCCGGAGACCGGGATCCTCCTCCAGGCCCCGGCCTCCGACGGCAGGCCGGGGCCGTCCATCCGGGTGACCCGGGACGGAATCCACATCGACAACGGGCAGGGGGCCTCGGTCTCGGTGGCCGGGGACCGGGTCGACATCAACCAGGGCCGGCTGACCGTGCCCGTCAAACGCTGACCGAGACGGGGGAGAAGAGTCTTGTCCGGGAAAGTCATCCACGCGGGCACCGCGATCGGCTGCCCGCACGGCGGACGGGTGAGCGCCGGCCCGGCCGCCGGCACGGGAGTGCTGGTCGACGGCCTGCCGGCCGCCACCGGCACGCTCGTCCACACCGTCACCGGCTGCCGCCACACCGTCGACGGGGTGCCAGCGCCGTGCACCACCGTCCGCTGGGCGCCCCCGTCCGGCGGGGTGCTGGCCGACGGCTCGCCGCTGCTGCTGGAGAGCACCCCGGGGGTGTGCTTCACCGCCGGCCTGGTGCCGCAGGGGCAGCCGGTCGTCGCCCCCGCCGCGCAGGAGGGGGTGACCTGCGGATGAGGGCCAGGACGGTGCGCAGGGACATCGCCTTCCCGTTCCGCGTCGACCGGCGCGGGCGGACCGCGCACGCGGCGTACGACGAGCACGTGCGCGACCTGATCGAGCAGCTGCTGTTCACCAGCCCCGGCGAGCGCGTGATGCGCCCCGACTTCGGCTGCGGGCTGCTCGACCTGGTGTTCACCCCCAACAGCCCCGAGGTGGCCGCCGCCGTGGAGCTGTCCGTGCAGGCGTCGCTCCAGCGCTGGCTGGGCGAGCTGATCGAGGTGGAGGACCTGGACGTGGTCAGCGAGGAGAACGTCGTCCGCGTCCACCTGCGCTACGTGGTGCGGGCCACCGCGAACCGGCGCGACGAGGTGTTCGAGGGGAGGGGCGCGGCATGAGCGGCGGAGCGAACGAGACGGCCCTCCGCGGGGGCGGCAGGCGCGGCAGGGTCCGGGCGGCGCGGCTGAACGGCGTGGACGCGGTCGAGGTCGGCGACGACGGGCTCACCCTGACCGTCACCTTCCTCGGCAAGGCCCCGCACGGCCTGTGCCCGGAGAACGTCCGCATCGACGGGGGCCGCCGCGTCACCGGCATCGAGGCCGTCGCGGTGGAGGTCGAGCGGGAGGAGGACCCCGAACTCGACGACCGGCTGTACGTCACCCTGGACCGCACGGGCGACACCGGCCGCTACCGGCTGGCCATCGTCGACACCGACCCCTACGGCCGCCCCGGCACCGAGCCCTTCCCCGGCTTCGACCAGCGCTACCACGCGGCCGAGTTCACCTTCCACCCCGACTGCCCCGCGCCCTTCGACTGCGCGGACGCGGAGCGCTGCGACGACGGGGACGGCGGGCGGGCCGAGGTGCCCGCCGCCTTCCGGCCCGTCCCCGTCGTCGACTACACCGCCCGCGACTACGACACCCTGCGCCGGCTCGTCCTGGACCGCCTCGCCCTGACGGCCCCCGACTGGGTCGAACGCAACCCGGCCGACCTGGGCACCACCCTGGTCGAACTGCTGGCGTACACCGCCGACCAGATCAGCCACCAGCAGGACGCGGTCGCCACCGAGGCGTACCTGGACACCGCACGCCGCCGCGTCTCCGTGCGCCGCCACGCACGGCTCGTCGACTACCCGATGCACGACGGCTGCAACGCCCGCGCGCTCGTCACCGTCGAGGTGACCCGGCCGCTGACGCTGACCGCCGGGACGTACCGCTTCGCCGCCGTCGACGTGCGCACCCTCGGCCCCCGCGACCGGCCCCGCACCGGCACCGTCATCGACGACGGCGACCTGGCCGTGCTGGAGGAACGCGGCTCGGTGGAGGTCTTCGAACCGGTCGGCGGCGCGCCGCTGCGGCTGCGGCCCCAGCACAACACCGTCCGCTTCTGGACCTGGGACGGCGAGCAGTGCCTGCTGCCCAGGGGCGCCACGTCCGCCACCCTGCGGGACGAGTGGGCCGACGAGAGGTGCGAGGAACGCGCCCTGGACCTGCGCCCCGGCGACCTGCTGGTGCTCGAGGAGGTCAGGGGGCGGCGCTCCGGCACCCCCGGCGACGCCGACCCCACCCGCCGGCAGGCCGTGCGCCTGACCTCCGTCACCCCGGCCGTCGACCGGCTCTGCGACCAGCCGGTGCTGGAGGTCGCCTGGGACCGCGAGGACGCGCTCGCCTTCCCGCTGCACCTGGCCGTGCCCGGCGGACACGACTGCGAACCGGTGGAGGACGTCAGCGTGGCGCGCGGCAACGTCGTCCTCGTCGACCACGGCCGCTCCCTCTCCTTCCGCGGCCGGCCGCCCGAGCCGATCGCCGTGCCGGCCGAGCCCGCCGCCGTCCCGTCCTGCGACCCGCCCGGCCCCGGCTGCGGGGACGCCGACAGGGGCAACCGGCCCGGCCGGCTGATCCTGGACCGGCTCGAACAGACCCGCCACGGACGGCTGCTGACGCCCGGACACGTCCGCGAACTGTTCGCGGTCGTCGGCGAGGACGCGGTGCGGCGGGCCGGGATCGGGATCGAGACGTCCGGCAGGCGGCGGGAGAAGGCGGTGCCCGGCACCGCCCACGAGCAGACCGCCGCCCTGGAGACCCTGCTCGCCCAGTCCGCCTACCCCGGCATCGCCCCGCGCTTCCGCCCCCGCCTGCACCGCGCCCCCGTCACCCAGGCCGCGCCGTTCCCCGACCCGCGCCGCGTCGCGGCCGGACAGGCCGAACGGCTCGCCGCGATCCCCGGACGGGTGAGGGGGCGGCTGGTGGAGCTGTGGCGCAGCGCCCGCGACCGCGACGGGCTGGACGAGCACGAGATCGCCGAACTGACCGTGCTGTTCGGGCTGCGGACGCTGGAACGGCTGGAGCTGCGCCGCCACCCGGCGCGCGCCCTGCGCGACCTGCTGCACCGCGGCGACCGGCTCCTCGCGGCCAAACGCCGCCGCCTGGAGGTGCTGACGGCACGGGCCCGTGCCGGGCGCGTCCTGGACGGACGCACCGCCTGGGAGATCGCACACGACTGGGGCCCGCCGTACGCGGCCGGACTGCACCCGGACGCGCCGGAACTGGCCGGTCCCGCCGCCGCCCTCGCGCCGGACCCCCGCACGGCGCTCCCGGCCGTACGGCTGGTCGGGCGCGGGGAACGAGGGGAAGGCGCGGGCACGGGCGGCGTGGAGGAGGTGTGGGAGCCGCGCCGCGACCTCCTCGGCAGCGGCCCCCGCGACCGCCACTTCGTCGGCGAACTGGAGGACGACGGGCGGCTCGCGCTCCGCTTCGGCGACGGGCACCACGGCGCCCGCCCCGCACCGGGCTCGGTCCTGGAGGCGCACTACCGGCTGGGCGGCGGCCGGGCGGGCAACGTCGGAGCCGAGGCCATCAACCACCTGGTGCTCTGCCGGGACGCGCGCGACATTGACGGCGGCGAACCGATGCCGGTGGCCGGGGTGCGCAACCCCCTGCCCGCCGTCGGCGGGACCGAACCGGAATCCGTCGAGCGGGTGCGCCGCCTCGCCCCGCTCGGCCCGGGGAGGGTGCGGCTGCGCGCCGTCACCGCCGGGGACTACGCCGAACTGGCCTCCGCGCTGCCGGGCGTGCGGCGCGCGGCGGCCGAGATCCGCTGGACGGGCAGCGTGCGGGAGGCGCACGTGGCCGTCGACGCCGACGGCACCGGCCGGGCGCCGGCCGAACTGCTCGACGCGGTGGCGCAGGCCCTGGAGCCGTACCGGCTCATCGGGCACGACGTGGTGGTCGGCCCCGCCCGGACGGTGCCGCTGGACGTCGCGGTGGAGGTGTGCGCGGCCCCCGGCCACCAGCACGGGCGGATCCTGGCCGAGCTCCACGGAGTGCTGGGCAGCCGGAGGCTGCCCGGCGGCCGGCTCGGCTTCTTCCACCCCGACGCGCTCGGCTTCGGCGAACCGGTGCGGCTGAGCCGCCTGGTGGCGGTGGCGGCGGCCGTGCCGGGCGTGGAGAGCGTACGGGTCACCCGGCTGCACCGGCTGTTCGCCGACGCCTCCACCGACACGGACCCGCTCGACGACTCGGCACTGGAGGACGGCGTGCTGCGGCTCGGACCGCTGGAGATCGCCCAATGCGACAACGACCCGGAGCGGCCCGAGAACGGCAGGCTCACCGTGACCCTCGGAGGCGTGCGATGACCGGCGAGCACATCCGCGGCGGCTGCTCCTGCGGCTGCGGGGGCGGCCGGGGGAGCGACGAGCGCCGCGCCCCCCGCCCCCTCCACAACCCGCCGGGCCGGTCCGCGCTGGACCACCGGGTGGGCGACTACGGCTCCTTCCTGGCGGCCATGCTCGACCGGCTGGCCTCGCCCGCCCACCCCGCCCTGCGCGGGCTGACGGCACGGACCCCCGACGATCCGGCGATCGCGCTGCTGGACGCCTGGGCCGTCCTCGGGGACCTGCTGACCTTCCACTCCGAGCGGATCGCCGACGAGGGCTACCTGCGCACCGCGGACGACCACCGCTCGCTGGTGCGGCTGGGACGGCTGGTCGGGCACCGGCCGCGCCCGGGGCTCGCCGCCGGCACCCACCTGGCGTACACCGTCGACCGGGACCCGCGCAGCCGCGAGGACGTCCCGGTGCCGATCCCCCGGGGCTCGCGCAGCCTCAGCGTCCCCGCCTCCGCCGAGGAGGAGGCGCAGACGTTCGAGACGGACGAGGACCTGACGGCCCGCTGGTCGTGGAACGACCTGAAGGTGCGCCGCCGCCGCCCGGCCCCGCTCACCCCCGAGGACCTGCGGGAGCGGTCGGAGCTGTACGTCGCCGGGACGGCCAACGCCCTCTCGGTGGGCGACCGGCTGCTGTTCGTCTTCTCCGGCGACGGCTCCGGCGCCCCCGGACAGCGGCTGCTGCTCCCGGTGACCCGTGTCCGCATCGACCGCGACGACGACTGCACCGCCCTCGGGCTGCCCGTCTCGCCGCCCCCGACCCTGGCGGAACTCGTCGGGGAACTGGAGCGGTGGATCACGGTGTCGGCCGGCAGCCCCAACCCGCGGCCCGCGGGCAGCCGGCTCGTCGAGGACTTCGACGAGCAGGTGCTCACCCGGCTGCGGGCGGACCTCGACCTGCTGAGGACGCCCGAGGCGTTCGCGCGGCGGCTGGAGGAGCCCCTGGAGCGGCTGGAGGAGGCGCGGGCCCTGGCGGAACCGCACGAGCGGACCGCCGCCTGGTTCGAGAGGCTGGCCGCCGTCCTCACCGACCTCCGGGAGCGGGCGGACCTGCTGGGGCCGCTGCTGCCGGACGGAACGGAGCCGGACGGCACGAGCACGGGCGGCCCCGGCGCGGCGGGCGCCGCCGGGCACCGCACGGCGGAACCCGGCCGCGCGGCCGCCCGCGCCCTGGACGCCCTGCTGCCCGCGCTCCGCTCCCCGGGGAGGCGCCGCCCGCCCGCCGCGAGCACCCCGCCCCCCGGCCCGGCACGGCCGTTCGGAGCGGACTTCGGCCTCGGCGCGCGGCTGCTGTCCGCACTCGACCCGTCCCTGGCCGACGGACTGCGCACCGCCTGGCGGCAGGCCGCGACACCGGCCGCGTCCCCGGCCCTCACCGACCTGCTGGCCATGCGGGTGACCGCCGCGCCCTTCGGCTCGACGGCGCCGCTGAGGCCGGTGCAGGACGAACGCGGCCGGGTGATCCGGCAGTCCGACTGGCCTCTCGCCGGCGCCACGCTGACCACCGTGCGCATCGTGTTCGACACCGCCGGCAGGGTGCCGGTGAAGGCCGAGTTCGTGCACGCCGAGCCCACCGTCACGGTGCAGCGCGGCGAGAACCTCCCCGCCGACACCGAGTTCGGCCTCGGCCCCGGCACGGTGCGGCTGACCGCCGCCACCGGCCAGGACGAGGACCCGGACCGGCCGCGGGAACGGCAGGCGGTCCCGCCGGAGCCGGACGTGACCGCCGAACTGCGCGCCGGACTGCCCGGGGTGGCGCTGTCCGTCTCCCGTCCCGGCGCGGACGGCCGCGTCCGGGTGGCGGTGCGGGGCGGCGGGGCCGAGCGGGAGTGGACGCTCGCACCCGGCGCCCGCCACCAGGCCACCCACGGGACGTACGAGGTGACCGTCGCCTACACCACCGGCGGGGAACCGGCCAACGTCGAGATCGGCGTCGCCACCGTCCCCGGGCCCGCCCACCGCAACGTCCTGGCCCTGGACACGGTGCACGAGGCGATCACCGCCGGCAGCTGGATCGCGGTCGAACGCCCCCGCAAGGGAGCCGGGGACGGCATCCCCGGCGACAGGGCGCTCGCGCTCGTCACCACCCGCGTGACGGCCGTGCGCACCGGCTCCTACACCCGCTACGGCATCACCGGCCGGGGCACCGAACTCACCCTCGCCGACCCCTGGCTGGACGAGCACGACGTCCTGCTCTCCCACATCCGGGACGCGACCGTGCACGCCGCCGGGGAAGCGCTGCGCCCGGCCGACGAGCCGCTGGCCGACGACGTGGGCAGCAACGAGATCGAACTCGCCGAACTGTACGACGGACTGGAGCCCGGCCGGAGGCTGATCGTCTCCGGCGAACGCACCGACATCCCGGGCGTCTCCGGGGTGCGGGGCGCCGAACTCGCGGTGATCGCGGCCGCCGAGCAGAGACTCGACCCCGGGCTGCCCGGCGACCACGTCCACACCGTGCTCACCCTCACCGCCGACCTCGCCCACCGCTACCGGCGCGAGACCCTGACCATCCACGGCAACGTGGTGCCGGCCACGCACGGCGAGAGCCGCGACGAGGCCATCGGCAGCGGCGACGCGGGCCGGGCCAACCAGACCTTCACGCTCTGGCACGCCCCGCTCACCTGGCTCCCCGCCGACAGTCCCTCCCCGGCCCCCGGCGGGGGACACCCCCTCGGCGCCCGGCCCGCCCTGGAGATCCGGGTCGACGGGCTGCTGTGGCACCCCGTCGACAGCCTCGCCGGCCGCGGCCCGCGCGAACGGGTGTACGTCATCGGCACCGACGCCGACGGCCGCACCACCGTGACGTTCGGCGACGGCGTGCACGGCGCACGGCTCCCCACCGGGCACGAGAACGTGCGCGCCCGCTACCGCTTCGGCACCGGCGCCGCCGCCAACGTCGCGGCCGGCCGCATCACCCAGGCCGTCTCCCGGCCGCTGGGCGTCACCGCCGTCACCAACCCGCTGCCCGCGACCGGCGGTTCGGACGCCGACGGTCCCGGGCGGACCCGGCGCGCGATCCCGCTCGCCGTCTCCGCGCTCGACCGGCTGGTGTCCGTACGGGACTACGAGGACTTCGCCCGCTCCCACGCGGGCATCGGCCGGGCCTCGGCCCGCGAGGTGCACGACGGGCGGCGGCGGGTGCTGCACGTGACGGTCGCCGGGGCGGACGACGTGCCCCTCGGCGAGGACTCCGCCACCCTGCGCTCCCTGCGCGAGGCGCTGGCCGCCCACGGCGACCCGCGGCTCCCGGTCCGCGTGGACGTGCGCGAACCGGTGCTGCTGCTCCTGGCGGCCCGGATCGCGCCGGCCCGCGACCACTCCTGGGCCGACGTCGAACCGCGCGTGCGGCGGGCCCTGCTGCGCGAGATGGGCTTCGCCGGACGGGAACTGGGACAGCCCGCCCTCCTGTCGGAGGTCCTGGCCACGGTGCACTCGGTGCCCGGAGTCGACCACGTGGACGTGGACGTCTTCACCGGCGTGCCGGCGTCCGACATCCCCCGCGAGGCGGCGCGTCCGGCGGCCGCCGCAGGCGGCCCGCGGGCGGTGGTGCCGGCCCGGCCCGCCCGGTACGACGAGAGCGTTCACACCGTCACCGCCGACGGCGGCGAGACGCTCGGCGAGATCGCCGCCCGCCACGGCATCACGCTCGCCGAACTGCTGCGCCTCAACCCCGACATCACCGACACCCGGCCCCTGCCCGAGGGCCGCTCGGTGTCCGTCTTCCGCGGCATCAGGCCGGCGCAGCTCGCGCTGTTCGCGCCCGGACCGGCGGACACGCTGATCCTCACGGAGGCCACCCGATGAGCCCGACGACCCCCACGACCCCCACGACGGAGAGGACACGGCGATGAGCAGGGAGCCGGACGGGCTCGCGGAGCTGCTGCCGCAGTGGCACCGGCTGCGGGACGGCGACCGCGGCGAACCCCTGCGCGCGCTGCTCGCCGTGATCGCCGAACAGGCCGACCTCGTCCGCACCGGGGTCGAGCAGCAGTACGAGGACTGGTTCGTGGAGACCGCCGCCGACTGGGTGCTGCCCTACCTCGGCGACCTGGTCGGCCACCGGCCGCTGCCCGGCTACGAGCGGATCCTCACCACCGGCCTGCGGGACGGCGGCCCGCCGGACTCCTCCCGGGAGCGCCTGGCCCGGGTCCTGGCACCCCGCCGGGACGTGGCGGCCACCGTCGCCAACCGGCGCCGCAAGGGCACGCTCCACCTGCTGGAGGAACTGGCGGAGTCGGTGTCCGGCTGGCCCGCGCGGGCGGTGGAGTTCTCCCGGCTGGTCTCCCACCACCAGCCGGTCAGGCTGTACGGGGCGCGGACCGAGGCCGCGAACGACAGACGGCTCTCCCGCGGCCGGCTGGCCGACCTGCGCGACGGGACGGAACTGGACCTGGCGGGCGGGCCGTTCACGACGACAGCGCGTTCGGCGGACGTACGGCGCGCAGGATCCCGGCGCACACCCGGCGGCCTCACCCCGGCCGGGGTCGGCCTGTACGTGTGGCGCCTCGGGCCGTACCCGGTGACCGACGCGCCCGCCTACTGCGTGGACCGGGCCCGCAACCTGTACACGTTCTCCATCCTCGGCAACGACACCCCCCTGGTGACCCGGCCCGAGCCGGAACCGTCCCCCACCCACCTCGCCACGATCGACAACGTCCCCGCGTACATCCGCCGCCGGCAGCTCCAGGACCGGCTCGCGGACTACTACGGGCCGGGCAAGAGCCTCGCCGTCCGCGTGGACGGGCGGAAGGAACCGGTACCGCCCTCGGACATCGTCGTCGCCGACCTCACCGACTGGCGCTACCGCCCGAAGCGCGGACAGGTCGCGGTCGACCCGGAGCTCGGCCGGATCGCCTTCGGCTCCCGCTCCGCGCCCCGCCAGGGCGTCCGGGTGGACTACCACCACGCCTTCTCCGACGACACCGGCGGCGGCGAGTACGCCCGCGACGACCGCACCACCCCCGACGCCGCCGGTGTCTACCGGGTCGGCCCCGGCCGCGCCCACCAGCGGATCATGGACGCGTACGAGGCGTGGCGCGAGGACCGGCGGGCCGGACGCCGCGGTCCCGAGGGCATCATCGAGATCGCCCACAACGGCGCCCACCAGGAACAGCTCGACTTCGACCTCGAACCCGGCGACCGGCTCCACCTGCGCGCCGCCGAGGGCACCCGCCCGGTGATCCGGCTCCTGGACTGGTACGGCAACCGCCCGGACGCGCTCAACATCCGCGCCCGCGAGGACTGCGAACCGGGCCGGGCGCCGCGCGTCGTGCTGGACGGCCTGCTGATCACCGGACGCGGTGTGAACGTCACCGGACCGGTCGGCTCGGTCACTGTCCGGCACTGCACCCTGGTGCCGGGCTGGTCCCTGAAGCCGGAGTGCGAGCCGCACTCCCCCGGGGAGCCGAGCCTGGTCCTGGAACGCACCACCGCCTGCGTGCGGATCGAGCGGAGCATCCTGGGCACCATCCAGGTCATCGGCGACGAGGTGGGCACCGACCCGCTGGAGATCCACCTCCGCGACAGCGTCCTGGACGCCACCGCGCACGACCTGGAGGCGCTGTCCGCGCCGGACTGCCGGCACGCGCACGCCGTCCTGCACGCCCACCGCGCCACGGTCATCGGCGAGGTGCACGCCCACGCCGTCGCCATCGGCGAGAACAGCGTCTTCACCGGCCGGATGCACGTGGCCCGGCGCGGCACCGGCTGCCTGCGCTTCTCCTACGTGCCGCCCGGCTCCCGGACGCCGCGCCGCCACCGCTGCCAGCCCGACCTCGCCGGACGGGAGGCGGCCGGACGCGTGCGGCCGCTGTTCACCAGCGAGCGCTACGGCACGCCCGCCTACGGCCAGTTGGCCCCCGGCTGCGCCGAGGAGATCGTCCGGGGCGCGGAGGACGGCGCGTCGATGGGCGCCTTCCACGACCTCTACCTCCCGCAGCGCGAGGACAGCCTCCGCGCCCGGCTCGCCGAGTACACGCCCGCGGGCGCCGACGTGGGGGTCCTCTTCGTGACCTGACCGCCGGCGGGCCCGGGACGACGCCCGGGACGACGCGTCCACAGACCTCGCAGACCTACGGAACCTTCTCCAGGGGGACCCCTTCCATGCACGCTGACCTCTCCCGCATCACCTTCCGGCCGGAGCGGCACTACTCGGCGGTGCTCGCCCAGCAGGGCCGCGTCCAGCTCGACGCGGACGCCAACGAGCAGACGGCGATCCAGCTCCACCAGATCCGCACCCTCGCCGCCGACCTGATCGGCCCGCACGGCGGACCCGCCGGCGCCACCGGCTTCGCCATCACCCTCGACAGCCGCAGCCACGAACTGGACGACCTGGTCATCGGAGGCGGCCGCTACTACGTCGACGGAATCCTGTGCGACGCCGACCGGCCCGTCCCCGGCGACGCCGTCGACGACGACCACGGTGGCGCCGCCGGCGACTCCGGCGCCACCGGCGCCTCCGGAGGGGGGACCGGGGCCGGCGGCGCCTCCCGGGGCACCGGACCCCGGACGCCCGCCCACTGGACGTACTGGGACCAGCCGGACGGCCACCGGGACCCCGAACGGCCCGGGGACCGGCTGCCCTCGGCGTTCCCCTACCTCGTCTACCTGAAGGTGTGGGAGCGCTCGGTGACCGCGGCCGAGGACCCGGCCCTGCGCGAGGTGGCCCTCGGTCCCGCGGCGCCGGACACGGCGGCCCGCGTGAAGGTCGTCTGGCAGGTGCTGGCGCTGCCCGGCTCGGAACTGGACGTGGCGGAGGGGGAGACCGGCAAGGACGCCCTGCGCACCGCCTTCCGCCGCTGGGCCGACGAGCGGTCCGCGCCGGGGTCCCGTCTGGCGGCCCGCAGCCGCCGGCCGGACCGCGCCGACGAGGACCCCTGCGCGATCCGGCCCGACTCCCGCTACCGCGGCCCGGAGAACCAGCTCTACCGGGTGGAGGTCCACGAGGGCGGGGCGGCGGGCGAGGCCACCTTCAAGTGGTCGCGGGAGAACGGCTCCGTGGTCCTCCCCGTCGACGGTCTCGACGGCACCTGGGCCGAACTGGCCTCCCTCGGCGGCGACGACAGGTCGGACCTGGACGTGGGGGACTGGGTGGAACTCGTCGACACGGCCTACACCGGCCGCGGCGAGCCGCTGCCGCTGCTGCGGGTGGAGGAGGTCGACCTGCCGGGACGGCGCGTGCGGCTGTCCGCCGAACCGGAGTCCGGAGTCGGCCGCCGTCCCGAACTCCACCCGTACCTGCGCCGCTGGGACCACCACGAGCCGCCGCGGCGCGGCAGGCACGGCGCGCGCGGAGGGCTGAAGGGCGGGGCGCTCCGGATCGAGGAGGGCCGGTGGCTGCCGCTGGAGGACGGCGTCGAGATCCACTTCGAGGCGGGCGGCGCCTACCGGACCGGTGAGTACTGGCTGATTCCGGCCCGCACCGCCACCGGGGACGTGGAGTGGCCGGTGAACGCGGCCCGCAAACCGCTCCTGCGGGAACCGGCCGGCGTCCGGGTGCACTACGCGCCCCTGGCCTGGGTGATGGGAGAGGGCGTCTCCTCCGACCTGCGGATGTCCTTCGGGCCGCTGGCGGCGGCCGTCCCGGTGGCCGGCCGGGAGGACCTGGCGGCCGAGGAGGCGGTCGAGGCCGAGGCCAGGGCACTGGCCGAACGGGACGCGGCGCAGGAGGCCGCGCGGGAGACGGGCCGGGAGACGGCGGAGGAGACACCGCAGGAGACGGCGGGGGAGGAAGCGCGCGAGGAGGAGCCGGCCGGGCCGGACACCGACCGCCCCGGGAACTGAACCGGCCCCGGGAACCGGACCCGCCCGTCCGGACGGCCCGCGGCCGGGCGGGCGCAGAGCACACCGCCGGCGGACCGCCGGCGCACCCGAGAGGAGCAACCGAGGCATGGCCACACCCCTGAACGCCTCCCGCCTGCTCAAGGCGCTGCGGGACGAGGGCCTGGAGGTCCGCGAGTACCGCAACTGGCGTTCGCACAACCGCAACAGCAAGGGCCCCTGGGGCCCGGTGCACGGCGTCATGATCCACCACACCGTCACCCGGGGCACCGCCCACACCGTCGAGCTGTGCTACGAGGGCTACTCCTCGCTGCCCGGCCCGCTGTGCCACGGAGTGATCGACAAGGAGGGGGTGGTGCACCTGGTGGGCAACGGCCGGGCCAACCACGCCGGCCTGGGCGACGGCGACGTGCTCCGGGCCGTCATCGGCGAACGGTCGCTGCCCGACGACAACGAGGCCGACACCGACGGCAACCGCTACTTCTACGGCTTCGAGTGCGTCAACCTCGGCGACGGCAGGGACCCGTGGCCCGAGGCGCAGAAACTGGCGATCGAGAAGGCGTCGGCCGCCCTGTGCCGCGCGCACGGCTGGAACGAGAAGTCCGTGATAGGCCACCGGGAGTGGCAGCCCGGCAAGGTCGACCCGCGCGGCTTCTCGATGGACACCATGCGGCGCCGGATCGCCAGGCGGCTGGGAGAGAGACCGGACGGCCCCACCGAGCCGGCGCCCAAGCCCCCGGCCGAGTACGAGCCGTTCCCCGGTGCGGACTTCTTCCGCCCCGGACGCAAGAGCAAGATCATCACGGCGATGGGCAAGCGGCTCGTCGCCGAGGGCTGCGGGCGCTACGAGGTCGGCCCCGGCCCCGAGTGGACCGAGGCCGACCGGAAGTCGTACGCCGCCTGGCAGCGCAAGCTGGGCTACTCCGGCAAGGACGCGGACGGCATCCCCGGCCCCGACAGCTGGAAGAAGCTGCGCGTGCCCAACGTCTGACGTCCCCGTCCGGACGGCCCCCGCCGGGACCGTCCGGACGGGACGCCCGGGGACACGGACGCGCATGGGGCGCTGCGGCCCGGGCACGCGATTCCCCATGGGTGCACTGAGCCGTTGGGAACGCAAGGTCGAGCGCTGGGAGCGGGCGCTGCTCGCCAAGGTCTTCGGCGGGGAACCGGTGGAACTGCTCGACGCCCTGCGGCACGAGTGCGACAGCCACGCCGTGGTGTGCAGCCACAGCCGTGTGGTGGTCCCCAACGCCTACGAGGTCGAGCTCTCCGGCGAGGTCTACGAGGAACTGGAGCGGCACGGCACCCGCATCGGCCAGGAGCTGACGGACAGTCTGGCCCGTCACGGCGAGAGCAAGGGGTACGAGTGGGCCGGGCCGCTCGCCGTCCGCGTCACCGCGTCGGACCACGTGCCCAACGGGCGCTACCGCGTGACCAGCAGCCCCGCCCCCCGGGTCTCCCCCGATGCGTTCCCCGCCTCGGAGGAGGCGGGGGAGACGGGAGGGACCGGCACCGCACCGCGCTCCTGAGGCATGCCCCGGGGGGCACGTCCCCGGCGGTCCCCCGTCTCACGCGCCCGGTCGCGGGGGGACGACGTGGTCCGGGCCCAGACCGCTCTGCTCGGTCTCGGCCTGCCGGTGACCGTCCGGCCCCGGCACACCTACGTCGCCGGCGACATCGCCCTGCTGATCGTGGACTGGGCCATCGAGGGCACGGGGCCGGAGGGCGAGCGCGTGCACGTGGAGGGCACCGCGACGGACGTGGCGCGCCGCGGCGCGGACGGACTGTGGCGCTACGTCATCGACAACCCCTTCGGCGCCGCGCGTCCGGGCACCCCGTGACGGGGCCGGGCGGCGGAAGCCGGTGAGGGGCGCCGGCGCGTCGCGCGCCGGCGCCCCTCACGCTCCGCTCGGGAGCCGGGAGCGGTCACTGCCGCTCGTCGTCCTCGCTCTCGTAGGAGCGGCGGACGGTGTCCGAGGCCTTGTCGGTCTGCGCGTCGTAGCGGCCTCCGGTGCGCTCGTCGACCGCCCGCTCGACCCGTTCGACGCCCTTGTCCGCCTGCTTGGGGTGGCCCTTGGCCATCTGCTTGGCCTTGTTCGCCATGTCTCCCAGCCTGCCCATGACGGTCTCCTCCCGGTGGTGCCGTACCGTCTTGCAGCAAAGCGCCTAACCGTCGACAAGCGGGGCGAAACATCACTCCGTCCCGTGCGGCCGCGCGGTCCTGTGACAGGCGGTGAACGGAGCGCGAACACCCGCTCCGGGGGTTTTCCGCCCGTGCGGGCCGGGCACGCGCCGTGTGCCGGTCCGGTGGCACGGCTCCTTGGCCCGAGGTCATGCTTCGCCGGGCGTGCTCACGACCGGACGGCACACGATCCCGAGGAGCGAACGCTGGTATGACCGTCCCGTCCGAGCTGCCCGTCCTCACCTCCCTCGACGAGCTGGCCCGCCTGGTGGAGAACGGCAGGCACCTGTACGTCCGCTGGTCCCGCGGCCCGGAGGCCGACCTGGGCGCCGCGGAGAGCGCGGACGACCTGACCGGCGTCCCGCTGCCGGGCCTGTCCGCCAACACCCTGGACGTCGAGCCGTGGTGGGCCAGGCGGCCGGTCCGGCTCTGGGTCGCCCGGCGCCTGTACGACTACTGCCACCTGCGCCGGGAGAAGGGCCCGGGGGTGCGGCCCTGGGTGCTGCGGGGCCGGGAGGTCGGACGGGGGCCCGACAACGAACCGCTGGTCCGGGAGGTGAAGCCGATCGCCTGGATCGACGCCCGGATGATCACGGAGGCCGAGGAGGAGGTCAACCGGCAGCGGGGCAGCTGGGGGCCGCTGGACCGGACCGGCAACGGCGCGACCCCGTCCCGGTGACGGCCTGAACCGGTGCCCGGCGCGGTCCGGCGGGCCGCGCCCGCGGCCGTCACCGGCCGCCGGTCTCCGGGACCCGGTGCCGTCCGGGCGGGGCGGCCGCCGCGTACGGGGGCGGAGCCTGCGCGTAGGCGGGAGGCAGCGCGTCCTGGCGCGGGTTCGGGTTCTGCTGGGCCTTCTCGAGGAAGCGCAGCAACTCGACGGGGAAGGGGAGGACCAGTGTGGAGTTCTTCTCGGCGGCGACCGCCACCACCGTCTGCAGGAGGCGCAGCTGCAGTGCCGAGGGGGTGTCGGCCATCTGCTGCGCCGCCTCCGCGAGCTTCTTCGAGGCCTGGAGCTCCGCGTCGGCGTTGATGACGCGGGCCCGCCGGTCGCGGGCGGCCTCCGCCTGGCGGGCCATCGACCGCTTCATCGTCTCCGGCAGGGAGACGTCCTTGATCTCGACCCGGTCGACGTGGACGCCCCAGCCCACGGCCGGGCTGTCGATCATCAGTTCCAGGCCCTGGTTCAGCTTCTCGCGGTTGGACAGCAGGTCGTCCAGGTCGCTCTTGCCGATGATGGAGCGCAGGGAGGTCTGCGCCATCTGCGAGACCGCGAAGCGGTAGTCCTCCACCCGGATGATCGCGTCGACGGGGTCCACCACCTTGAAGTAGACGACCGCGTCGACCCGGACGGTCACGTTGTCCCTCGTGATCCCCTCCTGCGCCGGCACGGGCAGGGTCACGATCTGCATGTTGACCTTGCGCAGCCGGTCGACGACCGGGACGATCATGGTGAAGCCGGGTGGGCGTACGGCGTCCCTCACCCGTCCGAGCCGGAGGACCACACCGCGCTCGTACTGCTTGACCACCCGGGCCGCCGCCGTGAAGTAGACGGCTCCGGCGGAGAGCGACGCGATCCCCGCCGTGATGAGTTCCTGGATCATCGCGGACACCTGCCGTCCGTATCGCGAATGATGCACCTTTTGTGCGATATTCACGATAGTCCGGTGCGGGAGGGGCGGGGAGTCCGCTCCTTCCGTTCCATCCGCTCCTTCCGTTCCGTCCGGCCAGCGCGGGCCGGACGGAACGGGCAGGGGAACGCTCAGGCGGGCAGGTGGGCCTCGATGGCGGAGGTGATCTCCTCCGCCTCCGGCTCGGTGCGGGGGCGGAACCGGGCGACGGGCGTCCCGTCCGGCGCGACCAGGAACTTCTCGAAGTTCCACTGGACGTCGCCGGCCTGTCCCCCGGCGTCCGCGAGCCGGGTCAGCTCCGTGTAGAGGGGGTGCCTGCCGTCCCCGTTGACCTCGGTCTTCTCCAGGAGGGGGAAGGTGACGCCGTAGGTGGCCGAGCAGAAGGCCCCGATCTCCTCCGGAGTGCCGGGCTCCTGGCCCATGAACTGGTTGCAGGGCACGCCCAGCACGGTGAACCCGCGGTCGGCGTACTTCTTCTGCAGCCGCTCCAGGCCCTCGTACTGCGGGGTCAGCCCGCACCTGGAGGCGACGTTGACGATCAGCAGCACCTTGCCCCGGTACGCGCCCAGGGAGGTGGGCTCGCCCGACAGGGTGCGCAGGGGAATGTCGTGAAGGCTCATGCCCCCTGCCTACCAGAGAACGGCCCGGCGATTTCCGGCGCCCCGGCGCAGCGGGCGGCCCGCGCCCGGCGGCGTCGCGCGGCCCGGCTCCCCGGGCGGGCCCCTGCGGCCGCACGCCGCCCGGGACCGGACCGAGGGACGGTCGACGCCGGCCACGGACGGTCCGGTGGCCGGAGAAGCGGCGGCGAGCCCCCTGACCGGTGCGCGATCATGGTGCCCGCGTCCGGGTCCGGGCACGGGCCGTTCCGGCCCCGACGAAGGGAACCGGCATGAGATTCCGCTGCGCCGTGCCCGACGGCTTCCAGGGCGTCGCCACCACCGTCGCCGACTGGTCGTCCACCGCCGGCAGGGTCGACGTCGTCCCCTTCCGCGAACACCTCGGCACGGAGGACGAACTCGCGCCGCCCTCGCCGGTTTCGACATCGTCGTCACCCTGCGTGAGCGGGTCCCCTTCACCGCGGCGCTGTTCGCCCGGCTGTCGGGGCTGAAGCTGCTCGTCGCCTCCGGCATGCGCGACTCCGCCATCGACTCCGCCATCGACTTCGCCGCCGAGCGGCACGGTGTCACCGTATGCGGCACCGCCAGTTCACCCACCACGAGGGCACGATCGCCGGGGCGGGCATCGACGTGTTCGACATCGAGCTCCTTCCGGCGGACCACCCGGTGCGGACCGCGCCGCGTCTGCCGGCCACCCCGCACCTGGGCTACGTCTCCCGCGCCAACTACGAGACCTGCCACGGACAGGCCGTCGAGGACATCCGTGCCTTCCTCGCGGGCTCGCCCGTCCGCCGGCCCGGCTGACACCGGGGCGGCCGCAGCCGGGCACGGGCAAAGCCGCGGCGGGCGCGCGCGACCGGGGGCCGGCCGGGCCGGGGCCGGGCAGAGGGACCGGCGAGCGGTGTCCGGCCCGGCGGCGGACGCCGGGCCGGACCGCACACGGCCCCTCAGCCCAGCAGCGCCGCGACGGCCACGAGCACCGGCACGGACGCGACGGTGGACAACAGGATGGAATCGCGGGCCAGGTTCTCGGCGACCCGGTAGCGGGACGCGTAGGTGAACAGGTTCTGGGCCGCGGGGAGGGCGGAGGTCACCACGACCTCGAACACGGCGGTCCCGCGGAGTCCGAAGACCCCCACCGCCAGGACCCATGCCGCCAGCGGCTGCACGAGCGACTTGAGGGACGCGGAGAGCACCACCGCGCTCCGGTCGCCGCCCCGGCCGGGCAGGCTGCTGCCGCACAGGGAGATGCCGAAGGCCAGCAGGACGGCGGGCACGGACATGTCGCCGATCAGGGTCAGGGGGGCCAGCACCGGACCGGGCACCGTCCAGCCGGCCGCCGCCACGGCGACCCCGGACAGGGAGCCGACCGCCATCGGGTTGCGCAGCGGCGTGGTCAGGCGCTGCCACAGCGGCTTCCGCTCGCCCCCCAGGGACAGGTCCAGCACGGTCAGCGCGATCGGGGTGACGAGGACCTGCTGGAAGAGCAGTACGGGGGCGACGAGGGAGGCGTCCCCGAGCACGTACACGGCGATCGGGATGCCGAGGTTGCCGGCGTTGACGTAGCCGGAGCACAGCGCCCCGATCGTGGTTCGCCCGACTCCCCAGCGCCGGACGGCGCCCACCGCGGCGAACGCCCCGGCGACGATCGCCATGCTGAGGGCGGTGACCAGCAGCCGGCCGGAGAGGAGCACCGACAGGTCGGCCCGGGCGAGGGTCGTGAACAGCAGGGCGGGAGTGGCCACGTGGAAGGCGAGCCTGGTGAGCACCTGGCGGCCCTCGGGCCCGAGACGGCCGCGACGCCCGACGACGTATCCGGTGGCGACGACCACCGCGATCACCGCGAAGCCGGTCAGTACTCCCCGCACCGCGTTCCCCCGTTCCTCGGACGGCCGTTCCCGGCGCGGGCCGCGGCGGGGGACGGCCGGAGCGGAGGACGTTCGGAGGAGGCCCGTGCGGGCAGGGGGGCGGGGTGGCCGCGCCGGCCGGCGGGCGGGGCCGGTACGGGGGCGTACAGGAAGGTCATGTCATCCCGGCTGTCGAAGTAGGTGGCCGATGCATTGATTATCCGGTCGGCGGGCCGGCCGTTCGGAGCGGGGGCGGACCTACGGGGCGGACGGGCGCAGGGCGATGAGGGCGATGTCGTCGCGCCCCGCCGCGGCGGCGGAGGCCACCAGTTCGTCGCACAGCACCTCTACGGGCTCGCGGGCGAGTGCGGCGGCCCGGCGCCGCAGCCGCTCCAGGCCCACGTCGAGGGACTCGCCGGGGCGCTCGACCAGGCCGTCGGTGTAGAGCAGCAGGGTCCCGCCGGCGGGGAGGTCCTCGGTGGCGCTGCCACGGTGGACGCCCGGAGGGAGCACGCCGAGCAGGGCCTCGCGGGCGCCCTCCAGGAAACGGGCCTCGCCGTCCTCGGCGACCAGCAGGGGAGGGGGGTGGCCGGCGACGGTGTACACCAGACGCCACGGGCCCCCGGCGTCCCCGTCCTTCCCGGTGCTCTCCACACGCGCCACCACGCAGGTGGTCGTGCCCATGGCCGGGTCGAGAGCCTGCGCGGCGGCGTCCAGGCGCCGCACGACGTCGCCGGGCGGCCGGCCGCCGTGGTCGGCGGCGAGCGCGCGGAGCATGTTGCGCATCCTGCCCATGGCCACGGCCGCCCGCAGATCGTGCCCGACCACGTCGCCGATGATCAGCAGGACGGACCCGTCGGGCAGCCGGAAGGAGTCGTACCAGTCCCCGCCCACCTCGTCGGCGGACGGGCTGGGCAGGTAGCGGGCCGCGATCCGCAGGTGCGGGAGGTCGGGGGGCTCGGTGAGGAGGCTGCGCTGCATGGCCAGCGCGACCCGCTGGGTGCGCTGCAACCGCAGCGCCTGGCTGAGCGCGTCGTGGGCCTGCTCGACCACCTCCCGCAGCAGGGCCCGGTCGACCGGGCCGATCGGTTCGCGGTCCCCGCAGACGAAGGCGGTCACCACCGCCGCCACGGCGCCGTCGACCAGGACCGGCAGGATCACCCCGCTGTGTGCCCCGGAGCGTGCCAGCCACGGCAGCGAACCCGGCGGGGCGACGTCCGCCGGTACGCCGCCCGGAGGGAAGGAGACGCGGACCGCGCGCCGGTCGCGGACGGCGCGCGCGAGGGCGTGGCCGGGATCGATGCGCTCTTTGCGGTGCGGCGGCAGGCCGGGCGGAAGTCCCTCCCGCGCGGTGGCCGCGACCCGGTCCACCACGAAGGGGGCGTCCAAGGGAGGCGGCTCGGGGGAGTCGGACACCAGGTAGATGCCGCACTCGTCGGCCAGGTCCGGTACCACCACCCGGCTCAGGGCGGCGAAGGCGCCCGGGGCGCTCCCGGACTCCGCCACCGAGGCGGCGGCACGGGCGAGGAGTTCGCCGCGCCGGTCCCGCCGCCACTGCTCCTCGACGTCGACGCAGGCGGCCACCCACTCCAGCACGCTCCCGTCGTCGCGGACGGGCACGGCGCGCAGGAGGCAGTGCCGGTAGGTCCCGTCGGCGTGCCGCAACCGGTAGACGTGCTCGAACCAGTCGGGCGTCCCGCCGACGGCCCGGTACCACGCCTCGGCCAGGGAGGCGCGGTCGTCGGGGTGGGCGGTGTCGAGCCACCCCGCGCCGCGGATCTCCTCCCAGGGCCGTCCCGTCACCCGCTCCCACGCCGCGCTTCCCTCGACGAGACGCCCCCCGGGGTCGGCCACCCACACCTTCTCGGTGATCGTGGCGACCAGGCTCCGGTAGCGCAGCAGGGCCCGGCGCCGTTCCTCGGCCAGCGTCTTCGCCCGCTGCTCGGCGGCGACCTCCCCGGTGACCTCCGCGGCGACGACCAGCACTCCCGGGCCGTCCCCGGCCGGAGCGATCCGCGACATGCTGAACGAGAAGTACCGCTGCTGGACCCTGCCGTGCGCGTACCGGACGGTGACGGGCGCGGCGGAGACCTGCACCGGGTTCCCGTCGCGCAGGACCTGGTCGAGCAGGTCCAGGTAGTCCTGTTCGGAGAGGTCGGAGAACGCCTGGCGGACGGGAACGCCCAGGGGCCGGTCCCCGAAGGCCGCCCGGTACGCGTCGTTCATGTAGGTCAGGACGTGCTGCTCCCCCTGGCAGACCAGGACTCCGACCGGTGCGGGGTCGAACACCTCCAGGGGCAGCCCACTGGGCTCCCCGGCTCCCGGAAACATCGGGAAAACAGACATATAGAACATTATTCCTGAATGAGCGGCTCTCGCGGCATTGGGCCCGGCGCGAAGCGGGAGCACGGGAGCACGCGCCGCGCTTCCGCTCCGGCACCCCTGCTTCGGAGCGCGCGAAGTGCGACGGCATGCCGGACGGGGACCCGGGGCACGAGCATTCCATGCGTCTGGCGGTTGTGGATGTGGGGTCCAATACGGTGCGGCTGGCCGTGGCCGACGGCGACGGTGACATACCGCTGCCGGTGCACACGGCCAAGAGGCGGCTGCGGCTCGCCGAACACGTCGAACCGGACGGGCGGCTCGGCGAGCAGGCGGTGACCAGGCTGGTGGAGGCGGTCGCCGCGGCGAAGGAGGAGGCCGGCCGCTGGGGGGTGAGGAACCCCTTCGCCTTCGGCACCGCGATCATCCGGGACGCGCCCAACCGCCATCAGATCCTGCAGACCGTCCACAGCGAGACCGGCGTGCCCCTCTACGTCATGCCGGGCACGACGGAAGGCGCGCTGACCTTCCTGGCTGCCCGCCAGTGGATGGGGTGGCGGGCCGGGCCGATGGTGCTCCTGGACATCGGCGGAGGCTCGATGGAGGTGGCCTTCGGCCGCAGCAGGACCCCCGACTACGTAGCCTCCCTGCCCATCGGCGCGGGCCGGATGACCCGCGAGTACCTCGGCGCGGCGGATCCCCCGCCGGCCCGCGCGGTGCGGGAACTGCGCCGCCGCGTCCGCCACGAACTGCGGGACGTGGCGACCCGGATCCGCTGGGAGAGCCCCCGCACGGCCGTCGCGACCTCCCGCACGTTCCAGCAGCTGGCCCGCCTGTGCGGGGCGCCTCCGGGGAAGCGGGGACCCTTCGTCACGCGCCGCATCGCCCGTGAGGACCTCGGCGCGGCGGCGGAGACCCTCGCGGCGCTGCCCGCGGCGGAGCGCGCCGCCCTGCCCGGCATCTCCGCCTCCCGCGCCCGGCAGTCCCTGGCCGGGGCCGTGATCGCCCACACCGCGATGGAGTGCATGGAGATCGACAGCGTCACCCTCTCCCCGTGGGCCCTGCGCGAGGGCGTCATGCTCAAGCACCTCCAGGAGCAGGCGCCGCTCCGGAGCGGAACGGCCGTCGAGGCGCACCACACGATGGCCGCCGAGCTGCAGCCGGTTCCCCAGCCCGTCGACTGAGCCCGCGTCAGGACCCCCGCGACGCACCGCCCGCGGACTTCCGCGGGCGGTGCCGGGATGCCGTCCCGGCACCGCGCCGTGACGAGAGGGGCGGCGGCCCTCTTTCAGGACTTGACGGGCTTGAGCGGATCGTGTCCCAGTGTCATCAGGCGGTGGCGCCAGTTGGACTGACCCGCGGTGGGCTCCATGTCGGCGCCGCGCTCGGAGGCGACGGTGTCGACGACCTTGCGCATGACGCGGACGTCGTCGTCGGTGAGGTCCGTGCGCCGTTTGCCCAGGATCTCCAGCACACGGCGGCCGTTGGCCGTGCCCGCCTGGTCGGGCAGTTCCTCGGCGTCCTGTCCCGCGGACCGGGTCATGAGCCAGTCGCTCAGCTCCCGCGAGGTCATGTTCACCACCGAGTGGAACTCCTCCCACAACACATCCAGTTCCTGTTCGGGAATCCCGGCCACTTCCGTATCTCCCTTCCTGTTCCCGATGGTTCCGGTTGTTCCGGGTTTCCCGTGATCACCGGGGAAAACGGGCGGGCGGGGGAGGCCTTCCTCCGGTGCCGTGGGAGGACGGCGGCCGGGGGAGGCCGGTCACCGGCCGCCCCGCCGCCCGGCCGTTCCCTGGAGGGGGTTCGCCGCGTGCGGGAAGGAGGGTGCGGCGGAAGGCGGACGAGTCCTGTGACAACGGGAAGTGACCGACCGTCATGCAGGAAGGAAGAGGAGAACGCCGGAAAATGCGGGGGCAGGGGCGAATGTCCGCCAGTCGGCCGGGCGCCCGCGTCCGCGTAAGGCGCCAACGCGACGTGAGTGGAAGAGCAGTCATGGCAGCGGCCGACAACCCCAACGACTCCGGGAACTTCGCCGACGACCGCGAGCGGGCCGCCGAGACGGGCCGCAAGGGCGGTCAGGCGAGCGGCGGGAGCAACCGGTAAAACCCCGGCTCGCGCGGAACGCGGGGCATCGCGGGCGTCCCCTGCGGCCCGGGCCCGGCCCCTCGGGTGAACGGGAGGGACCGGGCCCGGGCCGTGTCCGGGGGACGTGCCGTTCCCCGCGGCGGCGTGCGGCCGGTCCGGCAAGGTCTTCCGGGGGCCCGGCCCGGCTCTCAGTCCGCAGCCGTGCCGCCCCGCCAGACGGGGACGGCGCCGGGACGCAGGCCGACGGAGAACGGCGCGTCCCGGTCGCAGACCAGACGGCCGCCGCGCACCGCGAGCGCGGCGGCCTGGACGGTCGAACGCTGCCCGCCTCCGGGCGAGGTGAAGTAGAACAGCACCGCGGAGTCACCCCGCCCGCGGGGCAGGGCCATCGCATGGTGGCCCGGCCCCTCGTCGTCCGGCCGGGCGCCGCCGCCGGCGAGGAGGGCGCCGGGTTGAGGGGTCCAGGCGGCCAGGTCGTCGGAGCGGTGGACCAGCAGTCCGGACCAGCCGTCGGTCAGCATCCAGTAGGAGTCGCCCAGCCGCAGCACGGTGGGCCCCTCCTGGGGGCGGTCGTCGGGCAGGGCGCGGCCCAGGGCCTCCCAATCACGGAGGTCGGGGGAGTCGGCGCAGTGGATGCGGCTGCCGTCCGCCTCGTCCTTGAACCACATCCGCCACCCGCCGCCGGGCAGCGGGTGCACACAGGCGTCGATGGTCCTGTCGCCCGGCAGGGGGAGGACGGAGGCGAACCGCCAGTTCTCCAGGTCCGCCGAGGTGTAGTGCAGGATGTTCCGCGGCCCGGTCCACGCGGTGCGCACACCGCGCAGGTACGTCACGTACATGTGGTACAGGCCGTCGTGCCACACGACTTCGGGTGCCCAGTAGGTGTTACGGCCCGGTTCGTGTTCCAGGCCCCGTGCGACGCCCCGGTACCGCCAGCTCGCGCCGCCGTCGTCGCTGACGGCGATGCCGATGTCCGTCCCGTGCACCCAGGCGACACCCTCCCCGCGGAAGGTGGCCCGGCGAGCGGTGTAGAACATCCACGCCTGCCCGGTCCCCCGGTGCAGGACGACGGTCGGATCGGCAGCGCCGTCGAGGCGGGGGTCGCGGAACAGGGGGGCGTCGGGGAGGCGGTCGGTGTTCATGGCGCACGAACCTCTCACGTTTCCCACTGATGGGAAAGCGCTCTCTAAGCGAGATGTTCCGGAGCGGGCTCCTGAGTGCCGCGCCTTTTCTTCGGTGCTCGCGGGGGAAGGGCGAGATATGTCTTCTAGGGTGGTTAAGGAAGGCATTCTTGGGGGTGCCGAGGGCGCCGGCCCGGGTCTGCTGCCCGCCATGGACTACGCTGAGAAACTCATAGCAAGGGCTTGCTGTGGTGGACTCGCCACGGAACCCCATCGCCGTGTCTCCCGAGGGAAAGGCTGTTGCCGTGGCGTCGTTCGAAGGTCCGCTCGACCGCCGCTACCACGGGGAGCACCCCGTCCGCACCCTCCTCTACCTCTTCCGGGACGACCGGTGGCGACTGGCGGCGGCGTGCGTGGTCTTCACGGTCAAGCACAGCCCGATCTGGCTGCTGCCGCTGGTCACCGCGGCCATCGTCGACACGGTCGTGATGCACCTGCCCCTCGGACGGCTGTGGAGCAGCGTGGGACTGACCGTGCTCATCCTGCTCGTCAACACCCCCCTGCACCTCCTGTGGGTCCGCCTCCTCCACGGAAGCGTGCGCCGCACCGGCACCGCCCTGCGCTCGGCGCTGTGCACCCGGATGCAGCAGTTGTCCATCGGCTATCACACGCGGACGAGCGCGGGCGTGCTCCAGACCAAGGTCGTCCGCGACGTGGAGACCGTCGAGCAGATGGTCCAGCAGACCTCGGAGACCGGACTGGGAGCCGTCACCGTGCTCGCCGGCGGCCTGGCCATCATCGCCGTGCGGACCCCGCAGTTCCTGCCGGTCTTCCTCCTCGTGGTCCCGGTCGCCGCACTGCTGGTGGCCCGGCTGCGCGGCCGGCTGCGCAGCCACAACGAGGACTTCCGGCAGGAGGTGGAGCACCTCTCCTCGCGGGTGAGCGAGATGACCCGCCTGATCACCATCACCCGCGCCCACGGCCTGGAACGCGACGCCCTGCGGCGCATGGACGACACGCTGCGCCGCGTGCTCGACTCCGGCCGGCGCCTGGACCTCCTCAACGGCCGTTTCGCCTCGCTGTCCTGGGTCCTCCTCAACCTGCTCGGCATCTGCTTCCTCGGCGGCGCGGCCCTGATCGCGTACTTCGAGGTGTGGGCCATCACCCCCGGCGACGTGGTGATGCTCAGCGCGTTCCTCACCACCCTGACCAACTCCACCAGCACCCTGATGGGCCTCGCCCCGGTCGTCACCAAGGGGCTGGAGTCCGTGCGGTCCATCGGGGAGGTCCTGCAGGCCCCGGAACTGGAGCACAACGCGGGCAAGACCGAGGTGACCGAGGTGCGCGGCGCCGTGGAGTTCCGGCGGGTCCACTACGCCTATGACGGCGGAGCGCCCGCGGTGCGCGACTTCACCCTCTCCGTGGCCCCCGGCGAGACCGTCGCCCTCGTCGGCGCCTCCGGGGCCGGGAAGTCGACCGTGCTGAACCTCGTCATCGGGTTCATCCGCCCCACCTCCGGCCGCATCCTCCTCGACGGCGCCGACATGGACGACCTGGACCTGAGGACGTACCGGCACTTCGTCTCGGTCGTGCCCCAGGAGTCCATCCTCTTCGAGGGCACGGTCCGCGAGAACGTCGCCTACGGCATGGAGCACGCGGACGACGACACCGTGCGGCAGGCGCTGCGCGACGCCAACGCCCTGGAGTTCGTCGAGCGCCTGCCGCAGGGGTGGGACACGGTGGTCGGCGACAACGGGGCCCGGCTGTCCGGGGGGCAGCGTCAGCGGCTGGCCATCGCCCGGGCCCTGATACGCGATCCGCGGGTGCTGATCCTGGACGAGGCCACCTCGGCCCTGGACACCCGTTCCGAGGCGCTCGTCCAGCAGGCCCTGGGCCGGCTGGTGCGCGGCCGCACCACCTTCGTCGTCGCGCACCGGCTGTCCACCGTCCGGGGCGCCGACCGCATCGTCGTCATGCGGGACGGCGCGATCCAGGAGATCGGCTCCCACGAGGAACTGCTGCGCCGCGGCGGCGCCTACGCCGCCCTGCAGAGCGCGCAACTCGCCTGAGGCGCCGACCGCTCCACCGCGCGCCGCGCTCTCCGCCGGGGGCGGCCCCCACCGGGTCGCGAAGCCCGGGGCACCGTGTGATCATGAGGGCGGAAGACCGACCGGACGGCGAACGGCGACGCGTCGAGGAGTGCTGCGCATGTCGAAACCACCGCTTCCCGAAGCGGCAGTCACCCTGCTGGAGAAGGCCAATCCGGCCGTCATCACCACCCTGCGGTCCGATGGCCAGCCGGTGTCCACCGCCACCTGGTACCTGTGGGACGACGGCCGGGTGCTGGTCAACATGGACGAGGGCCGCAAACGGCTGCAGCACGTGCGCGACGACCCCCGGGTCACGCTCACCGTGCTCGCCGACGGCGACTGGTACACGCACGTCACCCTCATCGGCCGCGTCGCCGAGATCCGCGAGGACGAGGAACTGGCCGACATCGACCGGCTGGCCCGCCACTACCTCGGGAAGCGGTATTCGCAGCGGGACCGCCGCCGGTTCAGCGCCTGGATCGAGATCGACCGCTGGCACGGCTGGGGAGCCCTGAAGGACAACGACCAGCCCGGCTGACGCGGGCCCGGCCCGGCGGACGGACGACCGCGGGCCGCGGGGCCCGGGGCGGCGGCGAGCCGGCCCGGGCCCCCGCACGGTCAGCCGCGGGCGGCGGAGCGCTCGGCCTCGACCTGCTCCAGCGGCTTCCCCGTGGTGTCCGGCAGGAAGAGCC
This sequence comes from Streptomyces glaucosporus, assembly GCF_039533345.1. Classification (NCBI taxonomy): domain Bacteria; kingdom Bacillati; phylum Actinomycetota; class Actinomycetes; order Kitasatosporales; family Streptomycetaceae; genus Streptomyces; species Streptomyces glaucosporus. The sequence continues at coordinate 13,193 of NZ_BAAATJ010000037.1, read as the reverse complement.
CGATCACCGCGCAGACGGCCAGGGACGCGGTGAGGAACGCCGCGACGGTGGAGATGCCGGTCGCCGCGAGGGTCGGCACGAAGAAGGACCAGACACCCAGGACGACGCGGGACGTGCCGAAGGTGATGCCCTGCGCGGTGCCGCGCAGCAGGGTGGGGAAGAGCTCCTGGCTGTACGTCTTGTAGACCGCCTCCCCGGCCAGTGCCTGGCCCACGCCGAAGAGGACCACGTTGAGGACGATCACCGGGACGGTGAAGTCGGCGAAGAGGAACACCCCGTACGCGGCCACCTGCATCACCGAGCCGGCGGCCCACATCACCTGGCGGTGCCGGTGGCTGCGGTCGGCCAGCCGCATGTAGAAGGCGACCGAGCCGACGATGACCAGGGCGAAGCTCGCGCAGGAGAGCAGCACGCCGGTGGCCTGGCCGCCCGCGCCGAGGGTCTTGACCATGTACGGGGTGAACGCGCCGTTGGTGCCGGCCGCGAGGTTCCAGAACAGGTAGATCCCGCCGGTCAGCAGCATGGCCTGGAGGTGCGGGCCGCTGAACAGGTCGCGCACCCGGGCCCGGGCCGCCGCCCCCGACCGGGCGGCGGCCTGCCAGGTGGCCGACTCGACCATGCCCCTGCGCAGCAGGTAGGTCAGGACGGCCGCCGCGAACAGCGACAGGAAGACGATGCGGATGCCCAGCAGGCCGAGGTCCGACAGCGCCCAGGCCAGCAGGAGCACGACCACCGGGCCCAGGCTCCAGCTCACCTGGGTGAAGCCGAGCAGCCTGCCGCGCGCCCTGGCGGGGGAGAACTCGCCGACCAGGGCCAGGGAGGTGGGCACGTCCGCGCCGACGGCGAGGCCGACGACGAAGGTTCCCGCGAAGAGCATCACGGGGCCCGTCGCGAAGGCGATGAGCAGGATGGCGCCCGCGTACACGAGCAGGTCGTACTGGTAGATGCGTTTGCGCCCGAGCCTGTCGCCGAGCCGTCCCCCGACGAAGGCGCCGATGGCCGCGCCGATGGCGTTGGGGCCGATGGCGGCCAGCGCGCCGGTGAGGTGGTCCGACAGGCCGTACTCGGCCTGGAACAGCGCCAGGCCGGAGCTGATCGCGACGATCGACCCCGCGTCGAGGTAGGAGGCCATTCCGGCCAGGATCGTCCACTTCCACTGGCGGCGGGTGACCGTGCCGTCGCCGGCCCGGGGACCGCCGACGGCCGGCGGCGTGTTCTGCGCGGATGTCACGCGGACTCCTTCGTCCTGTGCGGAGGGGCGCCCGGGGCGCGCCGCCCCGCCTGCCGCCGGGGAGCGCGCGCCACCCCGGCAGCCTTGGAGGGCACCGGGTTCTGACGGTTGATTGAAACGAATCAACCATGGCTTCCCACAGGGGAGCGGTCAAGGGCCGCGGATGATCTTCCGGTCGTCACGCTCGCCACAGCCGGGACGAATGCAGGGAAAACGGCCTCCACGCCCTCGGCCGGTTGCGAGGGGGAGGGCGTTCGGCATGGCACGCCCCGTCCCTCGATTGAAATCTTTCATCCGCTCATCCGCTGCGGTCGGCCGGATACGGCGGGGCCGCCCCGGCGCGCGGCCCGGTCCGCCCGGACCGGTGCGGGGAGACGCCGGGAAGGGCGCGCGGGCGCCCGCCGCCGTCGGTCAGCCGGCGGCCGGTCCGCCCGTGCCGTAGTACTGGTCGCGGCCGCAGCCGGGCACGTCGCTGTACTCGAACAGCACGTCCAGGCGGGCCACGTACTCGCGGACCCATCGCCGGTAGACCGCCACGGCCTCCCCGAGGGAGTCGGCGACGCAGGCACGGCCGCGGTCCGCGGTGGCCTCGACGACCAGCCGGCCCTCCGCTCCGTCGTCCCGGCCCACCCAGATCTGCTCCAGAGGCTGCGAGGGCCCGCCCCCCGAGGAGGAGTGCAGCAGGTTCCCCTCCGGGCCGATCTCCGGCCAGGCGGCGAGCCCGGCCAGGCGGTCGTGGTGCCCCCGGGCGAGGCCGTCCAGCCCGGACATGGTGTCGTACAGCAGACGCACGGTGACCCCCGAACCCCTGTGGCGCCCCGCGGCGCCCTCGCCGCCAGTGTCCTCCACACCCGCCGGCACCCCGCGGGGCCGTCCGGGGACACACCCCGGACGGCCGCCCTCCGCGCCCGGGACGACGGGCCCCCACGCCCGGCCCGCCGGTGCGGCCGGAAGCGTAGAGTGGCGGACATGGATGCCGACATACCGGGCATTCCCGGTCTCGACGCGGTGCGCCGCCGCCTGGGCGCGGAACTGTTCGCCCGGGTCGCGGGGCCGCGGGGACCGGCCAACCGGGCCCGCATCCACGACACCCCCGGACCCCGCTGGTTCGGGCCCGACCGGCCGATCCGGACGGTGCACGGCGACGCGTCCATGTTCACGGGCGGCCTGCGGGCGCTGCTGCTCCAGTCCCTCCACCCCCTGGCCATGGCCGCGGTCGCGGCGCACTCGGGCTACCGCGGCGACCCCTGGGGCCGGCTGCAGCGCACCAGCACCTTCCTGGCGGTGACGACGTTCGGCACCGCCGAGGACGCGCGGCGGGCGGTCGAGCGGGTGAGGGCCGCACACGCCCGGGTGCACGGCACCACTCCGGACGGCGAGGAGTACGCCGCCTCCGACCCGCACCTGCTCGGCTGGGTGCACGCCGCCGAGGTCGACAGCTTCCTGCGCGCCCACCGGCGCTACGGCGCCCGGCGGCTGGACGACGACGCGTACGACGGGTACGTCGCCGACGCCGCCCGGGTGGCCGAGGCCCTCGGCGTGCCCGACCCGCCCGGCGACCAGGCCGAACTCGCCGTGAGGCTCGACGGCTACCGCCCCGAACTGCGGGCCACCCCGCAGGCCCGGGAAGCCGCCCGCTTCCTGCTCCTGCGGCCCCCGCTGCCGTGGATCGCCCGCCCGCCGTACGCGGTGCTGGCCGCCAGCGCCGCGGCTCTGCTGCCCCGCTGGGCCCGCGAGCCGCTGGGGCTGCCGTACCTCCCGGTCGTCGAGGAGACCGCCGTACGCCTGGCCGGGCACGGGCTGACCGGGGCGATCCGCTGGGCGATGACGCCCCCGCCGCAGCCGCCCGCCACCGCCGGGGCCGTGCGGACGGACGGGTGACGCGCGGCGCCGCGGAGGAGCTGGGCAGGCATGGAGGGGACCCGGCCGGTCACCCGTCCACCATGAACGATTCCGCGCACACGCCCGCCGCCGCACCGTCGGACGAGCAGGTCGTCGAACGTCTGGTACCGGTGTGGCTGGAGGAGGCGGCACGCCACGACGAACGGATGGCCGGACGGGCCGGGCGGGAGTGGGAGGAGGGCCGGCTGTCCTCCGAGACCGCCCGGGAACTGGCCGACTGGGTCACGGCCCGCGTCACCGACACCGGCTTCAACGAGGACGAGGGACCCGCGCCCGGCGGCCCCGTACGCGTCAGCGTCGCCGACAAGACGGCGGTCCACCGATGGCTGGCCGCCCACGGGCACGACGTGTAGGGGCGGACGGGAGCCGGGAACGCCCGGGGAGGGCCGGGACGGGAGCGCCCCGGGGGCCGGCGCGGGATGTCGGTGCCGGCTGGGATGCTGCCTGGCATGGACGAGGAGGAATTCCTGAGAGGCCGTGTCTACGGCGCGGACCCGGAGGACCCGGGGCCGCGGCCCGGACGTGTGTACCGGGAACTGGTCGGCGGCCCCCTGGACGGGCTGCTGCTGGACGTCACGGACTGGGAGGACGCGCAGCCGCGCCAGGCCATGGCCCTGGCCACCGAGCTCGGGTCCTTCGGCAGCGGGGGCCGTGCCCTCTACGAGCCGCGCCGGGGCGATCCGCGGCGCTGGGACTGGCGCGGCGACATCCCCTGAGCGTGCCGCCGGCCCGGCCGGCGGCACGCTCAGGGGATCCTCCGGGTGGGGGCGGGACCGCGGTCCCGCCCCCACCCGCACCCGTCCGTCCCTACCGGGCGGTGCCGAAGTCCTGCGTCCAGTAGTTGCCGGGCTGGGCCAGGCCGACACCGATCTCCTTGAACGCGCAGTTCAGGATGTTGCGCTTGTGGCCGGGGCTGGTCATCCAGCCCTCCATGACGCTCTCGGGGGTCCGGTAGCCGTAGGCGACGTTCTCGCCGTAGGTCCTCCACGTGTAACCGGCCTTCTCGATCCGGTCGCCGGGGGAGGAGCCGTCGGAGCCCGTGTGGGACATGTTCCTGTGCTCGGCCATGTCCTGGCTGTGGGCCTGGGCGGCCTGGGTGAGCTTCTCGTTCACCTTCAGCGGCGCGCACCCGGCCTTCTGGCGCTCGCTGTTGGCCAGCTCCACGACACGGGCCGCGGCATCGCCCGCCGGGGCGGCGGAAGCGGAGGCGCTCGGGGAGGTGGTGGGCGTCTGCGACGCGCTCGCGGCGGGCCGCGGGGTCCAGGCGGTCCTGGCCGGCCGCTCGTCGGCGGACGCGCGCTGCCAGAAGGGGTACCAGCCGTTGGCGGACCCCGATCCGCCCCCGTACGCCGTGGCGGCGGTGGGCACTCCCACGGCGGCCGCGGCGATGACCGCGATGGATATCTTCCGGTAGTGCCTCGTCCTGCGGTGCTTGCTCATGGGTGACCTCGATCGGTGAGTCGCGGAGCGCCCCTGGTGCGGCCGGCTCCGCACAATCCCGCTTCTGAGCTGCGGGAATGCCGTGCGGATCGTCATTGTGGAAACCGCCGGGCACGTGGGGCAACGAGCGTTGCTACTACCTCCGCTCGTAGGGGCCCGCGCCCCTTGCGGAGGGCGTGGGGACGTGCTGGGCCGGACGCCGGGGGCGCCCGGGAAGACCTGTCGGGCCGTCACGGACCGTCCGGTGCCGCGCGAGTGGGCGAGCGCGCCGAGCGGGGCGCGGGGTGTGGGGCCGTGGACGGGGTGCGTCCGTGACAAGAAGGGCAAACGGCGTATACCGCCCGAGTTCATCTACTATTCCGCAGGCTTAGTACCGATCGCGGCCGTGACGGATGTCACGGCGGACGCGTGCGGGCCCCGGTTCCGCCCGGCCGCTCCCGCCGTGCCGGAGGGGCTGGGCGGCGGCACGCGGCCGCGTGTGACACACATCACCCGTCCGGGTCCGGGGGGAGCGATGAGTCCGCAGCGGCGCGGCGGTCCCCACTGCCGCGACCCCGGAACGGAGAAAGACGGAAGAGGAGCGAGTTCGGTGCGCATCGTGATCTGCGAGTTCATCAGCCTGGACGGTGTCGTGCAGGCGCCGGGCGGTCCCGAGGAGGACACCGACGGGGGCTTCTCCCACGGAGGCTGGACGCACCCGTTCTTCGACCCGGAGGTGGTGGGCGGCGCCTTCGACGACACGGTGAGCCGGGCCGGGGCGCTGCTGTTCGGACGCCGCACGTGGCAGACGATGGCCGCGGCATGGCCCGGGCGCGCGGGGGACCCGTTCGCCGACCGGATGAACTCCCTCCCCAAGTACGTCGTGTCCCGGACGCTCGGCGACGACGAGCTGACCTGGAACAACACCACACGCATCCCGGGCGACGAGGCCGTCGCCCGCATCCGGGAACTGCGCGGGGAGGACGGCGGCGACGCGGTGGTCATGGGGAGCGCCACCCTCGCCCGCACCCTCCTGCACGAGGCGCTGGCCGACGAACTCCGGCTCATGGTCATGCCGGTGCTCCTCGGCGGCGGGAAGAGGATCTTCCCCGACGACGGGGCGCTGCGCACGCTGGAACTGGTCTCCACGGTCACCAGCGGCACGGGCGTGAACGTGTGCACCTACCGGCCGGTCGCCGGGAGGTAGGGCGGGCGCCCGCCCGGGCCCGCCGGCCCCGCTCCCGAACACGGGCCACCGCCCCCGGGCGGCCGGACGTGCTCCCCGCGGGCATCCGGGCCGCAGGACATCCGGGAGTGGGCGCGGGCCGCGCACAGCGGCGCGCGGGGAGGGGGTGTCCGCCCCCGCGCGAGGACCGGGTTTCGGTCGTCCCTCCAGACACACCGCCCGCAGGGGAAACCGGAGTCCGGTCCCCGCCGGGCCGGCCGGGCGGGAATCCACCGGCCGCGGAGACGGACGCGCCGGTCGGGGGCCTCCACCGGTACGGGGAACCCGACCGCGGCCTCGATGGCCGGAACCGTGCCGGCCGGGTCCGGCGGCGTCGGAGAGCTCCTTGACGGAGTACGGGCGTCCCACGAAGCTTGGCGCAACCGCGCGGCCGTCCTCCTCCTCCGCATCCCCCGGCGACCGACACCTCTGCTCCGACTCGCACGGCATCTTCCAGCACGCATGCGACCGGGCGCACGACACCGGGGACGCCCCGACCTCCGCCACCGCTGAACCGTGGGAGGGACGTCCGGAACCGGGCGCGTGCGGCCCGCGAGCCGCCGTCCCCGCGGCCCTCCGTCCGCGGGCGGAGCCCCGGCCCGTCCCGCACGCTCTCCTGCCCGCACCCCCGCCGGAAGGACAGCCAGTGACGAACACCACCTGGAACAGGGAACCCCGCCCCGCCCGCCTGGAGGAGCGGCTGGACGACGGTGTCGTCCGGTGCCGCCTCAGCCCCCGGAACTGCCGGATACGACCCGGCCAGCACGGTTTCTGCATGGTGCGGGCGAACCGCGACGGGCGCCTGGTGACCCTGAACTACGGGCGCTCGGTCCACGCCACGGAGGAGACCATCGAAACCGAGGCGGTGTTCCACTACGCGCCGGGCGCCCGGATCCTCTCCATGGGCAACGTGGGCTGCATGCTCAACTGCGACTACTGCCACAACTGGAAGACCTCGCAGGCGCGCCACGTGGAGGACAAGGACGTCCACCACTACACCCCCGAAGAGGTCGTCGACATCGCCGTCCGGCACGGCATCGAAGTGATCTCCTGGACCTACAACGACCCGGTGGTGTGGCACGAGTTCGTCGTGGAGACGGCCGCTCTCGCGAAGGCCGCGGGGATCGTCAACCTCTACAAGTCCGCGTTCTTCATCAGCGGCGAGGCCATCGAGGAACTGATCCCGGTCATCGACATCTTCTCGGTGTCGATCAAATCCCTCGACCCGAAGTACTACCGGAGGATCACCAAGGGCTGGCTGGAACCGGTACTGGAAGGGACGGAGCAGGTCTTCCGCGCCGGCAGGCACGTCGAGGTGTCCACGCTGATGGTCACCGACCTCAGCGACGACGAGAAGACCGCCCGCGACATGGCGGCCTTCGTCGGCGAGCGGCTGAGTCCCGAGGTCCCCACCCACTTCGTGCGCTTCCATCCCGACTACAAGATGACCCGCACCGTCCGCACCCCGGTGGACCGCCTGGAACGGGCCCGCAGGGCCGCCCTCGACATGGGGCTGCACCACGTCTACCTGGGGAACGTCTACGACACCGAGTCGACCGACACCCGGTGCCGCCGGTGCGGCACGCTCCAGGTCACCCGGTACGGCCTCAGCGCCGACCTCGTGGGCCTGGACGGCGACGGCGACTGCGCCGGGTGCGGCGCACCGGCGCCCCTCACGCTCCTGCCCGGCGCCCGGCACCGGCCCCGGGTGGCGGAGCCGCCCTCCGACGAGGACCTGGACGTGGCGCACTTCGACTGGCACGGGGACATCCGCGCCCTGCACGTCCAGGTGCGCAACGCCTCCGACGCCCCGGCCAGGGTCTACCACCGCCGCTACGGCGACCCCGCCGCGGCCCCGGACTGGGACGTCATCGACCTCGCACCGCGGGAGAGCTTCCGGTACATCGCGGCCAAGAGCACCCCCGACGAGACCGGCGTCCAGGTGGCCGTCCCCCGCCGGTGCACCTCCAGCCTCCACCAGGTCTTCGACCGAGCCCACTTCCCGACGGTGGAGGCGGACGCCGGGGCGCTGAACGAGGACGTCTCCCCGCTGCCGCTGTTCCGGCCCCGCGCCGGACACTGAGCACGGCCCGGGCACGGCCGGGCACGGCCCCGGGAAACGCCGCGGAGGAGGCCGGGAAGGCTCGGGAAAAGGCCACGGAAAGACCGCGGAAAGGGCCGGGAAGGCCGGAAAGAGGGGAAGACGCCCATGAGACACCGGACCGACTACCGCGTCCTGCCGTTCAGCGACGACACCTCGGCCGTCTTCATCACCGGCAGCCACCGGCTGCTGCTCGCCCCGGCCGCCACCGCCGAACGCCTGGAATCCGGTGTGGACAGCCTCCTGCCGGAGGAGCGGCGGGCCTGGGACCGCCTGCGGACCGAAGCCGGCATCGGCGACGAGGCGAACCGGACCCGGCTGCGGAACAGCGCACTGTCCGACGGGGCCGACTTCGCGGTCAACGTCAATCTGACGAACGTCTGCAACCTCGCCTGCGCCTACTGCTTCGCCGAGGGCGGCGACTACGGGCGCATCACGGAGGCCATGGGGGAGCACTCCATCGGCTGGATCTTCGACTTCGTCCGCCGCCGGGCCGCCCCCGGCCGGCGGGTCCGCTTCGAGTTCTTCGGCGGCGAGCCCCTGGCCAACGCCGGAGTGATCCGGAAGATCTGCGAACGCGCCCGCGACCTCGCCGAACGCGAGGGCACCGAGTTCGTCCACCGGATCTCCACCAACCTCACCCTGCTGCCGCAGGGCGTCGAGGAACTCTTCCGCGACCACCGCTTCATCGTCTCGGTGTCGATCGACGGCGGCCGCCGGGTGCAGGACGCCAACCGCCCCTCCAAGAACGGCAGGGGATCCTACGACCGGATCGTCCGCAACCTGACCCGGCTCCGCCGCGCGTGCGGCGACGACATCACCCTGGTCGCGCGGATGACCATCGCCACGGCGGAACCGACGCTCACCGAGAACGTCCTCGACCTGTGGCGGCTCGACCTCTTCGACTACTTCCAGATCTACCCCGGCGTCTACCCGGTGGACCGGGACACGAAGGTGCCCGTCGCGCTGACGCTGGGCGACCGGAAACTCTCCGAACCGCGGGACGTCCGGTACATCAACCACTTCCTCCAGCCGGGCGTCGCGGAGCAGTTCCGGGACTTCCTGCTCCACTACCCGAACCTGTTCTCGCCGGAGAACCGGTTCAAGGGCGTGCTGGAGTACGAGCGGACCGTGCAGATGATCACCGAGGGCGCGACGGCGCTCGCCTTCTGCTCGGGAGGGCGCACGTACTACACGCACTCCCCGGACGGCAGCATCAGCCCCTGCCACCGCCTGGTCGGCGACCGGAGCTTCGACGTGGGCACCGGACCGGAGGGGATCACCCGCGAGCACCCCGAATGGCGGCGCACGGTGGACGAACACCCGGTGTGCGGCGCGTGCTGGGCCCGCTACCTGTGCGGCGGGGGATGCCGTCAGGAGAACCACGTGGCGACCGGGGACCTCAACGACCTCAACCGGGAATCGTGCCAGTACCAGCTGATGCTGGCCGAGGAGGTCATCAGGATGCTGGCCAGGTCCGCGGCCGACTACCGCGAGAGGTCACGCGCCCGGTACGACGACCTGTTCGTCTCGTGCGGCCGTCCGGTCGTCCCCAACGGCCGGCGGCCCCTCGACCCGGCGGCCGACCACCGGCCCTTCCGGGTCCTGTGCTGACACCCTCCTCCCGCCGTCCCCGGGGCGGCGCCGGGCACGGGGACGGCCTCCGGTGCCGGACCCGGTCCGCGGGGCGGGCGTACCGCGCCGCTCCGGCCGCGGGGGCCCTCAGGGGTCCGTCTCCGTCCAGGTGTAGTCCGGGGGCCGGTAGTCGGCGCAGCGTTCCAGCAGGCGGTCCAGGTCCGACTCCACGATCAGCATCCGCCGGTAAGGGGCGCGCAGGAACCCCTCGGCGACCATGTGGTCGACGAAACGCAGCAGCGGAGCGTAGTAGCCGTCGACGTCGAGCAGCCCCACCGGCTTCGCATGGAGGCCCAGCTGCCCCCACGTCCACGCCTCGAAGGTCTCCTCCAGGGTGCCCGCTCCACCGGGCAGCGCGACGAAGGCGTCGGACAGGTCGGCCATCAGGGCCTTGCGCCGGTGCAGGTCGGGCACCACGTGCAGCTCGCTCAGCCCCTCGTGGGCGACCTCCCACGCGACGAGCCCCTGCGGAATCACCCCGATCACCGAACCGCCGGCGGCCAGCGCGGCATCGGCGACCGCCCCCATCATCCCGACCCGGGCACCGCCGTAGACGATCCCGATGCCCCGGTCCGCCAGGGTGCGGCCGACCCGGCGAGCGGCCTCCAGATAGCCGTCGCCGCCGCCCGACGACCCGCAGAACACACAGATCCGCACGCCGGCACCTCCGATGCGGTCGACGACGCCCGGGAATGTCCACCGTAGGCGATTCCGGGCGGACCCGGCCCGGGGACGCCGACGGGCGAGGGGCGGTTCGGCGGGGGGCGGACGAGTACGGGCGAGTACACGGTACGGACCGGCCCGGTTGGGCGGTGCGACACCGCCCGGCAACCCCGCCGCCCCATGCTCCCGGGTGTCCCGCATCCCCGTACCGCCGCACCCCGACCCGGAGGAGACGTCCGTGACCGTGCGCCGATCAGGCCGACTGGCGACGCTGCTGCTGTGCACGGCCCTGGCGGCCCCGGCCGTGCCCGCCCACGCGGGCCCCGCCGCCCCGTCCGCCCTGCCCGCCGTCACACCCAGGGCCGAGACGGGCCCCCTCCACGACGACGAGCCGGGCGGCTACGCCGACGCCGACGACCCCGCCATCTGGCGCAACGCCGCCGACCCGGAGCGGAGCCTGGTCGTGGCCACGGCCAAGGAGGGCGGCCTGCGCGTCTACGACCTCGACGCCCGGCAGGTCCAGTCCGTCCCCGCGCCTCCGCCCGCCTCCCCCGGGGACGCCCCCGGCCGCTTCAACAACGTCGACCTCCTCCACGGCGTGCGGCTGCCGTCCGGGCGCGCCGACCTCGCCGTGGTCAGCGACCGCGGCCACGACCGCCTGCGCGTCTACCGCATCGACCGCGACCGCCCCGGCGGGCCGCTCACCGACGTCACCGACCCCGCGGCGGCCCCGGTCTTCTCGGCGGACCAGGACGAGATCAACGAGGAGGCCACCGCCTACGGCCTGGCCACCTGGACCGACCCCTCGACGGGCCGCTCCTACGCCCTGGTCAGCCGCAACAACCGCACCACCGTCGCACTGCTGGAGATCACCGCCGAGCCGGACGGCACGGTCGGCTACCGCCGGGTCCGCACCCTGGACCTGCCCTCGGCGTTCCGACTGCCCGACGGCTCCGACTGGTCCCCGTGCGGCGAGCCGGGCGAACTGCCGCAGGTCGAGGGCATGGTCGTCGACCCGGCCAACGGCATGCTCTACGCCGGCCAGGAGGACGTCGGGATCTGGCGGACGCGCGCCGACCTCACCGGCACACCCGTGCTGATCGACACCGTCCGCGAGTACGGCGTCCCGGCCGCGTACGACGAGGAGAGCGACGAGTGCCTGCCCACCGGGGCCGATCCGGGCTTCGGCGGCCGCCGGCTGGCGGCCGACGTGGAGGGGCTGACGCTGCTGACCGAGCGCGACGGCGACGGGTACGTCCTCGCCTCCAGCCAGGGCGACGACTCCTTCGCCCTCTACGACCGCGAGGTCGGGGACGGCAACGAGTACGAGGGCGGCTTCCGCGTCACGGCCGCCTCCCGGACCCTGGACGGCTCCCAGGAGTGCGACGGCGCCGCCGTGCTGAACGCGCCGCTGGGCCGTAAGTACCCCGACGGCCTGCTCGTCGTCCAGGACGGACAGGAGACCCCGGTGCGGGACGGCCGCGAGGCGACCGGTTTCAAGTTCGTCGACCTGGCCGACGTGATGGACGCCGTCGACGACTGAGCACAGCGCCCACGCCCCGGCACGCCACCGCGGCGCTCCTCGTCCGGCCCGCGGGAAGCGGAACCGGACGGGGGCAGCGGAGCCGGGCGGGGGCGCCCGTCCCGGGCGGCCCGGGGTGCCTCAGGAGGACCCGGGGGCGAACGGCCCGCCGGAACCGAAGGCCAGGGCGGCGAAGCGCTCACCGATGCGGCGGTGCGCGGCGGCGTCCGGGTGGAGTCCGTCGGGCAGCGGCAGCTCGGCGAAGTCCGCCGGGCCGTAGAGCTCGCGGCCGTCGAGGTAGTGGAGGTTCGCGTCGTCGGCCGCCCGCTGCCGCACGATGCGGGCCAGTTCGTCCCGGATGACGTTGAGCGTCAGCTTCCCGCCGGCCCGCTCGGCGGGATCGCCCATGGCCCGGAACCGGAGCTTCCCCTCGGCGAGGCCGCTGAGGTCCGGGGCGCTGGGCCCGGGGGTGTCCTCGTGGATCGGGCACAGGACGGGCGAGACGACCAGCAGCGGCACGGCGGGGTGCCCCTCGCGGACGGTGTCGAGGAAGCCGTGCACCGCCGGAGCGAAGGCGCGCAGCCGCATCAGGTCGGCGTTGACCAGATTGATGCCGATCTTGATGCTGATCAGGTCGGCGGGGGTGTCCCGCATGGCGCGGGCGGTGAACGGGTCGAGCAGGGCGCCGCCGCCCAGACCGAGGTTGACCGGTTCCACCCCGCCGAGGGAGGCGGCCAGCGCGGGCCAGGTCGTGGTGGGGCTCGCGGCGTCGGACCCGTGGCTGATCGAACTGCCGTGGTGCAGCCACACCCTGCGGCCCCGGTCCGGCACGGGCTCGACGGGAGCGTCGGTGCGCAGGGCGACCAGCTCGGTGATCTCGTTGTGCGGCAGCCAGACCTCGACGTCCTTCACGCGGCCGGGCAGGCCGGAGAACCGGACGGTGCCGACCGGCCCGGTCCGGGTCTCCACGGACCCGGTGGCCATGTCCATCAACAGGACATTGCCGCCGGTCGTACGGGCCTGCCCGGCGAGACGGCCGTCGACGAGCAGGTCGTACACGCCGTCGGGGCGGGGCGGGGCGCCCCTGTAGGCCATCCTGGTGCGCAGCGTGTCCAGCTCGACGGCGGTGGCCCGGGTGCGGAACACCAGCCGTACACCCGACGGCTGGGCCTCCGCCCTGGCCAGCTGCCCGTCGGCGCACTGCGCGCGGGCCCGGGCGGGCAGCCGGTGCGGCAGCACTCCGCGCCCGGTGCTCTCGACGTCGAGCGCGCCGCGCAGGAGGTCCGCGGTGACGGGAGTGGTGATCCAGCCCGTTGCCGGGGACGTGCCGGAGGGGCCGGGAGCGGGGTCGTGCGGGGTGTCCATCACCCCACCCTGTCACCCGGACACCCGGACGGCACACGGTTTTCCCGCCCGCCGCCCGCCGCCCGCCGCCCGCCGCCCGCCGCCCGCCGTGGGCAAGCCCAGCGCGGCGACGGCGGCGAACCGGTCGGCT
>NZ_BAAATJ010000036.1:0-62432 GCF_039533345.1 Streptomyces glaucosporus | reverse complement strand
GCCCTACGCCACACCGCCCGCGACTGCCGCAGACCCCTGACCGCCCTCGGCCTCACCGGATGAACCCGGACAGAACGCGATCATGCAAGGGACCCTGCAGGACGTGAAGGGGGCGGTGGCCTGCTCGACGAGGGCCCGGATCTTCGCGTGGGACGGTTGACCGCCTGCTGGCCCGCCGAGAGCGTCTCCCACCGTCCCCGGTACGGGACCCGGATGGTGCCGCCGGCGTCCTGGTGGCCCTTGTCCGTCCGACGCGGCACATCCGCGTCGGCCAGGGCGTCGATGATGCCGTGCGTGCGGGTCGCGGTGAGGTCGTGGACCGCGCCGGGCAGTGCGGGTGAGGCCCAGATCAGCCTTCCGGACGGATCGGCCAGGACCTGCACGTTCATCCCGTGCCTGCGGTGCTTCCCGGAGTAGTAGGGCCGGTCGGCGGCGATCTCCCCCCGCCTTCGGCCGGGAGGTGCACCCAGTAGATCGGCAGCAGGGTGCCGTCCAGGACCAGATACGCCTTCCCCGCCGCGGCCCGGCTGCGGCGGGGAGGCCCGGCGCCCGGGCAGCCGGCACCTCCACTGCCTCGGCCGCGTACCGGTACACCGTCGCGGTGCTGACTCCAAGACCGGCCGCGAGCTGCGCATACGTATGGCCGCACCGCAGGTGGACCAGGACCGGCAGAGCCTGCCGACCGACCGGCAGACGCCGCCACCGCGTTCCGCGCTCCGCCCGCCGGGCTGTCAGCAGCTCCGACAGGTGGCGAAGGGCCGAGCTGGACAGATCCAGCCCCGATGGGTGGACAAGCACAACGAAGTTCCTGGCCTGACAGGTTGATCTTGGTCGACGCCCCGTCTACCAGGAGCTTCACCTCTTCCCGGACACCGCCCCCACGCCAACCGGTCAGCCAATCAGCCAAGTTGGAAACAGCTCACTCTTCGGCGGCGCCGTTTCCGTCCGGGGAGGATTTCGGCGGCAGAATGGTTTAAGGTTCAACATAAGTTCCGTTGCGCGGTCACGGGCCGCGCGGCGGAACCCGGCACGGGCTGCCCGCCCGGCCGCAACCGCACACACGACACCAACGGAACGGAGACCGCAGCCGTGAGCACCCCTGTCAAGCTCGCCGTCGTCTACTACTCCTCCACCGGCACCGTCGCCGCGATAGCCCGGGAGATCGCCCAGGCCGCGGAGAAGGCCGGCGCCGAGGTCCGCCTGCGCAAGGCCGCCGAACTGGCCCCGCAGGAGGCCGTCGACTCCAACCCGGCCTGGGCCGCCAACGCAGCCGCCACCGCCGACGTCGCCCACGCCACCCCCGACGACATGGAGTGGGCCGACGCGGTGATCTTCGGCTCCCCCACCCGCTACGGCAACATCGCCTCCCAGCTCAAGCAGTTCATCGACACCCTCGGCGGCCTGTGGGCCCAGGGCAAGCTCGCCGACAAGGTCTACAGCGGCTTCACCTCCTCCTCCACCGCCCACGGCGGCCAGGAGTCCACCCTGCTGGCCCTGTACAACACCATCCACCACTTCGGCGGCATCCTGGTCGCCCCCGGCTACACCGACCCGGCCAAGTTCGCCGACGGCAACCCCTACGGCACCTCCCACGTCGACGCCCAGGGCAACAACCCCGTCGACGACACCACCCGCACCGCCGCCCGCATCCAGGCCGAGCGCGTGGTGAAGATCGCCACCGCGCTCAAGACCGGTCTCGCCGCCGCCTGACGCCCTTTCGCACCCGGTGACCGGGCAGCCGCCCCTCCGGAGGGGCGGCTGCCCGGAGCGGGGGGTTCGGGAGAGCCCGACCACGCGGTCTCCGGTCTGCCGGATGGCCGCTCGCCGCGTGCCTTCGTACGGTCGGTCCATGTCCGTTCCACGACGCGGGATCACCCGCCGGACGGCGGCCGCCCTCGCCGCCGCGCCCCTGCTGTCCCTCGCCCTCCCCGGAACCGGGACGGCGGCGACTCCCCGGACCTCCCGGCTGCGGCAGGACGTTGACGCGCTGCGCGACGCCGGGGTCGTCGGAGTGTCGGCCAGACTGGACACCCCCCACGGGACGTGGAGCGTCCGCAGCGGGGTGGGCGACCTCGACACCGGACGGCCCGTCCCCCTGGACGGGTACGTGCGGATCGGCAGCACCACCAAGACGTTCGTCGCGACCGTGCTCCTTCAACTCGTGGGCGAGGGGCGCGTGTCGCTCGCCGACACGGTGGAGCGGTGGCTGCCCGGAGTGGTCCGGGGCAGCGGGAACGACGGCCGCCGCATCACCCTGCGCCACCTCCTCCGGCACACGAGCGGAATCCCCGACTACATCGCCGACGTCGCCCCGGACCTCAGCGCCGAGGGGTACCGGCGGAACCGCTGGACCACCTGCACCTCCGAGGAGCGCGTCGCCCTCGCCATGAAGCACCCGCCCTCCTTCGAACCCGGGGCGGGCTGGGAGTACTCCAACACCAACTACGTCCTCGCGGGCATGGTGATCAGGTCGGTGACGGGCCGCTCCTGGGAGGAGGAGGTGCGGAGCAGGATCCTGCGCCCGCTGCGGCTCGTCCGCACTCTCACTCCGGGCGACCGGCCGTTCCTGCCGCGCCCCCACGCCCGCAATCACCAGCAGTTCGAGCCGGGTGGGCCGATGGTCGACACCACGGTCGCCTACCTTCCCTTCGACGGGGACGCCGACGGATCGATGATCGGCACCACGGCGGACCTCAACAGGTTCTTCACGGCCCTGATGCGGGGGGAACTGCTGGCCCCCGCCCAACTCGCCGAGATGCGGCGGACGACCGGGATCCCCCAGGAGGCCGGCAGCCCGCCCGGCAGGCGCTGTGGGCTCGGTCTTTACCGGACGCCGCTCTCCTGCGGAGGCGGGTACTGGGAGCACGGCGGCAGCGGGTTCGGCAGCATCGTGCAATCCGCCGTGACCGGGGACGGGCAGGCCGCCGTCACCGTCTCCGTGCACAGCCGCCCCGCCGACGAGGCCACCGCCGTGCGCCAGCTCCAGGGCGTCAGGACCCTGGTCGACCACGCCCTGTGCGACGCGCGCGACGCCGCGCCCCGGTGACGGGCCGCAGGAAAACCGGGCGCTCCGCCCCGCCTCCCTGCCAGGATTGAGGGGACGGTTTCAGAACCCGACCGGGGGAGGACGCATGGCAGGCGGGGAAGCGCGCACCAGGACCGGGACGGACCGGCTGCTCTCGCTGGGCACACCATCCGTCGCGGCGGCCGCGCTGACGGCGACCGTGGCGGTCTACATGGTCCTGGTCGCCTTCGGCAACATCACCGACTTCGACACCAACCGGCAGTTCGTCCGGCACGTCCTGGCGATGGACACCACGTTCGAGGACCCGGACCTGATGTGGCGGGCGATCGAGTCGCCCGCCCTCCAGGACGCCGCCTACGTCGCCATCATCGTCTGGGAGACCCTCACCGCCCTCGTGCTGCTCCTCGCCGCCTGGCTCTGGGTGGCGGGCCTGCGCGGCGGCGGCCACGACCGGGCCCGCCGGGCCTCCACCCTCGGCCTGGTGATGGTCCTGCTCCTGTTCGGGCTGGGCTTCTTCGCCATCGGCGGGGAGTGGTTCGCCATGTGGCAGTCCTCGGACTGGAACGGCCTGGACGCGGCGGCGCGCAACGTGATGCTCGCCGCCTTCGCGCTCGTGGTGGTCAACCTCCCCGCCCGGTCCGGGGGCGACCGCCGTCCGGCGAGCCCGCCGGACGTCACGGCGGCGGACGTCACGGCGGCGGACGAGGAACGGGCCGGCTGAGGACCGTGGCCGGGGAAGCGCCGTCCCGCCGCCGTGGCGCCGGCGGCGGGACGCCGGGTCCCGTACGGCGGTGAGAAGACGCTCGACGTGATCCTCCGGCGCGGGCGCGCCGGGACCGGCCCGTACCGCGTTCGGGGTCCCCGGGAAGCCGCACGACCTCCGGTGATCACGCGGTGGGCTCCCCGGGTCCGCTCAGTTCGAAGGGCGACCGGGCACCGGCCGTGTGCCCGTGGCCTGGACGCCGCCGCGCGCCGCGGGAACCGGATCGCGTCGGCGGAACCCGGTGTCCGAACGGGCCTTCGGGGCACACGGAGTTCACCACCGGGAGAAGGGAGACACCCCGTGCTCGGCATGGCGGCGGCAGTGCTGTTCTTCATCGCGTTCCTGATCAACATCGCGGAACTGGCGACGAACGAGGTCTTCTCGCCCACCAATCTCACGCTCCTCGGGCTGGGCCTGCTGGCCCTGCACATGGCGGGGATCGGAGGCGGCCGGCCGGTCCGGAGCCGCGGACGCTGACGATCACCGGCGGCGGGGCGCGGCCCCGCCGCCGGCCGCGCACCGGGGCCCGGGCCGGCCGGAAGCGGCGAACACGGCGGGGACGCGGCGAACACGCGGCGGAAGCACGGCGGGATCGGCGTCTCGGCATGCGGGATGCCCGATGTGACGCGGAAGACGCCCTTGACGGAGCCGGGGGAGTCGCCCGACACTCCACAACAGGAAACCTAGTGAACAGGTAGGAAAAGCATGGGGTGTTCGGAGCGGAGCGGTGGCCGTGCGCCCCACGCGCCCCGTCCGCCGTTCCTCCTGACGTCCCGTCGCCACATCGACCTGCTGCGCGTCTCCAGCGCGGCGAGTCCCCTGCGCTGAGTCGGCAGCACCCCACCGCGCACCGGGCACGTGCCGACGCCGCCGCGCGCCCGTCCCCCACGATCTCCGCCACGTCTGCGAACCGGACCCCGGAACCAGGGAGACGCATGTCCGCCACACGTCCCACAGCCGTGCCGTCCTTCAGGGGCAGGATCGGCCGCGACGCCCGCAGCGGCCATTACGCCGTGCCGCGCCGCTACCGCCTCCATCTGTGCCTGCCCTGCCCCCACTGTCTGCGGATCGCGGTCACGCACAGCCTGCTCGGCCTCGACGACGTCCTCCCGGTGACGCTCCTGCCCGCCGTGCCCGACGGGCCGGACGGCGGATACTCCGCGCTGCGCCCGCTGTACGAGGCCGGCGCCCACCGATACTCCGGAGCGGCCACGGCGCCCGCCCTCGCGGACGACTGGACGGGCCGGATCGTCAGCACGCACACCCCCGACATCCTGCGCGACCTGGCGAGGCGGTTCGGCGGAGGCCCCGACCTGTACCCCCCGGAGGCCGCGGCGGGGATCGCGGCCGTCGAACGCCTCTGCGAGGAGGGGATCAACGAGGCCGCGCAGCGCGCGGGACGGCCCGGCGCGGGCGGCGCGGAACGCGACACCGCCCTCGGCGCCCTGCTCCTGGCCCTGGACGCGCTGGAGGTGCGGCTCACCCGGCACGACCACGTCCTGGGCGACGGACCGACCGCCGCCGACGTCCACCTGTGGGTGACACTGGTGCAGCTGGACACCGTGCACCGCTGGCACCTGGACGCCGCCGCGGTCCACCGCATCGCCGAGCACCCGCACCTGTGGGCCTACGCGCGGCGGCTGGCGGCCGACCCCGCCTTCGGGGCCCACCTCGACCTGGACGGCATCGCCCGCAGGCACCACGCGCACTGCCGGGGGCTGGAGGCGGCCGGCGCGGCGGTGCAGATCGTGGACTGGGCGGCCCACACGCCGGACAGGACCGCGGTCCGGCCGGGCTGAACCCGCCGTTCCGTGCCGCGGCCGGACCGCCCGGCGGGCCGGCCGCGGCCTTTCCCCCTCCCCTGCTCCTTCTCTTTTCCGGCGCTTTTCCGAAGCTTTCCCGTCCCGGTTTCCGGAGCCGTGTTTTCCGTTGCGAAGCCGGTCGGCCGCGTCCGGAAAGCGGAATGTAACGCGAGTGTGGCGTCCGTACGAAAATGCCGTTGCCGGACCTCCGGAACGGCGAATCGCGCCTTGACCGGCCGATCCGGCCGCGGATAGCTTCCCTTCCCATGCAGACTCCTCTGCGGTTCTCCTCCCGGTTCACGCGCCGCCGCGCCGTCGACCTCAAGCGCGTCGCCGCCGCGATGTGTCGCTGACCTCCGGCGCGCACTTCCCCGCCGCGTTCCCCTTCCGGGCGAATCCGCTCGTTCCTGTCGCCGGTCGACGCCCCGCGTCCCGGTGAACGGCCTTTCCTCCAGCAGAGTCTCCTTTCACAGGGCTCCCCGGCGAGCTCTGACGATCCCTGGGAATCACCATGCGCAAAGCGATACCCGCTGCCCTCGTGACGGTCCTGGCCGCCCAACTCCTCACCGGCTGCGCCCGGACCGCCCGGTCCGCCGACACCGGCGCGGACTTGGCCGACAGCAGGATTCCGGAGAAGGTCCCCGCCGGTACGGCCATCGCCGTCGGAGCCCCCGAGACCGAGGTGGCGCTGAGGCTGTCGGGACAGATCGGCAAGCTGCCCTTCAAGGTCAAGTGGGTCCGGATGAGCGGCGGCCCGCAGTGCTCCGAGGCGTTCCGCGCCGGCGAACTCGACGTCTGCTCGGCCGCCGAGATCCCGTCCGTCCACGCGCGCTGGACGGGGCTGGACACCAGGCTGGTGGCCGCGGAATTCCGCAAGGATCCCGAGCGCAACCCCGTCTACGAACTCGGCATCGCCCCCGGCGTGGACGTCGACACCCTGAAGGACCTGCGCGGCAAGAGGATCGCCTACAGCCCGGGCCAGGCCCAGGGCGCGCTCGTGCTGCGCGTCCTGGCCAAGGCGGGACTGAGCGAGAAGGACGTGGAACTCGTCGAGCTGCCCAGCACGGGAGACGTCTACCCGACGGCGCTCGGCAGCCGGCAGGTGGACGTCGCGCCCCTCGGCGGCGTCAACATCAAGCGCTTCACCGCGAAGTACGGCAAGGACGGGGCGAAGACGGTCAAGCACGGACTGCGCGACGACCCCGCCCACCTGTGGGTGCCCGCCGAGTCCGTGAGGGATCCCGGGAAGGCCGCCGCCATCAGGGAGTTCGTGAGGTTCTGGGCCCGCGCGCTGATCTGGGTCGACGAGCACCCGGAGGAATGGATCGAGGGCTACTACGTCAAGGACCAGGGCCTGTCGCGCGAGGACGGCGAGTACCTGGTGGAGGCGAGTGGCGAGACGAGCATCCCGGCGGACTGGGACCCGGTGATCGAGCGCCACCAGGAGACCGTCGACCTGCTGGCGGAGAAGACCGGCAACGAGCCGTTCGACGCGGAGACCCTCTACGACCGCCGGTACGAGACGGTCGCGGCGGACGCCGTCGCGGACACCGCGAGGGACGGGGAGCAGGACTCATGACGACCGAGGTCACCGAGAAGGCACCCGCACCGCTCGCGGTGGACGCCCCGGCGGGCGGGAAGGGGACCGCCGACACGGCGGGCACCGCCCCTGCGGGCCGGAACCGCGCCCGCCGGAGACTGGGCCCGGGCCGTCCCCTGAGATACGGCTGGGCCCTCGGCCCCGGGCTGCTCCTCGCCGTCTGGTCGGCCGGCTCGGCCGCCGGCCTCATCGACCCCCGCAGCCTCTCCGCCCCCTGGACGGTGGTGGCCACCGCGGGCGACCTCGTCGCCGACGGACGGCTCCAGTCCAACCTGTGGACCTCCGCCGAGAGGGTGCTCCTCGGGCTCGCCTCCGGGGTGGCGGGCGGCCTGCTCCTGGCCGTCGTCTCCGGGCTCAGCAGGCTCGGGGAGGGGCTGATCGACGGCCCGGTGCAGATCAAGAGGGCCATCCCCTCGCTCGCGATGATCCCGCTGCTGATCCTCTGGTTCGGCATCGACGAGACCATGAAGGTCGTCACGATCGCCCTGGGCGTCCTCGTCCCGGTCTACGTGCACACCCACAACGGGCTGCGCGGCATCGACAGCCGGTACGTCGAACTGGCGGAGACGGTACGGCTCGGCCGGGCGCGGTTCCTGCGGGACGTGGTCCTGCCCGGGGCCCTGCCTGGCTTCCTGCTCGGCATGCGCTTCGCGGTCACCTCGGCCTGGCTGGCCCTGGTCGTCGTCGAGCAGGTGAACGCCACCGGCGGCATCGGCTACATGATGGAGCTCGCGCGGACCTACGGGCAGACCGACGTCATCATCGTCGGCCTGGTCGTGTACGGCCTCCTGGGGCTCCTCTCCGACGGACTGGTGCGGTGGGTGCAGAGGAGGACGCTGACATGGCGGCGCACGCTCGCGGACTGACCGCGGAACGGAAACCCGGCGAAGACCCCCGGGGGGACGGCGCGGCCGTCCGGATCACCGGACTGGTCCGCTCCTTCGAGGGCCGGCGCGTCCTCGACGGCCTCGACCTGAGCATCGACGCCGACGAGTTCGTCGCCCTCATCGGACGCAGCGGCTCCGGCAAGAGCACCCTGCTGCGCGCCCTGGCGGGACTCGACCACGAGGTGGAAGGCACGGGCCGGATCGACGCGCCCGAGCAGGTCTCGGTGGTCTTCCAGGACGCCAGACTGCTGCCCTGGAAGCGGGTCCTGGACAACGTCGTCCTGGGGCTCGCCGGGGCGGACGCCGAGGAGCGGGGCCGCGCGGCGCTCCGCGAGGTCGGCCTGGAAGGCCGGGAACGCGCGTGGCCGGTCGAGCTGTCCGGCGGTGAGCAGCAGCGGGTCTCGCTCGCCCGCTCCCTGGTCCGCGAACCCGAACTGCTGCTGGCCGACGAGCCGTTCGGCGCGCTCGACGCGCTGACCCGGATCCGGATGCACGGACTGCTGCGGCGGCTGTGCGAACGCCACCGGCCCGCGGTGCTGCTGGTGACGCACGACGTGGACGAGGCGATCGTGCTCGCCGACCGGGTGGTGGTGCTGGACCGGGGCCACATCGCGGCGGACATCACCGTCGACCTCGCCGGGCCCCGGCGGCCCGGCACCCCCGAGTACGCGGCCCTCCGCGACCGCCTGCTCGGACACCTGGGAGTGGAGACGCCGGCCCGGCAGGAGCGGGCGGAGTCGAAGGCGCGATCGAGGGAGAAGCCGTGACCGGCCGGCAACTGCACCTGAACCTGTTCGTCTACCCCGGCGGGCACCACGAGGCCGCCTGGCGCCACCACGCCTCGGACGTGGAGCACCTCCTGGACGTCGGCCACTACCAGGACCTGGCCCGCCGGGCCGAGGCGGCCGCCTTCGACGGCGTCTTCCTCGCCGACGGGCCGGCGCTCGCCGACAACGTCCGCCACGCCAGCAGGTTCCGCCTCGAACCGTTCACCCTGCTGACGGCGATCGCCACGGCCACGGAGCGGATCGGCCTGATCGGCACCGCCTCCACCACGTACTTCGAGCCCTACAACCTGGCCCGGCTGTTCGCCTCGCTCGACCACCTGAGCAAGGGCCGCGCCGGCTGGAACATCGTCACCACCGGCGCGCCGCAGGCCGCGTGGAACTTCGGCCTCGACGCCCACCCCGTGCACGCCGAACGCTACGAGCGCGCCGGGGAGTTCCTGGAGGTCGTGACCAAGCTGTGGGACAGCTGGGAGGACGACGCGCTCGTCGCCGACCGGAAGACGGGCCTGTTCGCGGACACCGACCGCATCCACACCATCGACCACGAGGGGCCGCGGCTGAGGGTGCGCGGGCCGCTCAACATCCCCCGCACCCCCCAGGGCCGGCCCGTCTACGTCCAGGCCGGGTCGTCCGAGGACGGGCGGGCGTTCGCCGCCGCACACGCCGAGGCCGTCTTCACCGCGCACCAGACCCTGGCGAGCGGCCGGGCGTTCTACGCGGACCTCAAGGCACGGGTGGCGGCCGCGGGCCGGAACCCCGGACACGTGCTCGTCCTGCCGGGGATCAGCCCCTTCATCGGCTCGACGGAGGCCGAGGCGCGGGCGCTGCACGAGGAGTTCGACGAACTGACCCGGCCCGAGTACTCGCTCCGGCAGCTGCACCGCATCCTCGGCCTCGAACTCGGGGAGGAGGCGCTCGACGGGCCGGTGCCGCGCGAACTCGTCGAGACCGGCGGCGAGCGGGGCAGCGGCAGCCGCTTCCAGGTGGTCCTGGACATCATCGACCGGGAGCGGCCGACGGTGCGGCAACTGCTCCACCGCCTGGCCGGCGCCCGCGGCCACCGCGTCGTCGCGGGCACCCCGGAGCAGATCGCCGACCGGATCCAGGAGTGGTTCGACAACGGGGCGGCCGACGGCTTCAACGTCATGCCGCCCTGGCAGCCCGGGGGCTTCGACCTCTTCGCCGACCACGTGGTGCCGATCCTGCGCCAACGCGGCCTGTTCCGCACCGAGTACACCGGCACGACACTGCGCGACCACTACGGCCTTCCCCGCCCCGACAGCCAGTACGCTCACCGAGACTGAGGACAAAAGGAACATCCATGAACATTCCCAGATCCCGTGCGGCCCTGACCGCCCTCGCCTCGGCGGCCGTACTGGCCCTGACCGCCGCCCTTCCGCCCACCGCGGCGGACGGACCCCGGCCCCGCGCCTCGGTGGCCGTCGACTGGTACGACACCACGGCCGAGACCGTCGCCGCCGCCGGAGCACCCACCCAGGTCACCAACAACCGCACCTGGGCGATCGGATGGCTCGCGGCGGCACGCGCCACCCGCACCGTGCCCGCCCGCATCGCCCCGGAGGACCGCCGGGCCTACCGGGAGGCCGCCCTCGCCGCGGCGGTGCACCGCTCCCTGACCGCCCTCGCCCCGGACCGCGCCGAGCGGCTGGACGCCGCGCTCCGCGAGACCCTCGACCGTGTCCCCGACGGCCCCGCCGAGGACCTGGGCGTGGCGGCCGGCGAGCACCAGGCGGACCTGGTGCTCCGCGCCCGCCGGGGCGACGGGCTGGACCCGGCGTCGGTCAACGCCCCCTTCGCCGTCCCGGCGCCCGCCCCCGGCGTCTGGCGGCCCACCCCGCCCGCGTACGCGCCGGCCACCCAGTACGGCAGCCGCCTCGCACGGCCGTTCCTGCTGGACCGCGCCGACCGGTACCGCCTCCCGGCCCCGCCCGCGCTGGACTCCGCGCGCTACCGCGAGGACCTGGCGGAGGTCCGCGAGTACGGCGCCGCCGACAGCGGGCGGCGCACCGAGCGGCAGACGGAGACGGCGAACTTCTGGTACGGCTCCTCCCTGACCCTCTACACCGAGCCGCTGAGAGTCGCCCTGTCCCGGTCGAAGGGGACGGAGGCCGAGCAGGCCGAACTGGTCGCCCTGTTCCACGTGGCACTGGTGGACACCCAGATCGCCACCTCGGACAGCAAGTACGCCCACCGAAGGTGGCGCCCGGTCACCGCGATCCGCACCGGCGACATCGACCCCGACCCGCGGTGGACACCGCTGCACGACACCCCGGCCCACCCCGACTACCCGAGCGGGCACACCACCTACTCGGGCGCCGCCGAGGGCGTGCTGACCGCGCTCACCGGGCCGACGACCGCCCCGTTCGACCTGACCAGCCCGACCGCGCCCGGAGTGACCAGGACCTACACCTCCTGGCGCCGGCTGTCGGACGAGAACGTCGACGCGCGCGTCTACTCGGGCATCCACACCAGGACCGCCGACGAGGCCGGGATCGTGCTCGGCAAGCGCGTCGCCGAGCACACCCTCCGCAACGCCGGAGAGCTGTTCCGCCCCCTCTGAGCACTTTGGCGGCCGGCCCGCCGCGCCCGGGGGAGGGCCTCCCCGGCGGGACCCCGGCGCACGCCGTGCACCGGGCCGCCCCCGGCCGGGCGGGGGCGGCTCAGCCGGCCAGCTCGCGCGCGTGGTGCACCGCGGCCCGGACCGGCCCGCGGTGCACCGGCCCGTGGCCGGGGAGCAGGACGTCGGCGCCGAGCCCTTCCAGGGCGGTGAGGGAGTCCAGCGCGTGGGCCCGGTCGTGGTGGAACATGCGGGGGAGCAGCTGGGGGCCGCGGAGGGCGGAGGTGGGGTGCCCGTTGACGAGGGCGTCCCCGGTGATCAGGATCCCGGCCCGGGGCAGGTGGTAGGCGCTGTGCCCGTCGGTGTGGCCGGGGGTGTGGACCGGTACCGGACGCCCGGGGACGTCGAGCGGACCCGCGTCCGGGAACGCCCGGGGCTCGGCGACCGGCGTCTCCTTCTTGCCGCCGGAGCGCAGCGCGTGGAGGGCCCAGGGCAGGACTCCGGGCCGCCAGCCGTTGGCCAGGATCTGCCCGATGGAGACCTGTTGGAGGAAGTCCCGGCGTGCGTGGGGGACTTCCTCCCGGTGCGCCAGCACCGGCGTCCCGTACTCCGCGCGCAGGAACTCCGCCGAGCCGATGTGGTCGCTGTGGGCATGGGTGATCAGCACGGCCGCCACGGCGCGGGGATCGGCCCCGACCGCGGCCAGCGAGGCGAGCAGCAGTTCCCGGTCCCCGGGGTAGCCGGTGTCCACCAGGGTCACCGCGTCGTCCTCCCGGATGATCACCCAGTTGGTGTTGCTGCCCGTCACCAGGTGGACGCCCGACTCGGCCTCGACCACTTCGGGTACCCGCATGGCTTCCCCTCCCCCCGGCGGACCCGCCGGGCCGCCGCTCCCCAACCCCGTCGTGTACTTGACAAGGCTAGCGGTGCCGTACGGCGCTGTCGGTCGCCGGAGCGGATCACAGGGCGCGGCACCGGGGCCGCCCCGGCCGGGAGCCGGACCGTCTCCCCGCGCCCGCGGACGGCGGTGGCGGGAGCCCCCGGAGGGACTCCCGCCGCCGTGGAACGGGGGTTCTGGACGCTAGATCACCAGGGACAGCAGGAGCACCAGGGCGCCGGCCACCACCGAGATGACGGTCTCCATGACCGACCAGGTCTTGACGGTCTGGCCGATGTCCAGCCCGAAGTACTCCTTGACCAGCCAGAACCCGGCGTCGTTGACGTGGCTGAAGAAGAGCGAGCCGGCGCCGATCGCGAGGACCAGCAGGGCCGCGTGGGTGGTCGACATGTCGGCCGCCAGGGGCGCGACCAGGCCGGCCGCGGAGATGGTCGCGACGGTCGCCGAACCGGTGGCGAGACGGATGGCCACCGCGATCAGCCACGCCAGCAGCAGCGCCGGGATCGACCAGTCCTCGGAGAAGTCCAGGATCATCCGGCCCACGCCGACGTCGATGAGGGTCTGCTTGAACCCGCCGCCCGCGCCGACGATGAGCAGCACGCCGGCGATGGGCCCGAGGGACTTCTCGACGGTGGAGGCGAGCCGCTCCCTGCCGAACCCGGCGGCGCGGCCGAGGGTGAAGAACCCGACGATCACCGCGGCGAGCAGCGCGACCATGGGCGAGCCGACGACGTCGAAGGTCCGCTGCACGGCGTTCCCGGGGTCGTCCACGACGATGTCCACCAGGGCCTTGGCGAGCATCAGCACGACGGGCAGGAGCACCGTGGCGACGGTGACGCCGAAGCCGGGACGCCTCTCCAGTTCCTCGGAGGGACGCTCGGGGATCATCCGCTCGGGGACGGCCACGTCCACCCAGCGGGCCGCGTACCGGGAGAAGACCGGACCCGCGATGATCACGGTCGGGACGGCGACGAGGATGCCCAGGGCGAGGGTCACGCCGAGATCGGCCTCGAGCGCGTCGATCGCCACCAGCGGGCCGGGGTGCGGGGGGATGAGACCGTGCATCACGGACAGGCCCGCGAGGGCCGGGATGCCGATGCGCATCAGCGAGTAGTTGCCCCGCTTGGCCACCATGAGCACGACCGGGATCAGCAGGACGATGCCGACCTCGAAGAAGAGCGGCAGTCCGATCACCGAGGCGATGAGGACCATCGCCCACGGCATGGCTCGTCCGCCCGCCTTGGCGAGGATGGTGTCGACGATCTGGTCCGCGCCGCCGGAGTCGGCCAGCAGCTTGCCGAGGATCGCGCCGAGGGCGATCAGCACGCCCACACCGGCCACCGTGGAGCCGAGGCCGCTGCTGAAGCTGGCGATCGCCTTGTCCAGCGGGGCGCCGGCGAGGGCGCCGAGCGTCAGGGAGCCGATGGTCAGCGCCAGAAACGCGTGGAGTTTGAACTTGGTGATGAGCAGGACGATGACGGCGATGCCCGCGAGGACGGCGATCCCGAGCCGGGCGTGGCCCGCGGAGGTGATCGGCTCGACGGCGTCCGCTGCCAGCATCTCGACGCTGAGTCTGGTCACGGTCTGTTCCTTGCAGTGGGTCGGGGTGAGGGGGTGCGGCAGGCGCGGAGGCCGGGGCGGACGCGTCTGCCCGGGAGGGGGCCGCCGCTACGGGGCCGGCTGCCGCCGCCGGTGGTCGCGGAGGGCGGCGGCAGCCCGTTCGGCGATCTCCTCGGGGCTGCCGGAGACGTCGACGGCGAAGCCGGGTTCGTCCGGCTCCAGCGGCTGGAGCGTGGCGAACTGCGAGTCCAGCAGGGCCGTGGGCATGAAGTGGCCCTCGCGGTGCGACATGCGGTCCTCGATGAGCCGGCGGTCGCCGGCGAGGTGGACGAACACCACGCCCGGCGCGGCGGCCCGCAGACGGTCGCGGTAGCTCCGCTTCAGTGCGGAGCAGCTCACGACCCCGCCGAGTCCCTCCCGGCCGCGGGCCCAGGCGCCGATGTCGTCCAGCCAGGGCAGGCGGTCCTCGTCGGTCAGGGGCTGCCCTGCCGTCATCTTCGCGATGTTGGCCGCGGGGTGGAAGTCGTCGCCCTCGGCGTAGGGAACGCCGAGCCGGTCCGCGAGCAGGGGGCCGATCGTGGTCTTGCCGGTACCCGCCACGCCCATGACCACGACGACAGGGGAAGGGCTCATCGGTGCCTCGCTGTCTCCGTCGACATCTGTATGCCAGGTCACTGAAACCTAAAGGTCATATGAAATCAAGAGGCTGTGATGAAGTAATCTGACTTTTTGTTCGAGTGGGTGCTGCGTAGGCTGAGGGCCATGACGATTCGGGCCCCGGGACAGCACGCACGCGTACTGGACGTCCTCGGGCTCGCCATCACGGCCGGCGAGTGTCCGCCCGGCAGTGTGCTGCGCACCGACGAGCTGGCCGAGAGGTTCGGGGTGTCGCGTCCGGTGATGCGCGAGGCGGTCCGCGTCCTGGAGTCGATGCGTCTGGTGGAGTCCCGCCGGCGCGTGGGCGTCACCGTGCGCCCCACCGAGGAGTGGAACGTCTACGACCCGCAGGTCATCAGGTGGCGCCTGGCCGGTGCCGACCGCCCCCGTCAGCTGCGGTCCCTGACCGTGCTGCGCTCGGCGGTCGAACCCGTGGCGGCGGGGCTGGCGGCGCGCAACGCCACGCCCGAGCAGTGCGCGGAACTCACCGAGTGCGCCCTCGGCATGGTCGCCACCTCGCGCGGCCGGCAGCTGGAGGGGTACCTGGTGCACGACATCGCCTTCCACCGGATCGTCCTGAACGCCTCGGGAAACGAGATGTTCGCCCACCTCGGCGACCTCGTCGCGGAGGTGCTGGCCGGCCGCACCCACCACCAGGTGATGTTCGAGGACCCCGACCCGGCCGCCGTCACCCTCCACGTGCAGGTCGCGGAAGCGGTACGGGAGGGCGACGCCGCCCGCGCCGAGCGGCTGACCCGCGAGATCACGGTGGGCGCCCTCCACGAGCTGGACGTCCTGGCCCCCTGACCGCCCCCTGACCGCCCCCGCCGGGACGCTGCCGCGTCCCCGCACGGACCCCGCCGCGCCGGCGGCAGGCCAGGGCATAGCATCGACTCCCGACATGGACATCGGCATCTGGGGCTTCACGGCGCTGGCGGCGGCCGCGGCGCTCGTCGGCTTCTCCAAGACGGCGGTCAACGGAGCCAACACCGTCAGCCTCGCGGTCTTCGCGGCGGTGCTCCCTGCGCGGGAGTCCACCGGCGTCCTGCTGCCCCTGCTGCTGGTGGGGGACGTGATCGCGGTGATCACCTACCGGCGGCACGCGCACTGGCCGACACTGCTGCGGATGTTCCCCGCGGTGGTCGTCGGAGTCGTCGCCGGCACCGTGTTCGTGGCATGGGCCGACGACGCGCTGATCCGGCGGTCGATCGGCGCGATCCTGATCCTGATGGTCGCCGTGACGCTCTGGCGGCGCCGCGCGGCCGCCGGCGGGGACGCGGGGGGAGCGGACACCGGGCGCGGCCGGCCCCCGTCCCCGGAGCCGGAGCGACGGGCCGGGCGGTACGCGGTGCGGTCGTACGGCGTGCTGGGCGGCTTCACGACCATGGTCGCCAACGCGGGCGGGCCGGTGATGTCGCTCTACCTCCTCTCCGCCGGGTTCCGGAAGCTCGGCTTCCTGGGCACCTCCGCCTGGTTCTTCCTGGCCGTCAACGCCTTCAAGGTGCCGTTCATGGTCGGTCTCGGCCTGATCGGCGCCGAGTCGCTGCGGCTGGACGCGATGCTGGTCGTCCTCGTGGTGGCCGGAGCGTTCGTCGGGCGGGCGACCGCCGCCCGGATCGACCAGAAGCTCTTCGACCGGCTGGTGATCGCGGCGACGACCGCCGGCGGACTGCAGTTGCTGCTGCTCTGAGCCGGGGTTCTGCGACGATCGCCGCAGGCGCCGAGGACCCGCGACGGACGCGGGCCGGGACCCGGACGACGGAGGTTGCGGAATGTCCGTGACGGACAGGGCGATCGAGAAGATCAAGGAGATGATCGTCACCGGCAGGCTGTCGCCGGGCGCCCGCCTGCCGAAGGAGGAGGTGCTCGCCGAACAGCTCGGACTGTCGCGCAACTCGCTGCGCGAGGCGGTCAGGGCCATGACCGCGATGAGGATCCTGGTGGTCAGGCACGGCGACGGGACCTACGTCTCCAGCCTGGAGCCCCAGCTGCTGCTGGAGACGCTCTCCTTCGCCTCCGACGTCTCCCGGGGGGAGGCGGCCCGGCACCTCCTCCAGGTGCGGCGGATGCTGGAGCCGCGGGCGACCGCGATGGCGGCCGCGCTGATCGGGGACGAGCGGCTGCGCGAACTGCGGGAGGTCCTGGAGCGGTGCGCGCGGGCGGAGTCGGCCGAGGAGTTCGTCTCCCTGGACAGCGAGTTCCACCACATGATCGTGGAGACGGTCGGGAACCCGGTCCTCTCCGTACTGCTGCGGGCCCTCTCCACCCGGACCCACCACGTCCGGGTGGTGCGCGGCCGGGACGCCGCCGCGGCCCTGGAGGCCGCGCACCGCGAGCACGAGTCCATCCTCCGGGCGCTGGAGGCCCGTGACCCGCACCTTGCCGAGGCGGCGGCCGCGGTGCACGTCGCCGCGGTCGAGCGGTGGCTGGAGGCAGGCGGGGGACTGCCGGACTGAACCACCGGCGACAGACATCGGACCTTTTTGCTTGAAAACACGCGGTGGTTCGCTCCTGCGTCTTGAATTCGGCATACACATCCGAGGACTATGGCTTCACTGTGGACGGCCCGCCCCGGCACCGCACGCGACGCCGTGCCGCCGCGCCACCGTGCCGGCAGAGCGAAGGAGAATCCGTGAGACTCACCCGCCTCGGCCCCCAGGGCGCGGAGCGCCCGGCCGTCCTGGCCGACGACGGCCGGCCGCTGGACGCCTCCGGCGTGACCCGCGACTTCGACGGCGCGTTCTTCGCCTCCGGCGGCGTCGGACGCCTCCGCGCCGCCCTGGAGGAGGGCCGCCTCCCCGAACTCGACGTCCCGGCGGGCACGCGCACCGGGGCGCCGGTCGCCCGCCCGGGGAAGATCGTGTGCATCGGCCTCAACTACCGCGACCACGCCGCCGAGACCGGCGCCGCGATCCCCGAACGCCCGGTGGTCTTCCTGAAGGACCCGGGCACCGTCGTCGGCCCGTACGACGAGGTGCTCATCCCGCGCGGCTCGGCCCGCACCGACTGGGAGGTCGAACTCGGCGTCGTCATCGGATCCCGCGCACGCTACCTCGACTCGCCCGACGAGGCGCACGCGCTGATCGCCGGCTACGCGGTCAGCCACGACGTCTCCGAGCGCGAGTTCCAGCTCGACCGGTCCCCCCAGTGGGACCTGGGCAAGTCGTGCGAGACCTTCAACCCGCTCGGGCCGTGGCTGGTCACCCCCGACGAGGCCGGCGACCCGCAGAAGCTCGGACTGCGCCTGTCGGTGAACGGCCGCGAGCGCCAGGCGGGCCACACCTCCGACATGGTCTTCGACGTGGCGCACCTGATCTGGTACCTGAGCCGGCACATGGTCCTCGAACCCGGTGACCTGGTGAACACCGGAACCCCTGCCGGAGTGGCCCTCGGCCTGCCGGACGCCCCCTACCTGCGGGCGGGCGACGTGGTCGAGGCCGAGATCGACGGTCTGGGCCGCCAGCGCCAGACCTTCGTCCAGGCCTGAGGGCCCCCGTGCCCGCCGCGTCCCCCCGGATCACCGGGTTCGAGACCCACGACGTCCGGTTCCCCACCTCCGGGCAACTGGACGGCTCCGACGCCATGAACCCCGACCCCGACTACTCGGCCGCCTACCTGATCCTGCGCACCGACGCGGACGGGGACGCCCCGGAAGGCGCCGGAGGCGCCGCCGAGGGACACGGATTCGTCTTCACCATCGGCCGCGGCAACGACGTCCAGGTGGCCGCGATCGAGGCCCTGCGGCACCACGTCCTCGGCCTGCCCGTCGACGACCTGTGCGCCGACCCGGGAAAACTCGCCCGCACGCTGGCCGACGACAGCCAGCTGCGCTGGCTGGGACCGGAGAAGGGCGTGATGCACATGGCGGTCGGCGCGGTGCTCAACGCCGTGTGGGACCTCGCCGCCAAACGCGCCCGCAAACCCCTGTGGAAACTGCTCGCCGACGCCTCCCCCGAGTGGCTGGTCTCCCAGGTCGACTTCCGGTACCTCACCGACGCCCTCACTCCCGACGAGGCCCTGGCCCTGCTCCGGAGGGGCAGACGGGACAGGGAGCGGCGTGAGGCCGCGCTGCTGGAACGGGGCTACCCCGCCTACACCACCTCGCCCGGCTGGCTGGGCTACTCCGACGAGAAGCTCGCCCGGCTGGCCCGGGAGGCGGTCGCCGAGGGCTTCACGCAGATCAAGCTGAAGGTGGGAGCCGACCCGGCGGACGACGTCCGCCGGTGCCGCACCGCCCGCGCCGCGATCGGCGACGGCGTCCGCCTGGCCGTCGACGCCAACCAGCGGTGGGACGTGGCGGAGGCGGTCGCCCGGACGAGGGTGCTCGCCGAGTTCGACCCGTACTGGATCGAGGAACCCACCTCGCCCGACGACGTGCTCGGCCACGCCGCGATCCGCGCCGCCGTGGCACCCGTGAGGGTCGCCACCGGCGAACACGCCCACAACCGCGTCGTGGTCAAGCAGCTGCTGCGGGCCGGCGCGATCGACGTCCTCCAGATCGACGCCACCCGGGTCGGCGGCGTCAACGAGAACCTGGCGATCCTGCTGCTGGCCGCGAGGTTCGGCGTCCCCGTCTGCCCGCACGCCGGCGGGGTGGGCCTGTGCGAACTCGTCCAGCACCTGGCGATGTTCGACTACGTGGCGCTCAGCGGCACCACCGAGGACCGGGCCATCGAGTACGTCGACCATCTCCACGAGCACTTCCTCGACCCGGTGGTGATCCGCCGGGGCCACTACGCCGCCCCGACGGCACCGGGCTTCTCCGCCGCGATGAGACGGGAGTCCATCGCGCGCCACACCTTCCCCCACGGCGAGTACTGGGCCGCCCGGAGGGCGGCGGACGAGGAGGCCCCGGCATGACCGGCACCACCGACGGCGCGGGCACCACCGGCACGGACGGACTGCGGGGACTGCGGGCCCTCGTCACCGGAGGCGGCTCCGGGATCGGCCGGGCGGTGACCCGCGCGCTCGCCTCCGGCGGCGCGCACGCGGCCGTCCTCGACCTCGCCCCCGACTGCGGGGAGGAGCCGTGGACGGGCCTGACCGCGGACGTCGCCGACGACGCCTCGGTCCGCGCCGCCGTCGAGGAGGCGGCCGCGCGCCTCGGCGGCATCGACATCGTGGTCAACAGCGCCGGGATCGGCGCCGTGGGAACGGTGGAGGACAACCCGGACGAGCAGTGGCACCGGGTGCTGGACGTCAACGTGCTGGGCATCGTCCGCACCACCCGCGCGGCCCTGCCCCACCTGCGGCGCTCCGCACACGCCTCGGTCGTCAACATCTGCTCGATCGCCGCCACCGCCGGACTGCCGCGCAGAGCCCTGTACTCCGCGAGCAAGGGAGCGGTCGCCTCCCTCACCCTCGCCATGGCGGCCGACCACGTCCACGAGGGCATCCGCGTCAACTGCGTCAACCCCGGCACGGTCGACACCCCCTGGGTGGCCCGGCTGCTCGACGCGGCCGGGGACCCCGGCGCCGAGCGGGCCGTCCTGGAGGCCCGCCAGCCCATGGGCCGCCTGGTGACGGCCGAGGAGGTCGCGGCGGCCGTCGTCTACCTGGCCGGACCCGCCTCGGCCTCGGTCACCGGCACCGCCCTGGCCGTCGACGGCGGCATGGCCGGGCTGCGCCCGCGCCCGGCGGCCCGGTGACGGCCGGGAAGACGGCCGGGAAGACGGCCGGGAAGGAAGCGGCCGCGGCCGGCGCGGACGGAACGCGGACCGTCGACGCCCACCACCACGTCTGGGACCTGCGGACACGGGACCAGGAGTGGCTGGCCGCGGACGGACTCGCCCCGCTGCGGCGGAACTTCCTCCTGGCGGACCTCGTCCCCGAGGCGGCCGCGGCGGGCGTGGACGCCACCGTGGTGGTGCAGACCGTCACCGTTCCCGAGGAGACCCCGGAGCTGCTCGCCCTGGCCGACGCCGACAACCCGGTCGCCGGCGTGGTCGGCTGGACCGACCTGACCTCCCCCGGCGTCGCCGACGCCCTCGCCGGACTCCGCGAACGGCCGGGCGGCGACCGCCTGGTGGGCATCCGCCACCAGGTGCAGGGCGAGCCCGACCCCCGCTGGCTGCTGCGTCCGGACGTGGCCCGCGGCATGCGGGCGCTGTCCGAGGCCGGCCTCGTCCACGAACTGGTGGTCCTGCCGCACCAGCTCCCCGCCGCCGTGGAGGCCGCCGCGGCCCACCCCGACCTCGTGTTCGTCCTGGACCACCTGGGCAAACCGCCGGTGGCCGACGGCCGGTCCGAACCGTGGGCCGGGGACCTCCGGCGGCTGGCCGGGCTGCCGAACACGGTCTGCAAGCTCTCCGGACTGGTCACCGAGGCCCGCCGGGACGCCTGGACGGTGGCGGACCTGCGCCCGTTCGCCGACACCGCCCTGGAGGCGTTCGGCCCCCGGCGGCTGATGTTCGGCTCGGACTGGCCGGTCTGCCTCCTCGCCGCCTCCTACGGGCGGGTCGTCGACACCGCCCGCGCCCTCACCGCGCACCTCGCCCCCGCCGAGCGGGCCGAGGTCTTCGGGGGGACCGCGGCCCGCGTCTACGGGATCTGACCCGCCCGCGCACAGCGGGGGAAGCGGGGGAGGGGACGGGACCCGGGGACGGCACGGGGCCGGGAACCCCGGCCCTCCCCTTCCGGCTGTCGGACTGTGGGCGCCCGCCGTTACACTCTGGAACGGCGTGGTCACACGTGATCGGCGACGGGGGGAGTCGTGATGTCCTGGGGACCTCAGAACGGCGGCACGGGCTTCGGAGACCCGGGTTCCGGCAACACGGGCTTCGCGGTGCCACCGCCGCCGCCCCTGCCGCCCTCCCCGCCTCCCGCGCCGGCGGACCCGCTGCGGGCCGTCGCGGTGGCACTGCTCAACCTCGGCGGTCTCGGGCTCGGCTACGCGCTGATACGCCGCTGGGCCGCGGCGGCCGTCTGCTGGACCGCGACCGGCGTCCTGCTGCTGGCCGCCCTGCCCGCCGATCCGGACGGCGTCCCCGGCGGCCTCCTCGCCGGATACCTCGCGCTCCTGGGGGCCGCGGCCGTCCACGGCGCGGTCCGCGGACTGCGCACACCGCTGTCCTGGCCGCCGCGCCCGCCCGTCGCCGTCCTGCTCGGCCTGGTGCTCCTCGCCGTACCGGCCGGAGGCGCCGCGGCGTACACCGGGGCGCGGGACGAGGCCGTGGAGCGGATGCTCCTGGACCGCCTCGACCGGGCCGACCGCCTCGTCCGGACCGCCGGGAGCAAACCGTTCGCCGCGGCCGAACCCGACTACCGCGAGGCGCTGGCCGTCTACCGCGACCTCAGCGCCGGCCACCCGGGCTCCAGAGCGGCCGGCCGCGTCCCCGACCGGCTGGAGACGTACTACGAGACGGTCGGCGCCCCGTACGGACGGAAGCGGTACTGCGACGCCATCGCACCGCTGGAGCACCTGCGCACCGTGCCCGGCACCATGGGCGGGAAGGCACTCGGCTCCCTGGCCGACTGGCCCGACGAGAGACTCGCCACCTCCCTCTACGAGTGCGGAGCGGAGGAACTCGGCGACGGCGACGACGGCGCCTGGGAGAAGTTCGGGGACCTCCTCGCCGACTTCCCCGGATCCCCGCAGGCGCAGAAGGTCGACTCGGCCGTCGCCGCCACGATCGACGAGGCCGCCGAGGGGCTGAAGGGCGACGACCCCTGCTCGGCCGTCGAACGGCTGCGCGCCATCGGCACCGGCGTAGCCGGCCTGCCCGGGGAGGAGGCGGGCCTGGCCGACGCCCTGGACGAGAACGCCGGCAGGGCCGACAGGAGCGCGCGGTCGGGCGCCTACGCCTGCGGCGTGGACCGGTACCGGGACGGCCGCTTCGACGAGGCGATCGAGACCCTGAACGACTTCGTCGACACGCACAAGCGCGACAGGAACCGGGCGCGCGCCCAGAAGATCGTCATAGCCGCGGAGATCGCGCAGGAGATCCCCGAAGCGGGCAGGCGCCTGCCGACGACGGCCTCCGGGGGCAGCATCGCCGTCACGGTCAAGAACGACAGCCCCGAGAAGATCAGGATCCTCTACACGGGCCCCGTCACCGGCAGCTTCACCCTCCCGGCGTGCGACGACTGCTCGACGTACCCCAGCGCCCTGACGGCGGGGTCGCAGGCGTGCAAGGACAGCGGCAAGAACTATCCGCAGCGGACCGTCCACCTGCCCGCGGGCACCACGTACTTCCTGCACAAGCCGATGGGGGGCTCCGGCGCGTCCCCCGCCACCGACACCGTCGAACTCGACCACGGCTACATCTACACGGAGTGCGCCTACACCACGCAGAGCTTCGGCTTCGGTTCCTGACGGGCACCCGCCCGGCCGCCCCGACACGGCCCCGACGGCGCCGCATGTGCTTGGAGGTCCCTCCCGTTGCGGGTAGGTCTCGGACGAGGCCGTATCCCGGGGCCGCGAGACGGCGGTCCCGGGGCCGGCCGTCCGAGTGAACGCGAGAGAGGTCGTGGAGATGTCGCAGAAGGTGCGGGCGGTGGTGGCCCGGGGCAAGGGCCTGCCGGTGTCGGTGGAGACGATCGTGGTGCCGGATCCGGGGCCGGGGGAGGCGGTGGTGAGGATCCAGGCGTGCGGGGTGTGCCACACCGACTACCACTACCGGCAGGGCGGGATCTCCGACGACTTCCCGTTCCTGCTCGGCCACGAGGCCGCCGGGGTGGTGGAGGCGGTCGGCGCGGGCGTGGAGGAGGTGGCGCCGGGCGACTTCGTGATCCTCAACTGGCGGGCGGTGTGCGGGCGGTGCCGGGCCTGCCGGCGGGGGAAGCTGTGGTACTGCTTCGACACCCACAACGCCGCGCAGAGGATGACGCTGGACGAGGGCCCCTCCCGGACGGAGTCCGGGGGAGGCGCCGAGCTGACCGCGGCGCTGGGCATCGGGGCGTTCGCGGAGAAGACCCTGGTCCATGCCGGACAGTGCACCAAGGTCGATCCGGCCGCGTCGCCGGCGGTGGCCGGACTGCTGGGCTGCGGGGTGATGGCCGGGCTCGGGGCCGCGCTGAACACCGGGGGCGTGCAGCGCGGCGACAGCGTGGCGGTGATCGGCTGCGGCGGGGTGGGCGGCGCGGCGGTGATGGGCGCGAACCTGGCCGGCGCCGCGCGGATCATCGCCGTGGACATCGACGACCGGAAGCTGGAGGTCGCCCGGTCGCTGGGCGCCACCCACACGGTGAACTCCCGTGAGAACGACGCGGTGGAGGCGGTGCGGGAGCTGACCGGCGGGTTCGGCGCGGATGTGGTGATCGACGCGGCCGGGGTGCCGGAGACCTACCGGCAGGCGTTCTACGCCCGGGACCTGGCGGGGACGGTGGTGCTGGTGGGGGTGCCCACCCCGGAGATGAAGCTGGAGCTGCCCCTGCTGGACGTGTTCGGCCGGGGCGGGGCGCTGAAGTCGTCCTGGTACGGCGACTGCCTGCCCAGCCGGGACTTCCCGATGCTGATCGACCTGTACCTGCAGGGCCGGCTGGACCTGGACGCCTTCGTCACCGAGACCATCGCCCTGGACCAGGTGGAGGAGGCGTTCGACCGCATGAAGGCCGGCGACGTGCTGCGTTCGGTGGTGGTCTTCTGATGGCCGCCCGGATCGACCACCTGACCACCTCGGGCGTCTTCACCCTGGACGGCGGCGCCTGGGAGGTGGACAACAACGTCTGGATCGTCGGCGACGACACCGAGGCGATCGTCATCGACGCCGCCCACGACCCGGACGCCGTCACCGCCGCGCTGGCCGGCCGGCGGCTGACCGCGATCGTGTGCACCCACGCCCACAACGACCACGTCAACGCCGCACCGGCGCTGGCCGAGGCCACCGGCGCCCCGATCCTGCTCCACCCCGACGACCGGCCGCTGTGGGAGCTGACCCATCCGGGCCGGGCCCCGGACGGCGAGCTGGCCGACGGGCAGACGCTGACGGTGGCCGGCACCGGGCTGAGGGTGCTGCACACCCCGGGTCACGCGCCGGGCGCGGTGTGCCTGTACGCGCCCGACCTGGGCACGGTGTTCACCGGGGACACGCTGTTCGCGGGCGGACCGGGCGCGACCGGGCGGTCGTTCTCCGACTTCCCGACCATCATCGCCTCCATCCGCGACCGGCTGCTGACGCTGCCCCCCGAGACGGTGGTGCGCACCGGGCACGGGGAGTCCACCACCGTCGGAGCGGAGGCCCCGCACCTGCGGGAGTGGATCGACCGCGGCCACTGAGACCGGCGGCGGCCCGTCCGAGCCGTGCCCGGCACCCCATGGCCGGGTGCCGGGCACGGCGGACGGGGGCGGGGCCGGGCTCACCCGGCGTACGCGGCCTCGATGTCCTCGACGACCTTCTCCATCGCGTACGGGCCCGAGCTGCTGCTCCACACCTGGCCGTCGACCCCGCTGACCCGGTCGTCCCGCACCGCCTTCAGACGGGTGAAGGACTTCTGCTTCCCGGCGGCCTCGAGGGCCTTCTCACCCTCGGCGTTGAGGGTGGCGACGAAGACGCGGTCGGCGTCGATCTCGTCGAGGTTCTCCAGGGACAGCGGGTCCGAGTGGGGCGCCTTCAGGTCCTCCGCGATCGGCATGAGCGTGGCCCCCGCCTCCTTCAGCAGGCCGCTGGGCATGTTGGCGGCGTTCATCACGATGGGGCCGGCGGGCATCCAGCGGACCACCACGGCCGACCCCGGGTCGTTCCCGCCCGCGGCGTCGGCCGCGCGGTCCAGCAGGGCGCCGAGCTTCTTGTCGAAGGCGGCCTTCTCGCCCAGGGCCTCGGCGTAGGTCTCCGCCGGCTGCTTCCAGTTCTCGTTCTTCGGGACGACGGTGGGCGCCACGGCCCTGAGGGCCTCGTACTGGGACTTCTCGATCCTCGGCGAGGCGAGGATCAGGTCGGGCTCGGCCTTGAGGATCGCCTCGATGTTCGGCTCCTGCACCGTGGCGACCAGCGGCACGGAGTTCGCCTTGTCGCCCAGGTAGCCGGGGACGGTGTCCGCGCCGCGGGCGCTGCTCGTGCCGACCGGTTCGACGCCCAGGTACAGCGCGGTGTCCAGGGAGGTGTCACCGAGAGCGACGACGCGCTTCGGGTCGGAGGGGACCTTCACCGTGCCGTAGGCGGTCTCCACGGAGCGTTCGGCCTGCGTCCCCTTGCCGTCGCCGCTCTCGCCCCCGCTGCCGGAATCAGAACCTCCACATGCGCTCAGGCCAATGACCAGGGAGGAAGCGAGCGCGGCCTGGAGGAGACGACCGATTCTGGGCAGGGGGAAGCGGGACATGGTGCGTCTCCTGTACGGGGATGGTGCCGGTAGATGAGCGTAGGCTAACCTAACCGATGTATTGCCCATCAAGAAGGTGTCGTGTGACGCTCCGTAAGATTCTGCTGCGCGGCCTGCTGCCGGCGACCGGTGTGCTGCTGGCCGCCGTCGCGGCCGGCCTGCTCGTCGGCGCCGGCGACGTCGGGCCCGCCCGGGCCGCCGCCGCGCTCCTGGGCGACGGCGACGCGGACGCCCGCTTCACCGTGCTGGAGCTGCGGCTGCCGCGCACCGCCGTGGCGGTCGCGGTCGGCGCCGCGCTCGGTGTCGCCGGAGCCGTCCTCCAGGCCACCGCCCGCAACCCGCTGGCCGAACCCGGGCTGCTCGGGGTGAGCGCCGGAGCGTCCTTCGCCGTCGTCCTCGCGATCGTGCTCGGGGCGAGCGCCACCACGGTGGGCCCGTACGTCGCGGTGCTGGGGGCCGCGGCCGGCTGCCTGCTCGCCCTGGGCGCCGCCCGGCTGCGGGGCGCGGGCGACGACCCGGTCCGGCTGGTGCTGGCCGGCGCGGCGTTCAGCGGACTGATGGGCGCGGCCTCCTCCGTGCTCCTCCTGGTCAACCAGCGCGCCGCCGACGAAATACGGTTCTGGACCGTGGGCTCGGTCGTCGGACGCGGCACCGACGACCTCCTCGCCGTGCTCCCCGTCCTGCTGACCGGCCTGGTCGTGGCGGTCGCGGCGAGCCCCGCCCTGTCCGCGCTCAGCCTCGGGGACGACGTGGCCACCGGCCTCGGCCACCGCCCGCGCCGGGTGAGGGCGGCGGCCGTCACGGCCGTCGCCCTGCTGGTCGGCGGGGCCACGGCGGTCGCCGGGCCGATCGCCTTCGTCGGCCTGGTGGTGCCCTTCGCCGCCCGGGCGCTGGTCGGCCCGGACCTGAAGCGGCTGCTGGCCGTGTCGGTGCTGCTGGGGCCGGCCGTGGTCCTGCTCGCCGACGTCGTCTCACGGCTGGTCGTCCGCCCGTACGAGATGCCGCTGGGCGTGATGACCGCACTGTTCGGCGCACCGGTCCTGGTCGCCGTCGTCCGCTCGTCGAGGTTGCCCGCGCTGTGAAGACGCCGCCGAAGACCCCCGCAGCGACGCCCGCCGGGGCGTCCGTCCCGCGCCCGCGCCCGCCCCGCGAGCCGGTCGTCCCGTCCGTGCCCGCCGCGCCGCCCGGCACGTTCCGGCTGGCCGCGGGCGGCCTCTCCGTCCTGGTGCCCCTCAGACCGCTGCTCGCCGCCGCCGGGCTCGCGCTGCTCCTGGCCGCGGTGGGCGCCGTGGGACTGTCCGTCGGCGACATCGCGGTGGCCCCGGTGGACGCCCTGCGCGCGGCGGTGCCGGGCACCGGCAGCCCGCGCGACCTGCTGGTCGTGAAGGAGCTGCGCATGCCCCGGGTCGAGGCCGGCATCGCGGTCGGCGCGGCGCTGGGGGCGGCCGGCTGCCTGATGCAGACCCTCTCCGGGAACCGGCTGGCCACCCCGGACACCGTGGGGCTGAACAACGGCGCGACCGCGTTCGCCGTCGCCGGCATCGTCGCCGTCCCCACCAGCCTGCTGCCCTCGGCGACGGCCCTGGCCGGCGCTGCCACGGCCGCCGCCCTCACCCTCGCCCTCAGCGGAGGGGCCGGGCAGCGCGGCTACCGGTTCCTCGTCGTGGGGCTGGGGGTCGGCGCGGTCTTCGGCGCCGTGACGAACCTGATCCTGTCCCGGGCCGAGGTGGACGCGGCGAACGCCGCGTTCGCCTGGACCGTCGGCACCCTCAACAGCCGCTCGGAGACGGCGGTCACGGCACTGGAGGCGGGGCTGCTCGTCTGTCTGCCGCTCGCGGTGGTCCTGGGACGGCGGCTGAACGTGCTCCGCTTCTCCGACGCCGTCGCCACCGGCCTGGGCGTACGGGTGCGGCCCCTGCGCGTGGCGGTGCTGCTCACCTCCGTCGTCTGCGCCGGACTGGCCGTGGCCGTCGCCGGTCCCCTGGGCATGATCGCCCTGGCCGCGCCCGAGGCCGCCCGCCGCCTGACCGGGCCGGGGCCCGTCCCCGTGGTGACGTCCGCGCTCGCCGGAGCCGTCTTCACACTGCTGGCCGACCTGGTCGGCAGGACCGCGATGGCGCCCCTGGAGATCCCCGTGGGGCTGGTCACCGCCGTCGTCGGAGGCCCGTACCTGCTGTGGCTGCTGCTCACCACCGGCACGAGGAGAACCCCGTGAACCCCGTGAACGCCGTGAAGTCCGTGAACCCCGTGGATCCCGCGTCCGGGGCCCGCCGGCTGGAGACCAGATCGCTCACCCTCGCCCACGGACGCACCCCGATCGTGCGGGAGCTGGACGTCGAGCTGCCGCCGCACCGGGTCACCGCGATCGTCGGCCCCAACGGCTGCGGCAAGTCGACGCTGCTCAGCGGACTCGCACGGCTCCTCGTACCGCGCGGGGGCGCGGTGCTGCTGGACGGCCGGGAACTCGCCTCGGTCTCCACGCGGGAGGTGGCCCGCACGGTCGGCCTGCTGCCGCAGTCGGCCACCGCGCCGGACGGCCTCACGGTGCGTGACCTGGTGCGCTACGGCCGCCAGCCCCACCAGGGGCTGCTGCGCCAGTGGTCGAAGGCCGACGCCGAGGCGGTGGAGGCGGCCCTGGACGCGGCCGATCTGAGGGAGCTGGCGGACCGGCGGCTGGAGACGCTCTCCGGCGGCCAGCGGCAGCGCGCCTGGATCGCGATGGCGGTGGCGCAGGACACCGAGATCCTGATGCTGGACGAACCGACCTCCGCCCTCGACATCGGCCACCAGCTGGAGGTCCTGGAGATGATCCGCGGCCTCGCGGCCCGGGGGCGCACGGTGGTGCTCGTCCTGCACGATCTGACCACGGCCTGCCGGTACGCCGACCACATGCTGGCGCTGCTGGACGGACGGATCGTGGCGCAGGGCGCCCCCGCGGAGATCATGACCCCCGGCCTGGTGCGCACGCTGTACGGGGTGGAGAGCACCATCCTCACCGACCCCGTCCACGGCACACCCGTGGTGTGCCCCACGGCTCTGGCGGCGGGTCCCGCGGCGGTCTCCTGACGCGCGGCCGGACGGGGAGCGCGGTGCGCCCCGTCCGGCCGGCCGCGCCGCGGTGTCCGCGGGGCCGGCCCCGACACCGGCCCCGCGCGTCTCAGTGCGGCCAGATCGGCGGGTTGGTGGTGAAGTGCCCTCCCACGCAGGCGTGGTCGGGGTTGTCCGGGTCGAGTTCGCCCTGCTCGGCGATGAGCTTCTCCGCGTACGGCTCGGAGTCGTCCTGCGGCTCGTAGCCCAGCGCCCGTGCCGAGGAGAGGTCCCACCACAGCCGGGTGTTGGCGGAGGAGCCGTAGACGACGGTGTGGCCGACGCCCTCGGCGGTCAGCGCGGCGTGGAAGAGGCGCGCGCCGTCGGCCGGGCTCATCCAGACCGAGAGCATCCGCACCGTCGTCGGCTCGGGGAAGCAGGAGCCGATGCGGACGGAGACGGTCTCGATGCCGTGCCGGTCCCAGTAGAGCTGGGCCAGGTCCTCGCCGAAGGACTTGGACAGGCCGTAGAAGGTGTCGGGGCGGTGCGGGGTGTCGACGGGGATCAGCGGGTCCCCGTCGCGGGGGCGGGGGGTGTAGCCGATGGCGTGGTTGCTGGAGGCGAAGACGACGCGCCGGACGCCCTCCTCGCGGACGGCCTCGTAGAGGTTGTAGGTGCCCTCGATGTTGGCCCGCAGGATCTTCTCGAAGGAGGCTTCGAGGGATATGCCGGCCAGGTGGACGACGGCGTCCACGCCCCG
Source organism: Streptomyces glaucosporus (assembly GCF_039533345.1). NCBI lineage: Bacteria > Bacillati > Actinomycetota > Actinomycetes > Kitasatosporales > Streptomycetaceae > Streptomyces > Streptomyces glaucosporus. Next base: position 32,831 of record NZ_BAAATJ010000036.1, on the reverse strand, counting down.
GACGGCTTCGCGCAGCGCCGAGCGGTCCGCCAGGTCGGCGATGATCGTCTCCTCGGCGGGCTCCTGCCCGTCCCTGCCGGGCAGGGGTTCGACGGGGGCGACGTCGAGGAGTCTGAGGGTGTAGCCGTAGGAGGGCAGCAGCTCCCGCATCAGGGTGCCGAGGCCGCCCGCGGCGCCGGTGAGCAGGACGGTGCGGGGAGAGGGCATGGGACGTTCTCCTCGGTGCGGAAGAGGGGTGACGCACACGGTCGGCACACACCCAGAGTTCCGCATGCGTGGACGATATTCACATCCTTGAGCACGCTAAGGAGTACTCGGGCTACCGTCAAGTGTAGGGGCGAGGGCCTTCCGCTCTTCTGTCGTGGCTGTTGAAGAGGGAGTTGGGCGAACGGTGCCTTGACCGCCCCGGGGTACTGCGCCTACCGTGGCCATGTTCATAAATGTAAACAGTGGTCATCAATATGCACGTCATCTGCCGTGCCTCACGCCCAGGGAGTGCCGTGACCTCAGCCCCCCTCGCCCAGCGCCTCGATGGCCTGCTCTTCTTCCCCGTCACCGCGTACGGGCCGGACGGAGCCCTCGACACCGAGGTGTTCCGCGCCCATGTGCGGCGCGGTATCGACGCCGGCGCCGCCGCGGTCTTCGCGTGCTGCGGCACCGGTGAGTTCCACGCCCTGACGCTCGAGGAGTTCCGCGTCTGCGTCTCCGCCGCGGTGGCGGAGGCCGCCGGGCGGGTGCCGGTGATCGCGGGCGCCGGCTACGGCACCGCCCTCGCCGTCCAGTACGCCCGCGCGGCGCGGGAGGCGGGTGCCGACGGGCTGCTCGCCATGCCCCCCTACCTGGTCGTGCCCGACCAGGCGGGACTGTGTGCCCACTACACCGCCCTCGCCGACGCCGCCGGGCTGGACGTCATCGTCTACCAGCGCGACAACGCCGTCCTCGCCCCGGAGACCGTGGCCCGTCTCGCCCGGCATCCCAGGATCGTCGGCCTGAAGGACGGCGTGGGGGACCTCGACCTGATGCAGCGGATCGTCAGCGCCGTGCGCACTGCGGAGCCCGACGGGGAGTTCCTGTACTTCAACGGACTCCCCACCGCCGAACTCACCGTTCCCGCCTACCGGGGCATCGGGGTCACGCTCTACTCCTCCGCGGCCTTCTGCTTCGTCCCGGAGATCGCCATGGCCTTCCACCGGGCCCTCGCCGACGGCGACGACGCGACGGTGCACCGTCTCCTCGACGGGTTCTACCGTCCCCTGGTGGAGCTGCGGAACAAGGGGCGCGGCTACGCCGTCTCGCTCGTCAAGGCCGGGGTGCGGGCGCGCGGCCTGGAGGTGGGCGGGGTGCGGCCCCCGCTGAGCGAGCCGGCCGCCGAGCACCTCGGCGAGCTGGAGGCCCTGGTCGAGCGCGGGTACGCGCTGCTGGCGGAGACGGCCGGTGCGCGGAAGGCGGGGAGCGCCGTGTGAGGCGGGGCCGCCGCGCTCCTCGGGCGGTGCCGGCCGGCCTAGGGCCCCGGTGATTCCGGTGGCGGAAGGCAGTGTTCATGGCGTTCATGAATTTGAACACTGCCTTCTGCGCAAGGAATCTTTCCCGCCGTGCTCATCCGGCGTTTCATACGTATTGACGCCCCATGACGGCGCTCCTACTGTGACGCCCACGCATTCATAGAGTTGACGCCAGTTCACATCTATGAACTTGAGGAGCCGTCATGGCCACATTGGACTGGATCGTGCTGGGCGCCTACTTCCTCGTGATGTTAGGCATCGGGCTCTGGTCGAGGAAACGCATCCACACCGTCGCCGACTTCTTCACGGCCCGTGGCCGCATACCGTGGTGGCTCTCCGGAATCTCGCACCACATGTCCGGCTACAGCGCGATCATGTTCGTGACGTTCGCGGCCGTCGCGTACGACCACGGCGTCACCGTCTACTTCTGGTGGCCGCTCACCATCGGGGTCGGCATCGGGATCGGCGCCTTCCTGTTCGCCGCGCGGTGGAACCGCCTGCGCGCCAAACACGGCGTCAACTCGCCGCTCGCCTACCTCGCCATCCGCTACAACCTCCCCACCCAGCAGGTCCTCGCCTACAGCGGCGCCGCCCTGAAGGTCGTCGACATCGCCTCCAAATGGGTCGCCATCGCCCTGCTGCTCAAGGGATTCGCCGGCATCCCACTGGGCTGGGGCATCACCCTGACCGGCATCTGCACCATGTTCTACATGGCCTTCGGCGGCCTGTGGGCCGATGTCCTCACCGACTTCGGGCAGTTCGTCATCCAGGGCGTCGCCGGATTCGCGATGATCTTCGCGCTCTTCGCGCACCTCGACGGCGCGGCCACGCTCTGGACGATGTGGGACGACCTGCCGGACGGCCACGGCGACCCGGTCGCCGGCCCCGTCACCAGCGGACTGATCATGGCCTTCCTGCTGGTGAAGACCTTCGAGTACAACGGCGGCATGTGGAACCTGGCCCAGCGCTACATGGCCGCGCCCTCCGGCTCCAGGGCGAGGAAGTCCGCGCTGCTCTCCAGCTTCCTGTGGATCGTCTGGCCGTTCATCCTGTTCGTGCCGATGATCGCCGCCCCCCTGGTCGTCCCCGGCATCGAGAACGGCGAGGAGTCCTACATCAGACTCGCCCAGGAACTGCTGCCCGCCGGTCTCATCGGACTGCTCCTGGCCGGGTTCTTCTCGCACACCATGGCCATGGTCGCCTCCGACTCCAACGTCATCACCGCCGTCATCACCCGCGACCTCGCCCCGGTGCTCGTCCCGCGCGTACGGCGCCTGACACAGGCCGGCCAGCTGATGTTCGCGCGGATCACCACGGTCGCCTTCGTCCTGTTCAGCATGGCCTTCGCGCTCTTCGCCGACCCGGACGGCTTCATCATGACGGTCGTGGTGAGCATCGTCGCCGCCACCATGGGCCCGATCTCCATCCCGCTGATGCTCGGCATGCTGCCCTGGTTCCGGCGCCACGGGCCGCTGGCGGCGCTCGTCTCCTGGGCGGGCGGGCTCGCGGTGTGGGCGTACCTCTACTGGGGCGTGGAGGACGCCTCCCAGACCGTGAACGTCGGCGTGCCGGTGCTCACCTCGCTGGTGCTGTACCTCGTGGTCGGGCTGGTGCGGCCCGAGGGCAGCGCGGAACGCGACGCCCTGATCGACTCCCTCCGCACCGACCCCTCGGACGCCGAGCGGATCGCCGTGGAGGAGAAGCTGCTCGGGGATCCGCCCGCCTCGGACAGCGCGGCCGTGGCGGAGACGGTCGCCGTTCCCCCCGGTTCCGCCGGAGCCGCGCAGCACCCCCCGCGGACGACCTCGCACTCCTGACGCGCCCCGCGGGAACGCCCGCCGGCCGAGCGCGGGTGCGGCCCGGACACCGCGGTGTCCGGGCCGCACCCGCGCTCGGGGCTCACCGCGGGCTTCCGGCCCCCGCGCCCGGCACCAGTCCGGGGAACGCCTCGGCCAGGCGGTCGGGCGCGGCCTGCCGCCAGGAGTCGACGACGATGTCGCGCAGCTCGGCCAGGTCCTCCAGGGCCGCCAGCCTCACCCGCACCCAGGCCGAGGAGGCCTCGTGCGGGGGCACCCAGAACTTCTCCGGCTCGGCCGCGATCAGCTCCTCCCGCTCGTGCCGGGGGCAGCGCACGGCGATGGAGGTCTCGTCGTCCGGAACGGTGAGGTACATCTTCCCGGCCACCCGGAAAGTGGGCATGCTCCACGCCTCCTTCTCGACGGTCTCGGGAAGGGACAGCGCGATACGGCGGACGTCGTCGGCATCGATCACGGCCCTACGGTAGCCGCCCCGGAGCCAGGCGTGCCGGTTCCGGGGGCCGTGGGACCCGCCTTTGTCCTGAGTCCGGAAAAAGTGAGCGCCATTCCCTGCGCAACTTCTTCCCAGCCCCGACAGCCGCTGCTATGTTCCCCGTGAAAGTCCGGCGGGACCACGGGAGTTCGCCGGGACCGAACAGACTGGCATTCCCACGCGTGAGGACGGGGAGGAGGGCGGCGTGAGACGGATGACGGCTCGACCCGCGAACGCGCACCAGGCCCGGCTCCTCCGCCTGCTGCGCGACGGGGGCCCCAACTCCCGCGCCCAGCTGGGCGACCTGGTCGACCTCTCCCGCTCCAAGCTGGCGGTGGAGATAGACCGCCTGCTGGAGACCGGCCTCGTGGTGGCCGACGGACTCGCCGCCTCGCGCGGCGGACGCCGGTCCCACAACATCCGGCTCGCGCCGGGGCTGCGCTTCCTCGGCATCGACATCGGCGCCACCTCGGTCGACGTGGCCGTCACCAATGCCGAGCTGGAGATCCTCGGCCACCTCAACCAGCCCATGGACGTGCGGGAAGGGCCGGTCGCCGTCTTCGAACAGGTCCTCTCCATGGCGGCCAAGCTCCGCGCCACGGGAGTGGCCGAGGGCTTCGACGGCGCCGGCATCGGCGTACCGGGACCGGTCCGCTTCCCCGAGGGCGTCCCCGTGGCACCGCCGATCATGCCCGGCTGGGACGGCTTCCCCGTCCGCGAGGCGCTCAGCCAGGAACTGGGCTGCCCGGTCATGGTCGACAACGACGTGAACCTCATGGCGCTGGGGGAGCAGCACGCGGGCGTGGCCCGGTCCGTGCAGGACTTCCTCTGCGTCAAGATCGGCACCGGCGTCGGCTGCGGCATCGTCGCGGGGGGCGAGGTCTACCGCGGCGCGACGGGCAGCGCCGGCGACATCGGGCACATCCAGGTGGAACACGGTTCGCAGGGCCGCCAGTGCGCCTGCGGCAACCGCGGCTGCCTGGAGGCGTACTTCGGCGGCGCGGCACTCGCCCGCGACGCCGAGGAGGCCGCCCGGGACGGCCGGTCGCCCGAACTCGCCTCCCGGCTGGAGACCGCCGGACGGCTGACGGCCGCCGACGTGGCGGCCGCCGCGTCGGCGGGGGACACCGCGTCCCTCGACCTCATCCGCGTCGGCGGCAACCGCATGGGCCAGGTCATCGCCGGCCTGGTCAGCTTCTTCAACCCCGGCCTGGTGGTGATCGGCGGCGGTGTCACCGGCCTCGGCCACACCCTGCTCGCCAGTATCCGCACCCAGGTCTACCGCCAGTCCCTGCCCCTGGCCACCGGAAACCTCCCCATCGTGCTCGGCGAGCTGGGACCCGTCGCCGGAGTCATCGGCGCGGCCCGGCTCATCAGCGACCACCTGTTCTCCCCGGCCTGACGGCCGGACACGGCACCATCCGCACCGCGCCACGACCGCACCACGACCGCATCGAGCCGCACCACCGCGGCGCCCCCGTGCCGCGCCACCGGACGCACGTCCGCGCCCCGCACCACGCACGGTACGGGCCGCACCACCTCCACGACCCGCACCGAGTCCTGACCTGTTCTGAACAGTCCTGAACAGCCCTGACCTGCCCTGAACAGCTCTGCCCTGCTCCGCCCTGCCCACCGGCCGCACCCTCCCCATGGCCCGAACGGCATGGGGTGCCTCCAGGAGTCCGCCATGGCACCAGAGCACGACCAGCCGGCCCCCGCCCCCCTCCTCGTCCTGTCCGGCGTCACCAAGTCCTTCCCCGGCGTCCGCGCCCTCGACGGCGTCGACCTCGACATCGCGCCCGGAGAGGTGCACTGCCTGCTGGGCCAGAACGGCGCCGGGAAGTCCACCCTGATCAAGGTGATCGCCGGGGCCCACCAGCCCGACGGAGGCGAGATCACCTGGCTGGGGGAGACGGTCCGGCCGAAGTCGCCCACCGCCGCCGTGCGCCTGGGCATCGCCACCATCTACCAGGAACTGGACCTGGTGGAACACCTGTCGGTGGCCGAGAACGTCTTCCTCGGACACGAGGTCGCCACCGGCGGCTTCGTGCGGGCCCGCGAGGCCCGCGCCCGCACCGCCGCCCTCCTGGCCCGGCTCGGCCACGCCGAGATCGACCCGGACGCCCCCGTCGGCTCCCTGCCGGCCGCCGGGCAGCAGGTCGTCTCCATGGCCCGCGCCCTGTCCCACCGGGCACGCCTGATCGTCATGGACGAGCCGTCCGCCGCGCTCGGCCCCGACGAGGTCGACAACCTCTTCCGGATCGTCGCCTCCCTCACCGCCGAGGGCGTGGCCGTCCTCTACATCTCCCACCGGCTGGAGGAGATCCGCCGCATCGGCGACCGCGTCACCGTGCTGAAGGACGGCCGCACCGCCGCCCGCGGACTGCCCGCCCGCACCACCCCCACACGCGACGTCGTCGCCCTGATGACCGGCCGCGACGTGGAGTACGCCTTCCCCGACCGTCCGGTCCGCCCGCCGGACGCCGAACCCGTGCTGCGGGTCGAGGGGCTCGCCCGCCAGGGAGAGTTCGCGCCGCTGGACCTCCAGGTGCGCCCCGGCGAGATCGTGGGGCTGGCCGGACTGGTCGGCTCCGGTCGCTCGGAGATCCTGGAGACGATCTACGGCGCCCGCCGCCCCAGCGCGGGCCGGGTCCTGGTCGACGGCCGGCCCCTGCGCCCCGGCAGCGTCACCGCCGCGGTGCGCGCCGGACTCGGGCTCGCCCCCGAGGAACGCAAGGCCCAGGCCCTGCTGATGCTCGAATCCATCACCCGCAACGTGACGCTGTCCACGCTCTCCCGCTTCTCCCGCGGCGGCTGGCTGGACCGCTCGCGCGAGCGCGCCACCGCCCACGCGGCCGTCCGCGAGCTGTCGATGCGCCCCGACGACCCCGACCGCCCGGTGCGCACCCTCTCCGGCGGCAACCAGCAGAAGGCCGTCCTGGCGCGCTGGCTGCTGCGCGACTGCCGGGTCCTGCTGCTGGACGAACCCACCCGCGGCGTCGACGTCGGCGCCCGCGCGGAGCTGTACGCGCTGATCCGCCGGCTGGCCGACGCGGGCCGGGCCGTGCTGCTGGTCTCCAGCGAGGTGCCCGAGGTCCTCGGCCTGGCGGACCGGGTGCTGGTGCTGCGCGAGGGCCGCGTCGTCCACACCGCCCCCGCCCGGGAGCTCGACGAGCACCGGGTCCTCGACCTCGTCATGGAAGGGAGCACGCCGTGCTGAGCGCCGCGCCCACCGGGAAGCCCGCCGAGGAGAAGAACGCCCCCGCGTCCCCGCCCCGCGGGAGGGGGAGCAGGACCGTGCCCGTGGACCTGCACCACCTGTCCCTGCTCGGCGTCCTGGCCGTGCTGGTGGCCGTCGGGGCCGTCACCGCGCCCGAGCAGTTCCTGAGCGCGGGCAACCTCCAGCTCATCCTCACCCAGGCGTCCGTCATCGGCGTCGTCACCGTCGGCGTCACCTTCGTGATCATCGGAGGCGGCATCGACCTGTCCGTCGGCGCGATCGTCGCGCTGGCCTCGGTGTGGGCCACCACGGTCGCCACCCAGGAGTTCGGACCGGGCGGCATGCTGCTGTGCGCGCTGCTGGTGGGACTCGGCTGCGGACTGGTCAACGGCCTGCTCATCGCCTACGGGCCGATGGTCCCCTTCATCGCCACCCTGGCCATGCTCGCCTCCGCCCGCGGCCTGGCCCTGCAGATCAGCGACGGCAAGACCCAGGTCATCGAGGTCGACGCCGTGCTGGAACTGGGCATGCGCGACGCCTATGTGCTGGGCGTGCCCCCGCTGGTGCTGGTCTTCGCGGCCGTCACCCTGGCCGGCTGGCTGCTGCTGGGCCGCACCACCTTCGGCCGCCGCACCGTGGCCGTCGGCGGGAACGCCGAGGCCGCCCGGCTGGCCGGCATCGACGTCAAGCGGCAGCGACTGCTGCTGTACCTGCTGTCCGGGCTGTGCTGCGGCATCGCCGCCTTCATGCTGATCGTCCTCACCGGTTCCGGCCAGAACACCAACGGCAACCTCTACGAACTCGACGCCATCGCCGCCGCGATCATCGGCGGCACCCTTCTCAGCGGCGGCCGGGGCACCATCACCGGTTCCGTCCTGGGCGTCCTGGTCTTCACCACCATCACCAACCTGTTCGCGCTCAACAACCTCCAGAGCGACGTCCAGCAGATCGCCAAGGGCGCGATCATCGTCGCCGCCGTTCTGGTCCAGCACCGCACCGCGCGCTCCGGTACCGCGTAGCCGGGCCCGGCCCGCGCCCTCCGCGACCCCGTCGGACACCACCTCGCACCCCGCACGTCGAACGAAGGGTCCTGTCATGCCCACACCCTCCCTCCCCAGCCGCAGAGGGCTGCTCCTCGGCACCGCCGCGGTCTCCGCCGGCACCCTCCTCACCGGCTGCACCAGCAACGAGAACAACGACAAGGACACCGACGCCCGTCAGGCCGACGTCGCCGAGGACAAGCCGGGCAAGCCGGTCACCATCGGCTTCGCCGGGCCGCAGGCCGACCACGGCTGGCTCAACGCCATCAACGAGATGGCCACCAGCCGCGCGGAGAAGTACTCCGACGTCACCCTGGAGATCACCGAGGGCTCCAACGACACCGCCCAGCAGATCGGCCAGATCGAGACCCTCATCAACAAGAAGGTCGACGTCCTGGTCGTCCTCCCCGCCGACGGCAAGGCCCTCACCCAGGCCGGGCTCAAGGCCATGCGCGCGGGCATCCCCGTGGTCAACCTCGACCGGATCTTCGCCTCCCCGCAGGCGTACCGCTGCTGGGTCGGCGGCGACAACTACGGCATGGGCCTCAACGCCGGGCGCTACATCGGCGAACGGCTGAAGGACAAGAAGAACGCCAAGGTCGTCGAACTGGCCGGCATGGACAACCTGGAGCTGACCCGGCAGCGGACCCAGGGCTTCGACGACGCGCTGAAGAACTACCCCAACATCGAGAAGGTCGCCCGCCAGGCCGCCGACTTCACCGTCGAGTCCGGCCAGGCCAAGATGGCCCAGCTGCTGCGCGCCGTACCCGAGTTCGACGCACTGTGGAACCACGACGACGACCAGGGCGTGGGGGCCGAGCGCGCCATCGAACAGGCCGGGCGCGACGAGTTCTTCATGGTCGGCGGCGCGGGCTCCCGGCACGCCATGGACGCCATCAAGGCGGACGACACCGTGCTGAAGGCCACCGTGCTCTACCCGCCCACCATGGCCGCCTCCGCCATCGACCTCGCCCGCGCCCTCGGCCAGGGAAAGGGGATCGGCGGACTGGCCGAGTTCGAGATCCCGGCCTCACTCACCCTCTACTCCGCCGTCGTCACCAAGGACAACGTCGACCAGTACCTGCCGACCGGCTTCCGGTGATCCGCACCGCGACCCCCGCGGCCGGGGCCCTCCCGGCGCGGACCCGACGGCGCGGAGACGATTTGGAGACCCCATGGACGCTTCCGACAACGAGAGCAAGCGGCCCACCCTCGGGGTGGGCATGGTGGGCTACGCCTTCATGGGCGCCGCCCACTCCCAGGCCTGGCGCACCGTCGCCCACGTCTTCGACCTGCCGCTGACGCCGGTGATGTCCGCCGTCTGCGGCCGGGACCCGGACGCGGTGCGCGCCGCGGCGGACAGGCTCGGCTGGGCCGCCGCCGAGACCGACTGGCGCGCGCTGGTCGCCCGCGACGACGTCCAGCTCGTCGACATCTGCACCCCCGGCAGCAGCCACGCCGAGATCGCCGTCGCGGCCCTGGAGGCGGGCAAGCACGTCCTGTGCGAGAAGCCGCTGGCCAACACGGTGGAGGAGGCCGAGGCCATGGCCGAGGCCGCGCGGGCCGCCCGGGCGCGCGGCCAGGTGGCCATGGTCGGCTTCAACTACCGGCGCCTGCCGGCCCTGGTGCTGGCCCGCCGCATGGTGGAGACCGGCCGGATCGGGGACCTGCGGCACGCGCGGGTCGCCTATCTGCAGGACTGGCTCACCGACCCCGGCTTCCCGCTGACCTGGCGGCTGCGCCGGGAACAGGCCGGCTCCGGCGCGCTGGGCGACATCGGCTCCCACGCCATCGACATCGCCCAGTACCTGGCCGGTGAGCCGCTGGCCGGGGTCTCCGCGCTGACCGAGACCTTCGTACGGGAGCGGCCGCTGCCCGAGGGGGCCGTCGCGGGACTGTCGGCCACCGGAGGCGCCGAGCGCGGCGAGGTCACCGTGGACGACGCCGCGCTGGTCACCGGACGGCTCGCCTCCGGGGCGCTCGCCTCATTCGAGGCCACCCGCTTCGCGACGGGCCGCAAGAACGCGCTGCACATCGAACTCAATGGGGAGCGCGGCTCGCTCGTCTTCGACCTCGAACGCCTCAACGAGCTGCACTTCTACGACGGCACCGAGCCGCCGTCCACCGCCGGGTACCGCCGCATCCTGGTCACCGAGCCCGACCACCCCTACCTGGAGGGCTGGTGGCCGCCCGGCCACGGCCTCGGCTACGAGCACAGCTTCGTCCACCAGGCACGGGACCTGCTGCTCGCCGTCGCCGCCGGGGAGGGGCCCGAACCCTCCTTCGACGAAGGACTCCAGGTGCAGCGGGTGCTGGCCGCGGTCGAGGAGAGCGCCGCGAACGACTCCGCCTACACCCGGGTGCCGCCGGCGTCGCCGGTGAGCCCCGTCCCCGCCTGACGCGTACTTCGAGGAGGCACCGTGCCCCGACCCTTCACCCTGTTCACCGGACAGTGGGCGGACCTGCCGCTGGAGGAGGTCTGCCGCCTGGCCCGCGACTTCGGCTACGACGGTCTCGAACTCGCCTGCTGGGGCGACCACTTCGAGGTGGACCGGGCGCTGCACGAGCCCGGCTACCTCGACGGGCGCCACGCGCTGCTGGAGAAGTACGGCCTGAAGTGCTGGACGATCTCCAACCACCTCGTCGGCCAGGCCGTGTGCGACGCGATCATCGACGAACGGCACCGGGCCATCCTGCCCGCCCGGATCTGGGGCGACGGCGAACCCGAGGGGGTGCGCCGGCGGGCCGCCGCCGAGATGGCCGACACCGCCCGGGCCGCCGCCGCCTTCGGGGTGCGCACCGTCGTCGGCTTCACCGGCTCGGCCATCTGGCACCTGGTCGCGATGTTCCCGCCCGTGCCGGAGGCCATGGTCGAGCGCGGCTACGCCGACTTCGCCGACCGCTGGAACCCGATCCTGGACGTCTTCGACGCCGAGGGCGTCCGCTTCGCCCACGAGGTCCACCCCGGCGAGATCGCCTACGACTACTGGACCACCCACCGGGCACTGGAGGCCGTCGGCCGGCGCCCCGCCTTCGGACTGAACTTCGACCCCAGCCACTTCGTGTGGCAGGACCTGGACCCGGTGGGTTTCCTGTACGACTTCCGCGACCGGATCTACCACGTGGACTGCAAGGAGGCCCGGCGCCGGCTGGACGGCCGCAACGGCCGCCTCGGCTCCCACCTGCCCTGGGGCGACCCGCGGCGCGGCTGGGACTTCGTCTCGGCCGGGCACGGCGATGTGGCCTGGGAGGACGTCTTCCGGATGCTCCGCTCGATCGGCTACGACGGACCCGTCTCGGTGGAGTGGGAGGACGCGGGGATGGACCGCGTCCAAGGGGCGCCCGAGGCACTGACCCGGCTGAGGACGTACGACTTCGAGCCTCCCTCGGCCGCGTTCGACGCCGCCTTCGGAGGCGGCGGGGACTGAGGGCAGGGCCGGTGACCAGCCCGGCGGCGTGCCGTGCCGCCGGGCGGTTCCCCCTGCCCTCCGCCACTTTGTCCGACTGAAGGAAAAAGCTGACCTGTCAGGTGTCAAAGGGGTTTCCGGATCGGACGAAGGCCGTTACGGTCCTTTGATATGTACCGGTCATCGGTATCCCCCTCCCCGACCGGTCCCGGCGCGACGGCGCGCGCCTGTCACACACCGTCATCCCCCGGAGGACATCCGTGCACAGGAAACGGTCCAGACTCCGCACAGCCCTCGCCGGCCTCACCAGCGCACTCCTCGTCGGCGCGACCCTCACGCTCACCGCCCCGCACGCCGGCGCCCAGCCCGACCGGGCCGACGCCGCGGCCGAGGAATTCCAGCAGGTCACCCTCGCCCAGGGGGCCGCCGAGACCGGCGAGCCCATGTCGCTGGCCGTCCTCCCCGACCGGTCCGTGCTCCACACCTCGCGCGACGGCACGCTCAGGATCACCGACGCCGCCGGCGAGACCCGGATCTCCGGGAAGATCCCCGTCTACACCCACGACGAGGAAGGACTCCAGGGCGTCGGCGTCGATCCGGACTTCGCCGAGAACCGGGCGATCTACCTCTACTACGCGCCCCCGCTCGACACCCCGCCCGGCGACGCCCCCAACGAGGGGACGGCCGAGGACTTCGCCCCCTTCGAGGGCGTCAACCGCCTCTCCCGCTTCGTGCTGAGGGAGGACGGCACCCTCGACACGGCCAGCGAGAAGAAGGTCCTCGACGTACCCGCCACCCGCGGCATCTGCTGCCACGTCGGCGGCGACATCGACTTCGACGCCGAGGGCAACCTGTACCTGTCCACCGGCGACGACTCCAACCCGTTCGCCTCCGACGGCTTCACCCCCATCGACGAGCGGGCCGACCGCAACCCCGCCTACGACGCCCAGCGGACCTCCGGCAACACCAACGACCTGCGCGGCAAGATCCTGCGCATCAAGGTCGCGGACGACGGCTCGTACACGATCCCCGAGGGCAACCTCTTCCCGCCCGGCACCGGGAAGACCCGCCCCGAGATCTACGCCATGGGCTTCCGCAACCCCTTCCGGATGAGCGTCGACAAGCCGACCGGCACCGTCTACGTCGGCGACTACGGGCCCGACGCGGGCGCCGCCGACCCCGAACGCGGCCCCGCCGGACAGGTCGAGTTCGCCCGGGTCACCGGACCGGGCAACTTCGGCTGGCCCTACTGCACCGGCGACAACGACCCGTACGTCGACCACGACTTCGCCACCGGCACCTCCGGGGAGCCGTTCGACTGCTCCGCACCGAGGAACACCTCGCCGAACAACACCGGCCTCACCGAGCTCCCCCCGGCGCAGCCCGCCTGGATCCCCTACGACGGCGGCTCCCTCCCCGAGTTCGGCAGCGGCTCCGAATCCCCGATGGCCGGACCGGTCTACCGCCACGACCCCGAACTCGACTCCCCGGTGAAGTTCCCCGAGAGCTACGACGGCGACTTCTTCGCGGGCGAGTTCGGCCGGCGCTGGATCAAGCGCATCGAGCACGACGCGGACGGCACCGTCCGCTCCATCAACCCCTTCCCCTGGTCCGGCACGCAGATCATGGACATGGCCTTCGGGCCGGACGGCGCGCTGTACGTCCTCGACTACGGCACCGCCTGGTTCGGCGGCGACGAGAACTCCGCCCTCTACCGGATCGAGAACGCCACCGACGGACGCTCGCCCGTCGCCCAGGCGACGGCCGACCGCACCTCCGGCCGGGCGCCGCTGAAGGTCTCCTTCTCCTCGGCCGGCAGCTCCGACGCCGACGGCGACGCGCTCACCTACTCCTGGGACTTCGGCGACGGCGGGACCTCCACCCGGGCCAACCCCACCCACACCTACCGGAAGAACGGCACCTACACCGCCACCGTGACCGTGAAGGACCCCTCCGGCCGCACCGGCTCGGCCTCCGTCCACCTCACCGTCGGCAACACGGCGCCCAAGGTGACCCTCGAACTCCCCGGTGACGGGCAGCTGTTCACCTTCGGCGACGAGGTGCCCTTCAAGGTCCGGGTGAGCGACCCCGAGGACAAGAAGATCGACTGCTCCCGGGTCAAGGTCACCCACATCCTCGGCCACGACAGCCACGGACACCCCGTCACCTCCGCGACCGGCTGCTCCGGCACCATCAAGACCACCGCCGACGGCGAGCACGACCCGAACGCCAACATCTTCGGGGTCTTCGACGCCGAGTACACCGACCTGGGGGCGGGCGGCCAGCCGGCGCTGACCACCCACGACCAGAACGTCCTCCAGCCCAGGCACCGGCAGGCCGAGCACTACGGCGACTCCCACGGTGTGAACGTCGTGGAACACGCCCCGGCGCACGGCGGCCGGGCGGTGGGGGACATCCACGACGGAGACTGGATCGCCTTCGAGCCCTACCGCGTCGGCAACGCCACGTCCCTCACCGCGCGGGTGGCGTCCGCCGGCTCCGGCGGCACCCTGGAGATCCGCACCGGATCCCCCACCGGCAGGCTGATCGGCTCCGCCGAGGTCGAGCCGACGGGCGGCTGGGAGACCTACACCGACGTCACCACGCCCATCAAGCGGCCGCCGTCCGGGACGACCACGCTCTACCTGGTCTTCAAGGGCAGCGGCGGCGGAGCGCTCTACGACGTCGACGACTTCGCCTTCACCACCGGCTGACCCGACCCCGCGGCCGTGTCCCGGGCCGGGAGCCCGGGACACGGCCCGGAACCGGACCGAGCAGCACCCGGACCGATTCCCGCGAGCCGGGGCGGACCCGACGGACCGCCCCGGCCGAGGAAGGACATCCGCATGCACGCATCCGCACGCCTCGCCACGGCCGCGGGCGCCGCGGCACTGGTGCTGGCCGCCACGGCACTGCCGGGCAGCGCCGCCCAGCCGGACCCGCGGGACCCCCGCGCCGAGGAGAGCCGCGTCCTGGTCTTCTCCAAGACCGCCGGCTTCCGCCACGACTCCATACCCGACGGCATCGCCGCCGTCGAGGAACTCGGCGCGCGGGGCGGCTTCGCCGTCGACGCCACCGAGGACGCCGGCGCCTTCACCCGGAAGAACCTCGACCGCTACGCCGCCGTCGTCTTCCTCTCCACCACCGGCGACGTCCTGAACACCGCCCAGCAGAAGGCCTTCGAACGCTACATCGAGAACGGCGGCGGGTACGTGGGCGTCCACGCCGCCGCCGACACCGAGTACGACTGGCCCTTCTACGGCGGACTGGCGGGCGCCTACTTCCGCTCCCACCCGCACGTCCAGCAGGCGACGATCAAGGTCGAGGACCGGGCGCACGCCGCGACCGCCCACCTGGGCGCCACCTGGGAGCGCACCGACGAGTGGTACGACTACCGCACCAACCCGCGCGAACAGGCCCACGTGCTCGCCACCCTCGACGAGTCCTCCTACATCGGCGGGACGATGGGGGAGGACCACCCCATCTCCTGGTGCCGGACCTACCGCGGCGGCCGCGCCTTCTACACCGGCGGCGGACACACCCGGGAGTCCTACGCGGAACCGGCCTTCCGCGCCCACCTGCTGGGCGGCATCCGCTACGCCATCGGCGCCGTCCAGGCCGACTGCCGCCCCGAGAAGGGCTACACCCCGCTCTTCGACGGCACGGACACGCGGGGCTGGAAGCAGGCCGGGCCGGGCTCCTTCACGCTCCGGGACGGAACGCTGACCTCCACCGGGGGCATGGGAATGCTCTGGTACGAGGCGAAGGAGTTCCGGTCCTACTCGCTGAAGCTCGACTGGAAGGCGTCCGGGGACGACAACTCCGGGGTCTTCGTGGGCTTCCCGGCCTCCGACGACCCCTGGTCGGCGGTGGACAACGGCTACGAGATCCAGATCGACGCCACCGACGTGCCGGAGAGGACCACGGGATCGGTGTACGGCTTCCGGTCCGCCGACATCCGGGCCCGCGACAGGGCGCTCAACCCGCCGGGGGAGTGGAACACCTACGAGATCCGCGTCGAGGGCGAGCGGTTGAGGGTCCGGCTCAACGGCGTGGAGATCAACGACTTCACCAACACCGACCCGGCGCGCAGCCTGGCCCAAGGACACATCGGCATCCAGAACCACGGGGACGGCGACGAGGTGTCCTTCCGCAACATCCGCGTGAAGGAACTGCCCGCCGGGGACTGACGACCGTCCCGCCCAGGTCCGGCCGCCGGCGGCCCGAGGGGGACCGGCGGCGGCCAGGCGGCGGGCGGGGAGACCGCCGACTCCCCGCCCGCCGCCGACCCCACCACCGCCACGCCGCTCCCGCACCACGGCCCGCCCGTGTGCCACGGCACGCACCGTCACGGCACACCGCCACGGCACACACCACCGCGCGCCACGCCGTCACCCACGTCGGGCAACGCCGCACCACTCACCCCCGGGAGGCAGCCATGACCACCGACCGCCACGACCGGCCCTCCTCCGGCAGCACGGCCGGACACCCCACCGATCCGCCGCGCCCCGCCGCCCCGGCCCCCGGCCCCGCCGCGCGACCGCCCCGCACCGGGATCTGGCTGATCGGGGCACGGGGGTCCGTCGCGACCACCGTGGTGGCCGGATGGGCGGCGATCACCGCGGGGCTGCACCCGCCCACCGGCATGGTCACCGAGACCGCCCCCTTCGAGGGGAGCGGCCTCCCGCCCCTGGCGACCCTGGTCTTCGGCGGACACGACACCGCCGACTGCCCCCTGCCCAAGCGGGCGGAGGCCCTGGCGGCGGGCGGAGTCCTGCCGCACGGACTGCCGGCCGCCGTGCACGCGGACCTGGCCGCCGCCGACGCCGCGATCCGCCCCGGCGGACCGCAGCCCGGCGACCGCCGCACCGACGAGGAGCTGATCGACGCCTTCGCCGCCGACCTCACCGCCTTCGCCGCCGACCACGGGCTCGCGCGCACCGTCGTCGTCAACGTCGCCTCCACCGAACCCGCCCCCGAGGGCGGCGACCGGCTGCCGCCGAGCTCCCTCTACGCGGCGGCGGCCCTCCGCGCCGGCTGCCCGTACGTCAACTTCACGCCCTCCGCCGGACTGCACCACCCGGCCCTGGCGGACGCCGCCGCCCGCTCCGGACTCCCGTACGCCGGACGCGACGGCAAGACGGGGCAGACGCTGCTGCGGTCGGTGCTCGCGCCGATGTTCCGCCGGCGCGCCCTGGAGGTGCGGGCCTGGTCCGGCACCAACCTGCTGGGCGGCGGGGACGGCGCCGCCCTCGCCGACCCGGCCGCCGCGGCGGCCAAGAACGCGGGCAAGGCCCGGGTCCTCGCCGACACCCTCGGCGAACTCCCGGACGGCGACCTGCACATCGACAACGTGCCGGCCCTCGGAGACTGGAAGACCGCCTGGGACCACGTCGCCTTCGAGGGCTTCCTCGGCTCGCGGATGGTCCTCCAGACCATCTGGCAGGGCTGCGACTCCGCCCTCGCGGCCCCGCTCGTCCTCGACCTCGCCCGCCTGACCGCGGCCGCCCACGCCGCCGGACTCTCCGGTCCCCTCCCCGGGCTCGGCTTCTTCTTCAAGGACCCCGACCCGGGCGCCGCCTCCTCCCTGGAGGAGCAGTGGCGGGCGCTGTCGGCCTTCGCCGACCGTCTCCGGGCGGGCGCGTGAGCCCCCGCCCCGGCCGCCTGCGGGCCTGGGCCGAACTGCTGCGGGTCCCGGCGCTGTTCACCGTGCCCGGCCGGGCCCTCGCCGGCGCGGCGGCCGCCGGGCGCCCGCCCGGCCGCGGCACCGCGCTCGCCGCCGGCGCCTCCCTCTGCCTCTACGAGGCCGGCATGGCGCTCAACGACTGGGCCGACCGCGACACCGACGCCGTCGAACGGCCGCACCGCCCGCTGCCGTCGGGCCGCGTCGCCCCCGGCGCGGCCCTGGCGGCGGCGGGCGGGCTCACCGCCGCCGGGCTGGCGCTCGCCGCCGCGGCCGGACGTCCCGCCCTCGTCACGGCCGGCGTCCTCGCCGGCACGGTCTGGGCCTACGACCTCGCGCTGAAGAACACCCCCGCCGGACCCGTCGCCATGGCCGCCGCCCGCGCCCTGGACCTCGCCCTGGGCGCGACGGCCACGGCCCCGGCGGACGCGCGCGGCGCCGCACGGAGGGCGCTGCCGCCGGCCGCGCTGCTGGGCGCGCACACCCTGGCCGTCACCGCCGTCTCCCGGCGGGAGGCGCAGGGCGGCTCCGCCCTGCCGCCCCTGGCCGCGCTGGCCGCCACGGCCGCGATCTCCCGCGCGGGGGCGGGCCGGCCCGCCACCGCGCGGGGAGCCGGCGCCTTCGCGACCGCCGGGCTCTGCGCCGCGTACGGCGCGACCGCCGCCCGGCCGTACGCCCACGCCGCCCTCAACCCGTCGCCGCAGCTCACCCAGCGGGCCGTCGGCGGCGGCATCCGCGCCCTGATCCCGCTCCAGGCGGCGCTCGCCGCCCGCGCCGGCGCGCCGGCGACCGCGCTGCCGCTGCTCGCACTGCTGCCGATCGCCCGCCGCCTGTCCCGAAAGGTCAGCCCCACATGACCCCTCCGCGCACGCCCCCGCGCTGGGCCTACGGCACCAACGGACTCGCCGACCTGCGTCTCGACGACGCCCTCGACCTGCTCGCCGACCTCGGCTACGCCGGCGTCGGCCTGACCCTCGACCACATGCACCTCGACCCGCTCGCCCCCGCCCCCGAACTGGCCGCCCGGACCCGGCACGTCGCCCGCCGACTGGAGAGCCTGGGGCTGGCCGTCGCCGTCGAGACGGGGGCGCGCTACGTCCTCGACCCCCGGCGCAAGCACCACCCCACCCTCCTCGACCCGGATCCCGAGGCCCGCGGCGCCCGCGTCGGACTGCTGCTGACCGCCGTACGGATCGCCGCCGACCTCGGCGCGACGGCCGTGCACTGCTTCAGCGGCCGCACCCCGCCCGGCACCGACCCGGAGACGGCCTGGAAACGGCTGGCGGAGGCCGTCGCCCCCGTCCTGGCCGCCGCCGACTCCGCGGGCGTGCCGCTGGCGGTGGAACCCGAACCGGGCCACCTCCTGGCGGACCTGGCCGGCTTCCACCGCCTGCGCACGGACCTCGGCGACCCCGGCGGGCTCGGCCTGACGCTGGACATCGGCCACTGCCAGTGCCTGGAGCCGGACCCGCCCGCCGACTGCGTCCGCGCCGCCGCGCCCTGGCTGCGCCACGTCCAGATCGAGGACATGCGCCGCGGGGTCCACGAACACCTGCCCTTCGGGGAGGGCGAGATCGACTTCCCGCCGGTGCTGGCCGCGCTCCACGAGGTGGGCTACGACGGCCTGGTCGGCGTCGAACTGCCCCGTGACTCCCACGCCGGCCCCGGCCTGGCCGCCGCGTCCCTCGCCTTCCTCCGCGAGGCGGACCGAACCGCCGGAGGCGCACCGTGCTGACCGACACCGAAACCGACACCGAAACCGGCGCCGAAACCGGCGCCCACACCTCCGTGGACATGGACATCGACATCGACGCCGCCCTCGCCGCCCTCCGGAAGGACCTCGCCGCCCGGCTCGACCGGACCGGCAGGGAGTGGCTGGACCGGGCGCTGGAGGAGGCGGCACGAGCGGCGGGGGCCACCGCGGAGCAGACTCCGGAGCGGGAACCGGGCACGCGCCCCGCCCCCTGGGAACTGCGCTTCGCGTCCGCCGGCCGCCACTGCCGCCCCGCCCGCCCGGCCCCGCCGGCCGGGGACGACCGTCCCACCGCCGACGCCGCGCGCGTACTGCTGCTCCACGCGGCACGGACGGACGCCGCCGGCGCGGCACGGCTGTACGCGCACGGAACCGCCGCCGAGCGGCGCGCCGTCCTGCTCGCCCTGCCGTACCTCGGCATCGGCGACGCCGGGGTGCCGATCGTCGAGGACGCCCTGCGCACCAACGACACCCGGCTGGTGGCCGCGGCCGTCGGCCCGTACGCCGCCGCCCGCCTCGACGCCCACGCCTGGCGGCACGCCGTCCTGAAGTGCCTGTTCACCGGTGTACCGGTGTCCGCCGTCGCCGGGCTGGCCGAGCGCGCCCGCGGCGACGCCGAACTGGCGCGGATGCTCCGCGATCACGCGGCCGAGCGCACGGCCGCCGGCCGCCCCGTCCCCGACGACCTCCACCGCGTGCTGGACCTGGCCGCCTCCACCCCCCACCCCGAGGAGGGCTGATGCGCATCTTCGACCCGCACGTCCACATGACCTCCCGCACCACCGACGACTACGAGGCCATGTACGCCGCCGGGGTCCGGGCCGTCGTCGAACCGTCCTTCTGGCTCGGCCAGCCCCGCACCTCGCCCGAGAGCTTCTTCGACTACTTCGACTCCCTCCTGGGCTGGGAGCCCTTCCGCGCCGCCCAGTACGGCATCGCCCACCACTGCACCATCGCCCTGAACCCCAAGGAGGCCAACGACCCGCGCTGCGTCCCGGTCCTGGACGCCCTGCCGCGCTACCTCGTCAAGGACGGGGTCGTCGCCGTCGGCGAGATCGGCTACGACTCGATGACGCCGGCCGAGGACACCGCCCTGGCCGCCCAGCTCCAGCTCGCCGCCGACCACGACCTGCCCGCGCTCGTCCACACACCCCACCGCGACAAGCTCGCCGGACTGCTCCGCACCCTCGACGTCGTCCGGGAGTCCGCGCTGCCCGCGGAGCGCGTCCTGCTCGACCACCTCAACGAGACGACGGCGCGGGCGGCCAAGGACGCGGGCTGCTGGCTGGGCTTCTCCGTCTACCCCGACACCAAGATGGACGAGGACCGCATGGTCGCGATCCTCAAGGAGTACGGACCGGAGAAGGTACTGGTCGACTCGGCCGCCGACTGGGGCAGGAGCGACCCGCTGAAGACCCGGAAGGTCGGCGACGCCATGCTCGCCGCCGGCTTCGACGAGGACGACGTCGACCGGGTGCTGTGGCGCAACCCGGTCGCCTTCTACGGCACCGGCGGCCGGCTCGACCTCGACGTGGAGAAGCCCGGGGCCACCCACGAGGGCAACTCCGTCCTGCGCGGGGGGAGCTGAGCGATGCGCTTCCGCCACCCCGACGGCTCCACCGTCCACCTCGCCTACTGCACCAACGTCCACCCCGCCGAGGACCTCGGCGGAGTGCGCCGCCAACTCCGCGAGCACGCCGAACCCGTCCGCCGCCGCCTCGGCCGCGACCGCCTGGGCATCGGACTCTGGCTGGCCCGCGACGCCGCCCGCGCCCTCACCGCCGACCCGGCCGCCGTGCGCGCGCTCCGGGCCGAACTCGACGACCGCGGCCTGGAGGTCGTCACCCTCAACGGCTTCCCCTACCGGGGCTTCGGCGACCAGGTCGTCAAACACCGCGTCTACCGGCCCGACTGGACGGAACCCGAGCGGCTGGAGCACACCACCGACCTCGCCCGCCTCCTCGCCGCACTGCTGCCCGACGACACGACCGAGGGCACGATCTCCACCCTCCCGCTGGCCTGGCGCACCGGCTTCGACGCCCGGCGCGCGGACGCCGCCCACGGCGCGCTCACCACCCTCGCCGGGAGGCTCGACGCCCTGCGGGACCTCACCGGCCGCTCCATCCGCATCGGGCTCGAACCCGAACCCGGCTGCACCGTCGAGACCACCGCCGACGCCGTCCGCGCCCTCACCTCCCCGAACGCCCCGCCGCGCGAGCGGATCGGCGTCTGCCTCGACACCTGCCACCTCGCCACCCAGTTCGAGGACCCCGGCGAGGCCCTGGACGGACTGGCCTGTGCGGGCGTGTCCGTCGTCAAGGCCCAGCTCTCGGCCGCCCTCCACGCCGACGACCCCCGCGAACCGGCCGTGCGGAAGGCGCTCGCCGCCTTCGCCGAACCCCGCTTCCTCCACCAGACCCGTGCCCGCACCCCCGACGGCACCGTGGTGGGCACCGACGACCTCGACCGGGCGCTCGCCGACGACGGCCCCCTGCCCGCCACCGGTCCCTGGCGCTCCCACTTCCACGTCCCCCTGCACGCCGCGCCCGAGCCCCCGCTCGCCTCCACCCTGCCGGTCCTGCGCGACACCCTCGCCCGCCTCGTCGGCGGACCCGAACCGCTCACCCGCCACCTGGAGGTCGAGACCTACACCTGGCAGACCCTCCCGCCCGCCCTGCGGCCCCGCACCCGGGCACAGCTCGCCGACGGCATCGCCGCCGAACTCGCCCTCGCCCGCGACCTGCTGACCGAACTCGGCCTGAAGGAGCTGCCGTGACCGCCGCCGCGTCCCGCCGCCCCACCCCGCTCCTCGTCCTCGACGTCGTCGGCCTCACCCCCCGGCTGCTGGACCACATGCCCGGCCTCCGCGCCCTGGCGGACGCCGGATCGCACGCGCCCCTGGGCACCGTCCTGCCCGCCGTCACCTGCTCCGTCCAGGCCACCTTCCTCACCGGCACCACCCCCGCCGGGCACGGCGTCGTCGGCAACGGCTGGTACTTCCGCGACCTCGGCGAGGTCTTCCTGTGGCGGCAGCACAACGGCCTCGTCGGCGGCGACAAGCTGTGGGACGCAGCCCGCCGCGCCCACCCCGGCTACACGGTCGCCAACGTCTGCTGGTGGTACGCGATGGGCGCCGACACCGACTACACCGTCACCCCGCGCCCGGTCTACCGCGCCGACGGCCGCAAGGAGCCCGACTGCTACACCCGGCCCCCGGAACTGCACGGCGAACTCACCGACTCCCTCGGCGCCTTCCCCCTCTTCCACTACTGGGGGCCCGGAGCCGACCTCGTCTCCTCCCAGTGGATCATCGGCGCCACCCGCCACATCCTCCACACCCGCGCCCCCGACCTCGTCCTGGCCTACCTCCCCCACCTGGACTACGACCTCCAGCGCCACGGCCCCGACGACCCGCGCTCCCTCGCCGCCGCGGCCGACCTCGACCGGGCCCTGACCCCGCTGCTGGACGACGCCCGCGCCGAGGGCCGCACCGTCGTCGTCCTCTCCGAGTACGGCATCACCTCCGTCGACCGGCCGGTGGACGTCAACCGGGCGCTGCGCCGGGCCGGGCTCCTGGAGGTCCACACCCAGGACGGCATGGAGTACCTGGACCCGACGGCCTCCCGCGCCTTCGCCGTCGCCGACCACCAGATCGCCCACGTCTACGTACGGCGCCCCGAGGACCTCGACGCGGCGCACGCCGCCCTCGCCGGCCTGCCCGGCGTCGACGAACTCCTCGGCGACGAGGGCAAGAAGGCCCACGGCCTGGACCACCCCCGCGCGGGCGACCTGGTGGCGGTGGCCGAACCCGACGCCTGGTTCACCTACTACTACTGGCTCGACGACGACCGCGCCCCCGACTTCGCCCGGACGGTCGAGATCCACCGCAAGCCCGGCTACGACCCGGCCGAGCTGTTCATGGACCCCCTCGACCCGTACGTGAAGGTCCGCGCCGCCACGGCCCTGGCCCGCAAGAGACTCGGCATGCGCTACCGCATGGCCGTCGTCCCCCTCGACCCGTCGCCCGTGCGCGGCAGCCACGGCCGCCTGCCCGCCGACGAGGACGACGGGCCGGTGCTGCTCTGCTCCCGGCCCGGCGCCGTCGGCGGTCCCGTCGCCGCGACCGAGGTGAAGGGCCTCCTGCTCGGCCTCGCCGGGCTCTCCTGACCGCCGCCCCCCGACCGCACCCGTCAACCGACACCACCCCAAGGAGCCGTGACGTGACCTCGCACGACGAACTCGCCCGCATCCTCCGCCGCCGCGGATTCCTCGGCGTCGCCGCCGGAACGGCCGCGGCCGCCCTCCTCGGCACGGTCGGCGGGGGCACCGCGGCGGCCGCCCCCGCCGGATCCCGCCGCCCCGGCGGACCGCTCGTCCCCAAGGGCAGACTCGGCATCCAGCTCTACAGCCTCCGCGACCAGGTCTCCACCATCGGCTTCGCCCGCGTCTTCGAGGAACTGCGGCGCCACGGCTACTCCGAGATCGAGTTCGCCGGCTACACCCAGGGCTCGGCCGGTCCCATCACCCTCCGGCAACTGCGCCGCCTGGTCCGCGACAACGGCCTGCGGGCCGTGGGCAGCCACGTCGGCTACCACTCCTCCGACCCGAACGCCTACACCTTCGCCACCAACCTGGAGAAGGTCCTCGACGACGCCCAGGAACTGGGCCTGAAGCACATCGGCACGGCCAGCGGGCCGTTCCGCTACGGCTCCACGGTCGACGCCTGGAAGCGGGCCGCCGAGGACTTCAACACCTACGGCGCCGCCGCCCGCGCCCGCGGCATGAAGTTCTACCAGCACAACCACGCCGAGGAGTTCTCCTTCGCCACCGACCGCCCCGACGTGCGCCTCTACGACGTGCTGCTGGAGGAGACCGACCCCGACCTGGTCCACCTGGAGATGGACGTCTACTGGGCGTACTGCGGGCAGTTCCGCTTCGGCGTCCGTCCCGACGGCGTCCCCGCGCCCTTCGACCCGATCGACTACGTCCTGAGGGCACCGCACCGCTACCCGCTGTTCCACGTGAAGGACGGCGACAAGGACCCGTCGGCCCGCGACGGCTACCGCATGACGGACGTCGGCGACGGCGACATCGACTACGAGCGGTTCATCGGCGGCGTCGAGCGGCTCTCGCGCCGCCGCGACCACCACTGGATCGCCGAGCACGACAACCCCGGCGACTCGTTCCGCTTCGCCCGCCGCTCCGCCGCCCACCTGCGCTCGCTGCGCGAGGACGGCTGCTGACCTGCGGCGCCGGCGGGGCACCCCCGCCGGCGCCGGCCGCGTCGACCTCCTCGGGCCGCCCCCGCGCCGGGCCGGTCAGGGGTGCTCGTGCCCCGGCGGGTGGTGGGGCTCGTGGCCGGGGACGGTGCCGTCGGGCTTGGCGATGAGGAACAGCCCGGCCATGCCCATGTCGGAGTGGCTCTGGACGTGGCAGTGGTACATCCACGCCCCGGCGCCCACGTTCTCCCCGGCCACCACCTGGAACCCGAACGAGTCGGCCGGGCCGGTGATCTTGTTGTCGACCACGCGGCTGGGATCCTCCGGGCCCTCCAGCAGGCCCGTGCGGTTGTCCGCCCAGCGGTGACCGTGCAGGTGGAACGTGTGGTAGTACTCGCCGTGCGTGATCATGACGATCTCGACCCGGTCGCCCACGGTCGCCTCGAAGTCGGGGGTCTCGCCGGCCCCCCTGTTGTTGACCGTCATGTCGTTGAAGACGATGGTGAACTGCTTGTCCGGCAGGACGTCGCCCTTCCGGCGGACCACCACCGGCCCGTACAGGCCCCTGCGGATGCCCCCGGTGCCGTGCTCGGTGCCGACGACGTGGTCGTGGTAGTGCCAGTACCCCGCGCTGCCCGGGCGCCAGGTGCCGTCCTTGCGCCTTCCGGGTTCGTGGGTGCGCCAGGTGTAGGTGCGCTTCCCGCCCGGCGGCACGGTGCTGCGGTTCATCCGGGTGCCGTCGTTGTCGATGTCGTAGTCCACGCCGTGGACGTGGAGGCTGACCTCCACGTCCATGGCGTTCTCGAACTCGATGTGGAGGGTGTCGCCCTCGACCAGCTCGATCATCGGGCCCGGGATCGTGGCCTCGCCCTTTTCGAGCCCGTAGCCCATCTGCCCGCCGGGCAGCCGCTCCGCGTACATCTTCAGGTGGCGGACCTCGCCGCCGGCCCGGGCCCGGCGGACGGTCCCCTTCGCGGTCGGCGCCGTCTCCGCCGCGGCGGGAGCCCCGGCGGCCGGAACCGCGGAGCCCACGGCCGCCGGGCCCACGGCCGCGGCGACCGCGCCGCCCGCGAGGAACCGTCGGCTGAAGGTGCGTCTGGGGATGTTGCCGGCTGCCTCGGTCATGGATCTCCCAACTCGCGTCCGTGTGAAGGGGGCTGACGGGTGCGTGGATGGCGGGACAGCGTCACGGTAGACCGGCGGTCTTCGTTCGTCCACATTCGAGACAAAGTTTGTCCGATGCCGGTTATATCTATTGGCGGATCGCGAAAAGAGGTCTAGCTTCAACGGCCGTTGCTCCGACCGGAGACGACCGGAGAAGGTGGGTGGACCATGCGGCACGCACCGCATCGACTTCCCTCGGCGAGACGAGGGACCAGCACACTGCACCCCGGAAGACGACGCGGCCTGTTCGCCGCCCTGGTGGCCGGCGCCGTCACCGCGACCCTGCTGAGCGGTACACCGGCCGCCGCCCGGCTCGACCAGGCCCCCTCGGCGCCGGAACTCCGGCTGAAGTCCCCGCCGGGCGGACAGAACGTACGGGTCCTGGTCTTCCACGCCTCCGCCGGCGAGGAACCGCCGACGGTCGACGCGGGCATCGAGGCCGTCGAACGGATCGGCGGGACCGGCCCGAGCGCCCTGCGCTTCAAGGTCGACGCCACCGACGACGCCTCGGTGTTCACCTCGAGGAAACTCGGAAGGTACAACGCGGTCGTCTTCCTCACCGGCGGCGGCGACGTGCTGGATCCCGAACAGGAAGCCGGGCTGGAGAGCTACATGGAGGCCGGGGGCGGATTCCTCGGCATCCACGGCGCGGCCCGCGCCGAACCGTACTCGTCGTGGTTCACCGGTCTGGTGGGAGCACGGCCGGCCACCGGCGATACGGAAGCGGCACGGCGCGCCGTCGTCGAGGTCGGCGACCGCGTGCACCCGGCGACCAAGGGCCTGCCACTGGAGTGGAAGCGCTCCGACCGGTGGATCGACTGGGAGACCAACCCCTCGGGCAAGGTCCACACGGTCGCGCGGGTGCGCGAGAACTCGTACAAGCCGGCGGCGGACGCGGACGGCTGGGACCACCCCGTCTCCTGGTGCCGGGACTACGACGGCGGCCGGTCCTTCTACACCGCCATGGGCGGCACGGCGGCGAGCTTCCAGGAGGCGGACTTCCGCGCGCACCTGCGCGGCGCCCTGATGTGGACCACCCGTCTGGCCCGCGCCGACTGCAAGGCGACCATCGACGCCCACTACAAGGCCGAACGGCTCACCCGCCCCAACCAACCGGGACTGACCGACCAGATCGGCGAGCCGCACGGGCTCGTCACCGCCCCCGACGGCCGGGTCTTCTACATCGGCCGCGGCGGCGGCACCCCCGGAGCCCCGGTGAAGACCGACTGGAACGACCCCGGGATCGGCAAGGGCAGGGGCACCGTCCACGTCTGGGACCCCAGGACGGAGAAGGCCACCCTCGTCGGCACGCTGGACGTCTTCGGCAACAAGGGCGGCGGCGGGGAGCTGACCAAGAACGAGGAGGGCCTGGTCGGCATCGAACTCGACCCCGACTTCCTCGACAACGGCTGGATCTACCTCCACTGGACCCCGCACTCGGAGATCGACCGCGACACGCACATGGCCGAGCGCCGGGTCTCCCGCTTCACCCTCGACCCCGGGACCGGCCGACTCGACCTCTCCTCGGAGAAGGTCCTGCTCGAGTGGCCCGTGCAGATCCACAGCTGCTGCCACGCGGGCGGCGGCATGGCCTGGGACTCCAAGGGCAACCTCTACATCGCCACCGGCGACAACAACTCCTCCGGCTTCAGCGACGGCTACTCCGGCAACAACCCCGAGCCCGTCTTCAAGGGCCGCGCCTTCGCCGACGCCCGCCGCACCTCCGGCAACACCAACAACCTCAACGGGAAGATCCTGCGCATCCACCCCGAGGACGACGGGACGTACACCATCCCCGAGGGCAACCTCTTCACGGGCAGGGAGCAGGACGAGGGCGGCGGCAAGACCCGCGGCGAGATCTACGTCATGGGCGTCCGCAACCCCGCCCGCATCGCCGTCGACCAGGAGACCGACATCCTCTACGCCGGGTGGGTCGGCCCCGACGCCTCCACCCCCAGCCCCGTGTGGGGACCGGCGAAGTACGACACCTTCGCGGCGATCACCGAGGCGGGCAACCACGGCTGGCCGTTCTGCATGGGCAACAAGCAGCCCTACCGGGACCGCAACCTGCCCGACCCGGGCAAACCGCTCGGCTGGTACGACTGCGACCACCCGAAGAACGAGTCACCCCACAACGACGGCCTGGTGAACCTCCCCCCGGTCACCTCCAACACCATCTGGTACTCCCCGCAGGGCGGCGCCCCCGACTTCCCGCGGAACGCCGACGGCGTCCCCAGCTACAGGCTGGAGGAGCAGAAACTGCTGCTCCCGTGGCTCAAGGGCGGCGGCCAGGCCACGATGAACGGACCCGTCTACCGCCACGACGCGGAGAGCGACAGCGCGCACAAGTGGCCGGAGTACTGGGACGGCAAGTGGTTCGTCGGCGACTTCTACGACGGCGACCAGCCGCGGCACGCGGTCCTCACCGACCCCAGGACGGCCGGCGAGGGCGGCCTGCCCGTGCACGCCGAGAGCCTCGACGGAATCGTCCCCGTGGGACAGGGCGGGATCCGCAACCTCATGGACTGGCGCTTCGGGCCCGACGGCGCGCTGTACGCCCTCGACTACGGGCGCGGCTTCTTCAACCACGACGACGCCTCGGCGCTGTGGCGCGTCACCTACCACGGCGGCGAGGCGACCCCGCTGCCGAAGGACCTCGTCGGCACGGACGGGAACGCGGAGCAGGGGGTGAAGCGGTGAAGCGGAGAATCTGGACGGTCCTGGTGACCGCGGTGCTGACGGTCCTGGGCCTGACCTCCCCGGTCGCCCACGGGCGGCCGGCCCCGGAGCCCGGGGCCGCCGCGGAGCAGGTGCTCACCTGGACCGCGGGCGACGACATCACGAGGTACACCTCGGCACCCGCGACCGCGGTCGCCGGAAAGGCCACGATCGTCTTCGAGAACAGCGAGGCCACCGGCAACACCACGGCCATGCCGCACACCCTGACCTTCGACGTCTCCGATCCGG
Organism: Streptomyces glaucosporus; assembly: GCF_039533345.1. NCBI lineage: Bacteria > Bacillati > Actinomycetota > Actinomycetes > Kitasatosporales > Streptomycetaceae > Streptomyces > Streptomyces glaucosporus. Next base: position 4,587 of record NZ_BAAATJ010000036.1, on the reverse strand, counting down.
AGTACAACAACGACGTCCCGCTGAACATCCTGGCCAGCCCCCTGGACGCCAACGGCGGCAGGCACACCGCCGAGGTCACCCTCACCCCCGGCCGGTACCGCTACCACTGCACGATCCCCGGCCACGGAGAGATGGAGGGCGTCCTCACCGTCACGGACGGCGGCCCGGGCGAGGACACCACCGCGCCGGAGACCTCCGCCACCGTGACGGGGGAGAAGGACGGCAGCGGTGCCTACGTCGGCATGGCCACCGTCACCGTGACCGCCTCCGACACCGGCTCGGGCGTCGACACGATCGAGTACGCGCTGGGGGAGGGGGAGTTCCGGCCGTACACGGCTCCGGTGATGGTCCACGAGACGGGCGCGCACACGGTGCGCTACCGGGCCACGGACCGGGCGGGGAACACCTCGGCGGTGAAGTCGGTGGAGTTCACCGTCGTGGCCCCGCCCACGGGCGACACCACCGCGCCGGAGACCTCCGCCGCCGTGACGGGCGAGAGGAACGCGAACGGCGACTACGTGGGCAGGGCGAAGGTGACGGTGACCGCCGGCGACGACGACTCCGGCGTCGAGAGGATCGAGTACTCGCTCGACGGCGGCCCCTACCTCGCCTACACCGGCCCGGTGACCGTCGACCGCCCGGGCCGTCACACCGTCGCCTACCGGGCGACCGACAAGGCCGGGAACACCTCCGGGGCGAAGCAGGCGGCCTTCACCGTGGTCGAGGGCGGGGGAGTGCCCGCCCCGCCGTGCCCGGAGTGGGACGAGCGCCCGACCGTCGTCGTCGGAACCGTCGACACCGGTGTGCCCAACCGCGTCACCGGCAACCGCTGCACCATCAACGAACTCATCGAGGACGAGAGGGACTGGGCGTCCCACGCGCTCTTCCGCAAGCACGTGCGGGAGGTCACGGACGACCTGTCGGACGAGGGGGTGATCGACAGGCGGGAGCGGAAGGCGGTCAACAAGGCGGCCAAGCGGTCGGGCATCGGCAAGCCGGGGCAGAACCAGGGCTACCGGGACCTCTTCGACGGCACGCGGAAGTCCTTCGACCGGTGGCAGCACGTCGGTGGCGGCGCCTTCGACCTGAACGACGACGGCACCATCACCAGCAGCACCGCCGTGCCGGGCATGGGCATGCTGTGGTTCCCCGGGCGCCGGTACGACGACTTCTCCCTGAGGCTGCAGTTCCGCGACGACGCGCCGGGGACGGGCCGGGCCAACAGCGGCGTCTTCGTCCGCTTCCCGTACGTCCACGACCATCCCGAGGAGTCCCGCCCGGAGTGGGTGGCGATCAAGTACGGCCACGAGGTGCAGATCCTCGACCGGCCCGACGGCGACCAGTACAAGACGGGCTCGGTCTACGGATTCGACCGGGTCGGCCTCGGCGGCGCGGGCGTCACGGAGAAGGGCACCTGGAACGAGTACGAGATCCGCGTGGTCGACCAGCACTACTCGGTCTTCCGCAACGGCGTGCTGATCAACGAGTTCGACAACGTCGCGGGCCAGGAGTTCTCCCCGCCCCGGGCCGACGACCCGGGCACGGACGGCCGCCGCTACGCCTCGGGCCACATCGGCCTGCAGACGCACGGCACGACCGATGTGATCTCCTTCCGCAACATCCGCATCAAGGAATTGTAGGAACCGGCCGCACGGCCGGCGGGGTGTCCCCACCGGCGGGGCACCCCGCCGGTCCCGTCTCCGCAGGGCCGCCCTCGCCGTCACGTCGACGGGAGGGCGGCCACTCCGTTCGCGACGCCGCCGCCGCGGCGGGGACCAACCCACGTGGGCCGCCCCATCCGTCCAGGACGGCCGCCCGCGGTTCTCTCCCGCCGCCCGTTCGCCCGCCCGCGGGGACGTCCTCCGCGTCGGCGAGAATGGGGCGGACCAACTAGTTGCACGACGAAACCAGGACGGCCGTGGACACCGGGAAGAGCACCACCGAGGACAGCGTCGACGGCGGCGAGGACCACGCCCCGCCCCGCCCCGGAGCTGGACCGGAGCGCTCCGGATGGCGGCGCTGGACGATGGACACCCGGCCGCTGCGCCGCCCGGCCTTCCGCCGCCTGTGGACCTCCACCACCGCCACCGCCGTCGGCAGCCAGCTCACCGCCGTCGCCGTGCCGAAGCAGGTCTACGACATCACCGGTTCCTCGGCCTGGGTCGGCTACGCGAGCCTCGCCGGGCTGCTGCCGCTGGTGGTCTTCGCGTTGTGGGGCGGCGCGGTCGCCGACACCCTGGACCGGCGCAAGGTGCTGCTGGTCACCAACACCGGGATCGCCGTCACCTCGCTCCTGTTCTGGGCACAGGCCGCCGCCGGGACGGAGTCGGTGGCGGTGCTGATGGTGCTGCTCGCGCTCCAGCAGGCGTTCTTCGGCATGAACGCGCCGGCCCGCAGCGCCTCGGTGGCCCGTCTGGTGCCGGCCGGGGAACTGCCGGCGGCGAACGCGCTCAACTCGACGGTGATGCAGACGGGCCTGGTCCTCGGGCCGCTGCTCGCCGGCGCGCTGATACCCGTCATCGGCCTGGGCACGCTCTACCTCCTCGACGCGCTCGCCCTGTGCGCGGCGGTGGCGGCCGTACGGAAGCTGCCGTCCCTGCTGCCGCTCGGCGGCGGCGCCCCGCGGCCGGCCGGACCGAAGGAGATAGCCGCCGGATTCAGGTACATCGTGGCGCGCCGTGTGCTGCTGCTGTCCTTCCTCGCCGACATCATCGCGATGGTGCTCGGCATGCCGCGCGCCCTCTTCCCGCAACTCGCCGCCACCACTTACGCGCCCTGGGGGGAGGGCCTGGCGCTCGGTCTGCTCTACGCGGCCATCCCCGTGGGCGCGGTGGTCGCCGGGCTGATGTCGGGCACCTACACCCATATCCGCCGGCACGGGTGGATGGTGATCGGCGCGGTACTCGTCTGGGGCGCGGCCGTCGCGGCCTCCGGACTGAGCGGCGGACTGTGGTGGGCCGTGCTGTTCCTCGCGGTGGCCGGCTTCGCCGACATGGTGTCCATGGTCTTCCGCGGGGCCATCCTGCAGTCGGCGGCCACGGACGGGATGCGCGGCCGGATGCAGGGCGTCTTCACCGTCGTGGTGGCGGGCGGGCCCAGGCTGGCGGACCTGCTGCACGGCACGGCCGGCTCGGCCTTCGGCCCCCGCGCCGCCGTGGCGGGCGGGGGGCTGTTGGTGGTCGTCGCCATGCTGGCGCTGGCCCTCGCCGCGCCCGCGCTGCGGCGCTACCGGATCTGAGTACCGGACGGCCCGTCCCGTTCGCCGCCGGGAGGTGGGATGGGACGGGCTCACCGGGCACCCGGTCACCCTGGGCGGGACGACCGGTGCGCGGCGGGCGCCGCTCCCCAGGGGCAGGGCTCGGACGGAACCCCTCGCCGGGCCCGGCGTGCCCCGCTCCCGGTACCACCCGGAAAAGTTGACTTGTTGCGACTCAAGTTTTATGCCGGAAATATAGGCATAAAGCGCCTCCCGCCGCCCGGCGGCGGGGAAGGAGGGCACGATGGCACGCGCAGTCGGTATCGACCTCGGCACGACCAACTCGGTGGTGTGCGTCCTGGAGGGCGGCGAGCCCACCGTGGTCGCCAACGCCGAGGGCGCGCGGACGACCCCCTCGGTGGTGGCCTTCGCCAAGAGCGGCGAGGTGCTGGTGGGGGAGATCGCCAAGCGCCAGGCCGTGACGAACGTCGAGCGCACCGCCCGGTCGGTGAAGCGGTACATGGGCGACGCGAACTGGCGTTTCCCGGAGAAGGGGGATGTGGACGGCAGGCGGTACACGGCCCAGGAGATCTCCGCCCGGGTCCTGCAGAAACTGAAGAGGGACACGGAGACGTACCTGGGCGAGAAGGTCGCCGACGCGGTGATCACCGTCCCGGCGTACTTCAACGACGCACAGCGCACGGCGACCAAGGAGGCCGGTGAGATCGCCGGTCTGAACGTGCTGCGGATCATCAACGAGCCGACCGCCGCGGCCCTCGCCTACGGTATGGAGAAGGAGGACCAGACCGTCCTGGTCTTCGACCTCGGCGGCGGCACCTTCGACGTGTCGCTGCTGGAGATCGGCGACGGCGTCGTCGAGGTGAAGGCCACCTCCGGCGACACGCACCTCGGCGGCGACGACTGGGACCAGCGGATCGTCGACCACCTGGCCAAGCGGTTCAAGGACGCCTACGGAATCGATCTCTCCAAGGACAAGATGGCCCTCCAGCGCCTGCGCGAGGCGGCGGAGAAGGCGAAGATCGAGCTGTCCGCCGCGACGGAGACCACCATCAACCTGCCCTACATCACGGCCTCGGCCGAGGGCCCGCTGCACCTGGACGAGAGGCTCACCCGCGCCCAGTTCCAGCAGCTCACCCAGGACCTGCTGGAGCGCTGCAAGGGGCCTTTCCAGCAGGCCGTGCGGGATGCCGGAATCCGGGTGTCCGACATCGACCACGTGATCCTCGTGGGTGGCTCGACGCGTATGCCGGCCGTCTCCGAGCTGGTCAAGGAACTGACCGGCGGCAAGGAGGCCAACAAGGGCGTCAACCCCGACGAGGTCGTCGCCATCGGCGCCTCCCTGCAGGCCGGTGTCCTCAAGGGCGAGGTCA
>NZ_BAAATJ010000035.1:0-63010 GCF_039533345.1 Streptomyces glaucosporus | reverse complement strand
GTGAACTCGCAGAGGACCGGTGGGGCCGATTCGGCGGCCGGGCGGCGGCGCAGGCGTTCGAGCTCCGCCGCCAGGCTCTCCTCGCTGTGCATCATCGAATGGTCGCTGTCGTTCTTTCTCGGCCGGGGAGAATCATGGGCTCGGGGGGACGTCACAGAATTCGAGGGCACTGACCGTCCAAGGGGATTGACACACGCGGCACGACCTCTCGAAGGAGTGCGTGCGCGAGCGCCTCACCGCGTCGTCGCCGAAGAGGAGACTTGTGACCACGTTCTCATACACGACGACTCGCAGGATGCCATGGCATTCGAGGCAGGTGATACCGCGCATCTCGCCCACCACGGCCCCCGAGAAGTAAGCAGGATCGCCTTGGCCGGTGGTGATCAGTTCATCGAGGACGGAGAGGTCGCTGCCGTCGCTCCAGTGCAGGAGGTAGTAGGCGGCCTGCCTCCATCGCGGAAGCAGGAGCAGCACCCTGCGCATGCGCTCGTGACGGGCCAGGAAGCGATCCTCCGGTTCGCCGAAACTCCCCGCCGGCCGAAACGACAGAGGAGCGTCGGCCGGAAAGTAGCGGACCTCCCACTCGCCGAACCTCAGATTTTGTCCGTCCACTCCTCCACCTTGATCGCATCTCGATCGCATGAGGAGTCGGAGCCTCACGCTCACCCGCTCTTGGCAAGTGCTCTGCGAAGGCGGCCACCTCGGTGCGTGGGCCACTCGGGCTTCGGAGGCCCCCGGCCATCGCTGCTTCAGAATGCCCGACCGACCCGCGCGGTCGGGCGCACTCCCAGGCAAGCGATGACCTGTGTCGCCTCCGGATCGAGGAAAATTTGAAAGTAGAAGCCGTTCTGGGGGCGATCGTCCACATAACCGATGAGAACGTGTTCGCCCGTATAGGCACGCAAGTCGGCGACCGCTTCGGGGAAACCAAGGGAAGGCTGTCCGACTTTACGTGTACGGCGCTCCCGCCTGGTGTAGACGGCAGTGACGCGGTCGGTTCTGGTCGCCTCTTCCCAGAGCATGAATGTCGCGCCCCTCGACAGCGTCTCTGCACAGAGAGGTCCGACCTCCCTGCCCCCGGCCCGCAACAGCCGCTCCAAATCCTCCCTGGTCCTCGTCACGAGACCACCGGGCCCGAGTTCGTCCGCAGTGTCCAAGGCGACATCCTCGTAGTCATGGGTCCATGAGGGAACTTGGGTTCCAGGGGTCGTCGCAACACCGCCTGTTTTCAGGTGGTGAGTAGATCACGTAGATGCTCGGCTGGGGTATCCCAGCCGAGCGTCTTGCGTGGGCGGCCGTTGAGTTCCTGGGCGACGTGTTCGAGGTCTTCGGGGCTGTGCAGGCTCAGGTCGGTGCCCTTCGGAAAGTACTGCCGCAGCAGCCCGTTGACGCTTCTATGTCAAGCAACGAGCTCGTGCTGTGCGATGTGGTGCTGCCAGGAGGCTCGGTCTTGGACCATCGCGCGATGGATGACGTCGATCAAGTGGCGTTTGAGTATGCGTCGGGCGCCGCGGACTCCCTTGGTGGGTGTGTGGCGGGCCAGTAGCTCCCGGGCACCAGGGTGGAACCTCTGCTGGACGATCGCCGTGGTGTAGAGCAGGCTGTTCAGCCGACGGTTGCCGCCGCGGTGCAGCCGGTGGCGTTCCTTGTCGGAGGAGTAGACGGGGATCGGAGCGCATCCGGTGTAGCGGGCGAGCTTGGCCGAGCTGGCGAAGCGGGTGATGTCGCCGATCTCGGCGAGGAGGACCGCCGCGGAGACGTGGCTGATCCCGGTGATCTCCAGCAACGCGGGCGCCAAGGGGCTGACGAGCTTTCGGATCGTGGTCTCAAGGTCGCGGACGCGTCGGTTCAGGTCGGCTGTCTCGCCAAGCATCTCGGCCAAGACCCGATGGACGTGAGGGCTTGCCTGCGAGGTGTCCAGGAGCGTCGTCAGCGAGGTCAGACCGGGAGTACGGGTGAGGTCGCCCGGGGTGTGGCCGAGCCAGAGGTGGGTGTATGCCTTGACCTGGTTGATCACCATGGTGCGGCGCCTGACGAGATCGGCTCTCAGGTCGACCAGAACGCGCAGCTCGCGCACGCGCTCGTCGATGCGGTGGCGGTCCAGACCGGGGGTGGCGATGGCGGCGTGCGCGACCGCGGTGGCGTCGGCGGGGTCGGACTTGGAGCCGGTGGCGGCGTGCAGCTTGCGGTGAGCGGCCATCAGCCGGGTGGGGACCCAGACCACGTCGTGGCCGGCCAGCAGCAGTCCGTCGGCCAGGCCGCGAGCGAAGCCACGGCCGTCCTCGATGGCCCAGGTGACAGGTGCACCGCCGGCGATCGCACGGATCCACTTCAGCAGGACACCGATCAGGGCCGCATCGTTCTTCACGGTCAGTGGCCGGCTGACCCGCCTGCCGTCTGCATCGACGGCCACTGCGACGTGGACGTGCTTGTGCGGGTCGATCCCCACTGTCACCATCGAGTTGTCCTCTTGTCTGCTGGCGCGGATGACGGGACAGACGCGAGAGCCCTGGCCAGGGGACAGACCTATTGCGAGTTGACGGGCTCAGCAGGCTTCTATCAAGCCACTCCCGGCCAGGGCCCTCGCCCTGTGGACCGCCGTGGACATATCAACGGAAAGCCTTCCGGCACGTGTTCTCCGAGTCACCCAGCGGTCCCACCGAACCCCTCCCGTCGAAGAAGTCCGGTCCGCCAAGCCTGCACCAATAGGTGTTCTCGTTGGAGCCGCGTTGCCAGGGCGAGGCCGGGGGCCTGAGGCGGCCGGCGGGCGAGGACGACGGTGCGATGTCGGCGAGTTGGCCCGGAGTGGTGGGGATGAGCGGTGATGAGCGGGCAGGCACGGTCTTCGTTGTGGTGATCAGGGATGCGACACATCGTGATCACTGGAGGCCATGCCTGCCTCCGTTCCGCCTCGAGACACCTGGGCGCGAAGCATTCCGAACCACCAGATCATCCATCAAGCCGGTTGTTCTGCGAGGACGACGCAACCCTGGCCTGCCTCCACCAAGCAATGGACGGAAAGGTCGGTTCTTCCATGCTCACGTCACGCAGGGTGAAGGCCACATCAGAGGAAGTCGGCGCTCGCCCGGAAATCGTGTTCTTCGAAGGGCATGTCGAAGAAGATGTCGGACTCGACTCCTCCGGTCAGAAGGATGGACCTGAGGAATTCGGAACACGAAACCGGGTGGCTCTCCCATTCGGGGCCGCGCCCTTCGTTGATCATGATCGTCCAGTCGTCGGGGTGCTGTCCCGAGCGGGCGAGCCAGAATAGATACTCGCCGTTCTCCGTGACCGCCCATGCGACGAGCTTGCTCCCCTCCTCGTGAAGTTCCGCGGGTTTGGGCTCGCCTGTTGCCCACAAGTATTCCAGTTCCTCGGGGCGGTTCTTGTTCTTCGTCAGCAGGTCGTAGTGCTCGTTGGCGCAGTCGGGTTCCAGGAGCCAGATGGTGTCGTCGAAAACACCTCCGCCGTAGAGGTCGACGAGCTGCTTGTAGTCCGCCGGGAGTGCGGTGCCGAGTCGGCTCTCGACCTGCCGCCAGTCCTTGGGGCGGACATCAGCGGGAGGGGGAATCTCCTCCACGAGCCGTGCGACGTTGGGATTCACTCCTGCTCCTTCTCCGTTGCGGATGGTTTTTCTTCACGGTTTGGGGCGGTTCAGGATGGTTATCTCGTTGACACCTCCGAACGCCGAACCATAAGGCGTGAACTGGAATCCCATGTTTCCGCGGGCTTCGATGGTCAAACCGAGAGGAATCAAGTCGGTCGGATCGTTCGTCGCGTAAATGGGAGTGACAGTGTACTCGATGATTTCCCCCTTCTTGTCGACCGCTTCCCTGATCTGGTTCTCGATCGCCCGCATGACAGGGGAGTTCGCATGCTCGTACATCGTGACGAAGTTTCTGGGGTCCTTGTTCGACCCACCCAGCTGCGCCGCGAGCAGGTGGGTCCGGTTGTAGCCCTGACCGGACACCCATCCCGGCACTCTGACCCTGGGCCTGGTCTTTCCACCCGTCATGCTCGGATCGATGGTGGCGTGCATGAATGTGGCTCGCCCGCCGGGGCCCGGTGCACCGAATCGCACCCTGCCACCCCAGGTCACGTCTTTCTCGTCGCACGGCGCGAGGCCGAGCGGGTCGGCCGTGGTGTGGGGATTGTGGACGTAGGTGACCGGGTTGGGCGCGGGGGCCAGGCCGAGGGGGTCGGGGGTGGTGTAGCGGCCGGTGTCGGGGTCGTAGTGGCGGAAGTAGTTGTAGTGCAGGCCGGTCTCGGGGTCGGCGTACTGGCCGGGGAACCGCAGCGGGGTGTAGGCGGTGGCGTCCCGGTTCCAGGTGGTGGTGCCCCACAGGGTGCTGCGGGTGTGCCAGGCGATCTCGCCCGTCTCGTCGACGAGTTCGGTGGGGGTGCCGACCAGGTCGGTGACGATGGCGAAGAACCGGCGGTCGACCTCGGCCTGGTCGTCGGGGTCGAGGAGGCGTTCGGTCTGGGCCAGCGGGCGGTGGCCGTCGTGGTCCCAGGTCAGGACGGTGTGGGTGACGTTGTTGGTCTCTTCGGCCAGGCGGGTGCCGTCCCAGGTGAACCGGATCTCCTCGGCGACCTCGCCGTCGGCGGTGAGGCGCTGTTTGGCGGTGCGGCGGCCCAGCGGGTCGTAGCGGTAGCGCCACACCGTGCCGTCCGGGGTGGTGACGGAGGTCAGACGGTCCTCGGCGTCCCAGGTGTAGCGCCAGGTGTCGGGCTTGCGTGACAGGCGGGTCTTCTGCCGCAGCACGGTGCGACCGGCCGCGTCGTACTCGTAGCGGATGCGGCCGGCCCGCGTCAGGCGGGTGCCGTCGTAGGTGCGGGGGCCGCGGGCCTCGGAGTGGGGCGCGGTGTCGGGCCAGTGGGCGGTGGTCTGGTTGCCCGCCGCGTCGTAGGCGTAGGACTCGGACCAGTCCTCGGCGGTGACGGTCAGTGGGCGGCCGACCGGGTCGAGGTCGAAGTGCCGGGTGGTGCCGGTGAGCTGGTCGGTGATGGAGGTGAGGTGGCTGTCGGGGCGGTAGGTGTAGCCGCGGGAGCGCAGGGTGCGCCCGGCGGCGGCCAGGGTCTGCTCGGTGGGGCGGCCGAGGACATCGAAGACGGTGGCCAGGGTGACGGGCCGGCCGGCGGCGCCGAAGGAGCGTTCCAGCTCACGCCCGAGCGCGTCGTGGGTGAAGGTCAGGGTGTGGCCGGAGGCGGTCACGGCGGTGCGGTTGCCGGCTGCGTCGTAGGTCAGCTCGGTGACCGCGCCGCCGGGGGTGGTGCGGGAGGTGCGCCGGCCCAGGGCGTCGTAGGTGTAGCGGGTGGTGCGGCCGTCGACCGTCTCGGCCAGCACCCGGCCGAGCACGTCGCGCTCCACGGTGAGGGTGGAGGTGGGAGAGGCCGCACGTATCAAGTGGCCCGCCTCGCTGTAGGCGTACTCGGTGCGCGCCCCCTCGACCTCCTTGGTGACGGGACGGTCGAGGACATCGTGCTCGTAGCGGATCTCGTGGCCGAGTGCGGTGGTGTAGGCGGTCAGGCGGCCGGCCGCGTCGTGGGTGTAGCGGACGGTGCGGCCGTCGAAGTCGGTCTCGGATATCAGCCGGCCGGCCCGGTCGTAGGCGTAAGTCCAGGTCAAGCCTTCGGGGTTGAGGACCTGGGTGAGGCGCAGCTCGGTGTCGTAGCGGAACTCGTAGCGCGCCCCGTCCGGGTCGGTGCGGGCGGCGACCTTGTCGAAGTGGGTGTGCTCGAAGCGGGTGACGCCACCGTTCGGGCCGGTGTGGGAGGTGCAGTTCCCCTCGCCGTCCCAGGTCCAGGACTCGGTGCTGCCGTCCGGCGCGGTGCGGCGGGCCGGATGCCCCTCGACCGTCCACTCCAGGCGGGTGACCGCGCCGATAGGGGTCTCCCCGCCGGAGGCAGGGGAAGGGTCGGTGACGGTGACGGGGCGGCCGAACGCGTCACGGGTGACGGCGGTGGTGTGGCCGCCCGGGTCGGTGACCGTCAGCGGCAGACCGGCGTCGTCGTTGGTCACGTACTGGACGGTGCCCGCCGGGTTGGTGACGGCCGTCACCGCGCCGCGGTCGTCGTGGGCGAAGGCGGTGGTCGTCCCGTCCGGGGCGGTGACGGAGGCGAGGTTGCCGCGCTCGTCGTACTCGTGCCGCCACAGGGCGCCGTCCGGGCCGGTGATCTCGATGGGCAGGTTCAGCTCGTTGTGGCGGGCCGTGGCGGTACGGCCGTCGGGCAGTGTGATCTCGGTGACGTTGCCCGTGTCGTCGTACGTCCAGCTCGTGGTGCGGCCGAGCGCGTCGGTGCGGGACAGCAGGTTGTCCCGGCCGTCCCAGGTCTGCCGGGTGGTGTGGCCGGCCGGGTCGGTCCGCGCGATGACCTGGCGCAGCTCGTTGATCTCCAGGACGGTGACCGCGCCGGTGGAGTCGGTGTAGCGGGTGACCTGGTTTCCCGCCTCGTTCACGCCGTAGTCGAAGGTGGAGGAGAGGATGCCCTCGGGCCCGACGGTGCCCACCACCCGGCCGGCGTCGTCGTAGAGGTAGCGGAAGGTGGAGTCGTTGCGGTCGGTCCAGGAGGTGATGCGGGCCGCGTCGTCGTAGGTGAAGCGCAGCGGGAGGCCGGAGGAGTTGACCACCGCGTCCAGGTTCCCGGCCGCGTCGTAGCCGTAGGACAGGACCTGCACCGACCCGTTTGGGGCGCCGGGGTCGTGCACGGCCAGGCCCGTCACCCGTACCGGGCCGTGGTCGTCGAGGCGGGTGGTGGTGATTTCCACCTGGTAGCCGCCGGAATGGACCACCGCCGTCGGCGCACCGTCCGGGGCGCGGACGATGTCCACCCGGTTGCCGTTGCGGTCCTCGACCGCGGCCAGGTGGCAGAACGCCGGGGCGTCGAAGACGCTGCCGGGCAGCTCCGCCGCGGCGAAGCACCGTCTCCACCCGGTGTGCGGGTCGGTGACCGCGAACGCCACCCCGGGCTCGCCGTCGGTGCGGGCCAGCGGCAGCCGCGGCCCCTCCACCGGCCACACCGGCGCCCCGCCCGGCTCCGGCACCCGGGGGTAGGTCAGCAGCGAGCCGTCCTCGCGCGCCCAGATCACCGTGCCGTCGCCGTCGACGTGCAGCCGCTCGTCCAGCGTGGACGCCCAGGACCGGCCGAACCAGTGCCCCCACCGGTAGTTCGACAGGTGGGTGCGGCGCAGCACCAGCGGCAGGATGCCGGGCAGCTCCAGATCGGTCTGGGCCAGGGTCATCTCGCCGGTGGCCACGTCGACCGGATCGTTCAGGCAGGTCTTCTTGCCCAGCGGGATGCTGTTGGTGCGCGGATCGGACTTGGCGGTGCGCAGCGAGTCGGGCTTGGTGTGCGGGTTCTTCCCGCCGCCGTCGCGCCGGGAGGAGGAGCCGCCCGGGCCGGGCCCTTTCCTGCCGTCGCCGGTGTCGGGTGTGGCGAAGGAGTCGAACCGGTCCTTGATGTTCCTGTCGTTGGCGGCGTGGGCGTCGGAGATGTTCCGCACGCCCTTGGGTAGCGCTCCGCCGAGGTGGTCGCCGAGCTGTTTGGTGGCCTTCTCCAGCGAGCCCATCATCTTGTCGGCGACCGCGTCGATGGCCTGGGCGATCTCGTCGCGGCCGCGGGTGCGGTTGTGGCTGGACTTGGCCTTCGTCAGCTTGCCGGTGGTGCGGCCGTTGAGGGAGGCGCTGACGCCGTTGAGCTTGAGGGCGGCCCGGTCGTGCTCGTTCTCGTCGATGTCCAGGCTGCCGAGCATCCCGCCCAGGCGGGGCAGGTCGCCGGCGGAGGCCAGCTGCATCCCGTCCTTGAACCCCTCCTTGCCCGCGTCGCCGACCTTGTCCATATCGACGCCGTCCTGCAGGCCCAGGCCGTCCGCGGCGAGCTGGACGACCAGTTCGGCGGCCATGTTCTCCAGCGCGGCCGCCGCCGGCGCGGTCATCGCGGTGACGATCTCCTGGACCGCCAGGTCCATCATCTCCTTGATGGCCCGCTTGACCGCGATCCGGCAGGCCTGGATGGCGCCCGCGCCGATCAGGGTGGACAGCCCGGCGGTGAACGGGGCGGCGGCCAGCGAGATCCCGGCCGAGGCCGCGCACGCGGTCAGCTCCCCGACCGCGACCCACTTGCGGCCCTCGATGATGTCGGCCGCGGCGTCCATCGCGCCGGCGAAGATCCGGGCCGCGTCCGCCAGGTCGGTCAGGTGCTTGCCCCTGACCTTGTCCCAGTAGCCGTTCAGCGCGGTCAGCGCCTCACTCTCCCCGGAGGAGACCAGCCGCTGCATGCCCTGGTGCGCGGTGTGGGCGTCGTCGTCGACGTCGTCGGCGAAGTCCCGCAGGTCCTTGGCCATGTCCCGGTAGGCGTCCTCGTCGACGTTGGGCCAGCCCACCCCGATCAGATCCAGAATGGCGTCCACGCCGTCGGGCAGCACCACCGCCACCGGACATCCCCCCTCACCGCCTGCACCGGCCCCTTGCCGACCGGCCAATCACTGTGGCATACACGCTCGTTGGCCACCGAACGGTTTCCGGACACCTGGCGAGCGGGCCGCGAAAGATCATGGCAGGTGCGTCCCGGTGCCAGAGCGGCTCCTGGCGGAATTCGTACGGTCCCACCACACGGGGCGAGACCGCGAGGGGGCAGCGGTGAGGCCGGAGGCGGTGGGGGCCGGCCGCGTCCGCGCTCGAACCGGTGCGAGCGGCCGGCCTGGGGTACCGCTGACGGCAGCGGCATCCCCGCGCGAACGGCCGGGTCAGTCCCCCTTGGCGTGGGCGACGAACGCTGCCCACCCCGCGGCGGGGAAGCGGAGCACGGGACCCCGCTCGTCCTTGGAGTCGCGTACGTGGACGGCGCCGGGAGCGGCGGCCACCTCGACGCACTCGCCGCCGCTGGTGCCGCTGTGGCTGCTCTTGAACCACGACAGACCGGCGGGACGGTTCATGGAGTGTTCGTTGCTCATGGCTCTCCCACTGCACGCTCGATGAGACGGACCGACTCCTCAAGGTTGAGGGCCTGCGAGCGCAGCATTCCATAGCGCAGCCAGAAGTCGCCGACCTGATCCGGATCGGAGGCGAGTGAGGCGATGTCCTGCGATTCGGTGTACGCGATCCTGCGGTGGTCGATGGTCTCCAGCAGCACCATCGAGCCATTGAGGCCGGAGTGCGCGCCGAACGATGTCGGCATGATCTGGACTTGGATGTTGGGTTGCTTCGCCTGTTCCAGCAACCCGCGGAGTTGCGCCTTCATCACCTCCTGGCCGCCCACCGGTCGGTACAGCACGACTTCCTCGATCAGGAAGGTGGCCACGAGTGGGGGACGGGTTCGGGACAGAAGCGCTTGCCGGTCCATCCGGGCTGCGACCCGTTCCTCGACGGTCTGTTCGTCCAGTGGTGGGAAATGGGCGTTGAGCAGGGCCCTGGCGTAGTCCTCGGTCTGGAGCAGTCCCGGAACGACGTAGCCGCCGTACCAGCAGAAGCTGATGGCATCCGCTTCCAGGCTCGCGAAGTCGTGGAAGAACCTCGGCAGCCGAGCCATGTCCACCTGGTCCTGGAGGGCGAGGAGGGTGCCACCCGCCTCCAGGGTGTGCTCGACGGCCCGGGTGAAGGCGGGTTTGGCCGGACGCCGCCCCTGTTCGACGGAGGCGACCTGCTCGACGGAGTAGCTGATGGCGTCGGCCAGTTGCTCCTGGGTCATTCCGGCCCGTCTGCGGTGGAGCCTGAGGAGTTGGCCGTAGCCGAGCCAGATGCCGGGCGGGTCGTCGTGGTTGGTGGCGCTCCGCCGTCGCTGCCGCTTGTCGGTCATGCGTTCCGTACCCCCTCGCGGTTGGTCCATCCGGACCAACCGCGAGGCCCACCCCCGGTCACGGCCCCCGACCCGTACAGAACCGCGCCCGATCCGTACACACTGCCGGGAGCGTGGACCTGTGCTTCAGGCGCTCGCCCCGAGCGACGGCGGGCGACACGCCACGGCCGCAGCTCGTCCGGAGCGCGCTGTACGAGTCGGGGGCTCCCGGCGTACGAGCACCCCCGCGCCTCCGGCTCGTTGGGCAGGGCACGGCGAGCGCGACACGTACGAGGGGGAACACATGGCGCACGGCAGCGGCGAACCCGAGCCGTCCGAGGGTCTCAAGGCGTTCGGGGCGGTGTTGAAGGTCTTCCGTGAGCGGGCCGCCCTCACCCAGGGCGAACTCTCGGAACGGGTCAACTACTCACCGCACTTGGTCGGTTCCATCGAGCAGGGGCGACGCATGCCGCCCGACGACTTCGTGGAGCAGGCGGAGGAGGCCCTGGACGCCTTTGGTGCGCTGCGGGCGGCGGCCCGGCACATCGCCCGCAGACGGGGACTGGCGTCGTGGTTCCGGCTGTGGGCTCGGCTGGAGGCGGCGGCGGTGAGCCTGTGCACGTACGAGTGCCGGGTGGTGCCCGGCCTGCTCCAGACCGAGGAGTACGCGCGGGCGGTGATGCTCAACGTCCCGCCGCCGCCCACGGAGGAGGAACTGGAGGAGCGGATCGCCGCGCGGCTGGACCGGCAGAAGCTGCTGCGGCGCGAGCCGCCGATCGCGTTCAGTTTCATCGTCGAGGAGGCGGTGCTGCTCCGCCGCACGGGCGGCGACGAGGTCACGCGGGAGCAACTCGACCACCTGATCCAGTGCGCGGAGCTGTGGAACGTGGAGCTCCAGATCATGCCGCTGCGCCAGCCGTACCACGCCGGCTCGGACGGGCCGATGCAGTTGGTGGAGACCCAGGAGCACAAGTGGCTGGGCTACTCGGAGGGGCAGCAGACCGGACAACTGGTGGGAGAGCCGAAAGACGTCAGCCTCATGCAGATGCGGTATGCCAGGATGCGCTCACAGGCCCTGTCCCCGGCGGACTCGGTCGACCTGTTGAAGCGGATGCGAGGGGCGCTATGAGCACCGGCGACGAGCTGAACTGGTTCAAGAGCAGCTACAGCGGCTCCCAGGGGGACAGCTGCGTGGAGGTCGCGTACCGGCCCGAGACCGTGTACGTCCGGGATTCCAAGGAGCAGGACGGACCGGTCCTCCCCGTCTCCCCGACCGCCTGGACGGACTTCCTCGCCCACACCGCCCGCTGAGGCCCACCTGAGACGTGGCTCCTCGGAGGCGCGGGAAAGGGTGCGCCCCGCGGACCGCTGCCGCCTTCGCCCTCGCCGAGGCCCGACCCCGTGAGGGAGATCCGCCGTTCGGCACCGGCGACCGGCGACCGGCGACCGGCGACCGGCGGCCCGCACCGTCCCGGTGCGCTGACACGCCCGGGACCGGATGCACTGGCGGGCGGTCCGTGCGGCGTGGGAGCGTGGCCGGTGCCCGGTGCGATGTCCGTGGGCGGAGCCGGAACCGGGGAGGCCCGGTGGAGAATCATCGCGCGTTGATTGGATGTTGACACTTCGTTGATCGCCGGCGGGCAGGGTGCTCGTATGGCGATCGATTTCTCCGGCCCAGTCAGGCAACTCCCCGGATGGTGGGAGCGCGCGTTGTGCGCGCAGATCG
The DNA here is from genome assembly GCF_039533345.1 of Streptomyces glaucosporus. NCBI lineage: Bacteria > Bacillati > Actinomycetota > Actinomycetes > Kitasatosporales > Streptomycetaceae > Streptomyces > Streptomyces glaucosporus. The sequence goes on along the minus strand of NZ_BAAATJ010000035.1, from coordinate 51,510 downwards.
GCTCCGAACCGTTCTTCCCGGAACCGGGCAGGACACCTGCCGAGGCCAAACGGATCTGCCAGTCGTGCGAGGGGCGCATCGAGTGCCTGGAGTACGCCCTCACCCACGACGAGCGCTACGGCGTGTGGGGCGGCCTCTCCGAGGAGGAGCGCCGCAGCCTCAAACGCGCCTCGTGACGCGGCGGGCCGTCAGCCGGCGCGGTAGCCGGCGACGGTCTCCTCGTAGGGCCGCAGATGCGGGGCGAGTTCACGGCCGATCAGCTCGGCGTCCGCCGGGGGGAGCGTCAGGACGGTCCGGCGCAGGCGGACGCTCCACGAGGCGGGGTCGGGGAAGACCGACAGGCGCGGCACCAGATCGCGCAGCACCAGCCCCTGGCGGAACGGCGCCAGGCCCTCGATCCGCAGCCCGCACCCCTCGGTGAACTCGCGCTCGCCGAACCGCACCGGCTCGGGCAGGACGCGGACGGGCCCGGCGACGCGCGCCCGCGCCATGACCCGGCCCAGGTCGCGGGTGGGATTGTGGAAGCAGCCGCGGGTCGTGTAGACGAGCAGCTCGTCGCCCTCGGCGAGGGACGACGGGACCCGGCCCCGGGGGAAGGCCATGCGCTGAGCCGTGAGAACCCAGGTGAGCGGCTCCTGGTCGCCGATGATCAGAAGGTGCGTCGCTGCCACGGGGAAACCCTAACGCCCGGGCCGGTCCGGGCCGGTCCGCCCGGCCGCGCCCGTCGCGTGCTGCCCGCGGACGCTCCGGCGGGCCGGGCACGCGAGGCGCTGACCGCGCCGCTGCGTCGGCGCGAACCGGGGAGGGGCGCACCCGATCGCCGCGCAGCGGACGCTGAACGCCTTCGCCCCGCCCCGGAAAGTGGTGGGTTCCGGAGGAAGCCCCGTCCGGTAATGCCCCCGTCCGGTAATGCCGTTGCCCGCCGCGAGGCGGGCCGGTAGGAAGGCACGCATGACTGCTCTCGGCGTGGTGTTCCGGCCCCAACTGCCCCCCGAACGGCTCCGCGACGCGGCCCGTGCCGCCGAGGCGGCCGGGCTGGAGGAGCTGTGGCTGTGGGAGGACTGCTTCCTGGAGAGCGGCATCGCCAGTGCCGCCGCGGCCCTGGCCTGGACGGAGCGGCTGCGCGTCGGGATCGGCCTGCTGCCCGTGCCGCTGCGGAACGTCGCCCTGACCGCGATGGAGACCGCCACCCTGGACCGCATGTTCCCCGGCCGCCTCGCCCTGGGCGTCGGCCACGGCGTGCAGAGCTGGATGGGACAGGTCGGCGCACGGGCCGAGTCGCCGCTCACGCTGCTGCGCGAGTACCTCGACGCGCTGCGGGCGCTGCTGCGCGGCGAGGAGGTCACCACCGAGGGCCGCTACGTGCGGCTCGACGCCGTCGCCCTCGACTGGCCCCCGCGGACGCCGCCCGCCGTGCTCGCCGGGGTGACCGGGCCGCGTTCGCTGCGGCTGTCCGGCGAGGCCGCCGACGGCACCATCCTCACCGCCGACACCCCGCCCGACGGGGTGCGCCGGGCCCGCCGCCTCGCCGACGAGGGACGCGAGGCGGCCGGACGCACCGGCCGCCACCGGGTGGTCGTCTACCTCCACACCGCGACCGGGCCGGACGCGGACGCGCGCCTTGCGGCCGAACTCGAACGCGGCCCGGTCCCCCCGGAGGAGGCGTTCGGGGTCGCCGGGGACGCCGAGGCGGTCGCGGAGGCCGTGAGGCGGCTGGCCGAGGCCGGGGCCGACACCGTCGTCCTCCAGCCCACCGCCGACGAACCGGACATCGAGGGCCTGATCCGCTTCGCCGCCGAGGAGGTCCGCCCGCTCGTGCCCTGAACACGAGCCGAGCGGAAGGGAGTTGTCGGAGGGCGCTGCCATGATGCCCGCATGACCGACGGAACGATCAGTCTGCCCGGGGACGCGGTGAAACCGGTCGACAACTGGGCCGGGGCACTGCGCCGGCGTCTGGAGGGCGCCCCGCCCCGGGTGGTCGAGCTGGTGACGCACCTGGCCTCGCTGGACACGGCCCGCCCCAAGCAGACCTGGAAGCGCCGCACGCTGGGACTGCTGGAGGACCGGGACGCGCGGGCGGCGGTGTACGACGGGGTGCGGCTGCTCACCCGGTGCGGCCCCGGACGCGTCCCGGTCTACTCCGCCTCCTGGGACGACAGGGGACTGGTGGGGCACCCCAACCTGGGCGTGGCCCGCGGCTTCCTGTGGGCCGCCACGCTGACGGGCGACACGACCGTGCTCGCCGACCTGGCGGCGGTCGGCCGGCGGATCGGCGGGAACCTGCCGGAGTTCTCCCCGTGCGACCAGCTGATGGACGCCCTGATCCACGCGCTGGCGGAGTGGACCGACCCGGCGGCGCTGGAGACGCTGTGGGCGCTCCACCGGGACCTGCTCCCCGGCAGACCCCACGACAGGCTGTACGCGAGGCTGCTGCCCAAGGCGGCCGACCGGCTCGGGATCCCCCCGGAGCGGCAGGCCGAGCGCACCGTCCCGGCCCACGGGCTGCGGGCCGACGGGTCCGTGGCGTTCGGCGGCCGGTTCGGGCGGGGGGTTCACTGGCTCCTGGCCACGTTCTCCGCGCTGGTGACCGTCGAGGACGCCCACACCGTCAGCCTCGTCTACGCCGACCGGGAGGTGGAGAAGCGCACCGTCCACCCGTTCGCCGCACCGCACGGCTTCAAGAAGCGGCACCATCCCGAAAGCGTCGAGTGGATGCGGCGGTACGCGGGCCGCGTGCTCGCCGCGGTGCACGGCGAACGCGAACGGCTGCGCCGCCTGGCCGGGGAGGACCGCGACTGGACCTTCGAGGAGTGGGCGCACCTCTACCGCGACCACCCGGTCACGGGCGTGGTCTCGCGCGGGCTGGTCTGGGAGTTCCGGGATACGGGAGGAGGCCGGGAGACGGCCCGCCCGACCGCTCCCGGAGGGGCGCTGACGACCGCCGACGGCCGGACGCCGCCCGCCCCCGACGGCAAGACCCTCGTACGGCTGTGGCGCGCGGAAGGGGCGCCGCCCGACGAGGTGCGCGCCTGGCGGGAGCACTTCGCGGGGGCCGGTGTGCGGCCCTCCTTCGGCCAGGGCCTCGAAGCGCTCTGACGCCCCGGCCGGGCGGACGGACCCCGCCCGGTGGACCGGGCGGCTGCTTCCGGGCCGGCCCGGAAGCAGCCGCCGCCCGGCCCCCGTGCGTGGCCCGATTCCCTTGCCGCTTCTACGAGTTGACACCGAGAGGTTACAGAGAGAAGCGGTACGCGCGTATGCTGCCGAGCCATGGGGGAAGGTGTCACACGGGGAACATCGGACACCATGGGCCACGTCCGGCAAAAGGCGTGGTGTGTCCGCTTACGCTCCCAGGGGTCGGACCGGGTCATCGGATCGGGTGTGCTGATCGACGGTGACAAGGTCCTGACCTGCGCCCACGTACTGGCCGACCGGACATCGCCCGTCATCGTCGACTTCCCCGGGACGGAAGGGGCCGCCGGTTCCACCGCGACCGTCGTCAACGGCTGCTGGATCCCGCCGCGGGGCGAGGACCGCGGGGACGTGGTCCTGCTGCGTCTGCACCGCCCGCCGCCCGGCCGCCTCTCCGCGCCGCTGCTGCGGGCGGCGGTGGCGCGGGGCACCCGGGTGCGGCTGTGCGGGTACGCCGACCCGGTCCGCGACGCCCGGGGCGTGGAGCTGACGGCCACCGCGGGCCCGCCGTCCGGGGAGCGGGTCCGGCTCGACCCGCACTCCCCGCGCCTGCCGCGGCGCGGCCTCAGCGGCGGCCCGGTGCTGGACACGGACGACCCGTCCGGGGTGCTGGGCATCGTCGTCACCCGGTACTTCGAATCCGTCGGACCGGAGCCGCCGGTCATCGCGCACATGATCCCGGTGGAGACCATCGCCAGGTACCTGCCGGACGTACGGTCCTGTATCAGCGGGCCCCCGGGGGTGGACCCGCGCCTGGTCCCCTCGGCCGCCTCCGGGCGGACCGGCGACCCCGGCTACGCCGAACGGCTCGCCGCCTGGCTCGGGGGCCGGCACCCCTCTCCGGTCTACGTCACCGAGGTGGAGCGCGGCTCCGCGCGCGACCGCACCCTCCAGCGCGCCCTGGCCCTGGCCGACCGCGAACTGTCCGCGGACGCGCCCGCCGTGACCTCCGCCGACCCCGCGGGGACCGTGCCCCCGGTCGGCAGCCTCGACCTGGCCGTCGACGCGCGGGGGGCGACGGCCGACGAGGTGGCCGCGCGGGTCGCCGGGCGCATGAACCTCAAGGAGCCGGATCCGGCACGGGCCCGGGAGCGGCTGCGCGCCGGCCGCGTACCGCTGACCGTCGCCGTGCTGGGCGTGAACGAGGCCGCCGAACCGGAGCGGCTGCTCGCGCTGTGCGGCGAGTTCGCCGAACTGGGCTGCCGTCTGCTGCTGGTCTTCCACGGCAGCGACACCCGCGTCGACCAGGCGACCGAGGAGGACCTGGCGCTGCGGCACCGCATGGGCGTCCTGGCCGAACGTCTCGACGCGCTCGACGGACGGCTGCGCCGGCTGGCGCCGGCCAGGGTCCGGCTGGCCGGCGTCGAACCCCCGGACGACGCCGTGACGGACCTCCACCTGAACCTGTCCCTGCTGCGGCACGCCCACCGCACCGGCAAGGACGCGGCACCCGGGTGGGCACGGACCGCGCAGGACCGCCTGAAGCGCCTGGAGCGCCGCACCCGGCGGGCGGAGCGGGACGCGGACACCGCGGAGGAGGCGGCCCGGAAGGGGTACGAGCGACGGGCGGAGCTCCGCGGGGAGCTGCGGACCTACCGCCAACTGGCCGCCCGCCACGGCCGGATCGAGGACGTCGAGCTCGACGGGGTGTACCGCGCGGCCCACGAGGCGCTGCACCGGGGGCGGTTCGAGGCGGAGAGCGCCGGGAAGGCCGTCGCCGGATACGTGGACGCCGTCCGCCGCGTGCTCGGCTGGCCCCCGGAGGAGAGGGCCGGGCAGGAGGAGCCGAGAGAATACGGAGGGCCGGGGGAGCACCGGGAGCCGGGGGAGCACGGGGAGGCGGAGGAGGAGCGGTGAACGGACGGCACACGGCGCACGGCGCGGCACCGGAACCCGCCGGCGCGGACCGCACACTGCTGGACCTGCCCGAGGTGCTCCCGCCCGACGACCCCGGGTCCCTCGTCCTGAGGAACCCCGCCCCGCCCCGCCAGGGCCGCCCCTGCGGGAACCCCAGGTGCCGCCGCCCGGTCGGCACGCACTACCCGGGAACGCGCGTCCGGTACGAGGGTTTCTGCCCGAACTGCGGCACCCGCTACTCCCTGCGCCCCCAGCTCAGGTCCGGGGAACCGCTCGACGGCGGCCGCTACGAGGTGCGCGGCCCGCTGGCGTACGGCGGTCTGGGCTGGGTCTACCTGGCGGTCGACACCCGGCTGCGCAACCGCCCGATCGTCCTCAAGGGCGTGCTCAACCCGCTCGACACCGAGGCACGGGAGCGGATGCTGGAGGAACGGGACCGGATGATCGCCATCAACCACGAGTCGATCGTCCGCATCTTCGACTACGTGCCCCACGAGCCCGGCGACTCCAGGATCCCGGCCGACTACATCGTGATGGAGTACGTCGGCGGCAGGTCGCTCCGCGGGATCCTGAAAGACGCCGGGCGGCCCCCGGGCCCGTTCGGCCCCGGCGAACCCCTGACCCTGGAGCACGTCGCCCGCTACGGCTGCCGGATCCTGGGCGCCCTGGAGGTCCTCCACGACCGGGGCCTGGTCTACTCCGACATGAAGCCCGACAACGTCATCCACCGCGGCAGGGGGGTGGTGCTCATCGACCTGGGCGGAGTGCAGCGGCCCGACGACCTCGACCGCACCCCCGTCACCACCAAGGGCTACGCGGCCCCCGAGGTCGAGGAGGGGAGGGAGCCGCCCACCGTCGCGCACGACATCCACACCGTCGGCAGGACGCTGGAGGAACTGGCCGCGGCGGCCGTGGACGGCGCGGCCGGCGCAGGTCAGGGCCACGACTCCTTCCACCGGCTAGTGGAGCGCGCCACCCACGCGAAGCCGGAGCGGAGGTTCTCCTCCGCCGCCGAGATGTCCGAGCAACTGGAGGGCGTCCTGCGGGAGCTGATATCGCTGCGGACGGGACGGCAGTACACCCGGCCCTCCGGCGTCTTCGCGCCCACGCCCGCCCTGCTGGACGCCGGCCTCGGCGCCGTACCCGGCATCGAGCGCTGGCTGGGCCGCCGGGCCGCGGCCTACCGCAAGGCCTTCGGCAGCCCCCCGCTGGACCCGGGCCGCCCCGCCCCCTCCCGGGTCGCCGTGGGGCTGCCGGTGCCGCTGCCGCGCCGCGACGACCCGGCCGGCGTCCAACTGCGCCTGCCCGCGCCGCAGGGACCCCGCGCGGTCGTGCGGCAACTGGAGAGCTTCCTGGACGGCGAGGGACAGGACCCCAGCGTGGAGGTCCGGCTGCGGCTGTGCCGTGCCCACCTGGAGGTCCGCGACCAGATGCCGCCGGGGGACCGGGAGCACGGCAGCAGACTCCGCGAGGCGGAGAGGCGGCTGAGGGAGGCGGAGGAGATCCTCGGCCTCCCCTCGGGGAGGGAGTCCGTCCCCGACTGGCGCATCGCCTGGCACCGCGGCCTGGTCCGCCTCGCCCGGGACGAGGTGGCAGCCGCCGAGAAGCACTTCGAGGAGGTCCACGGCGCGCTCCCGGGGGAGTACGCCCCCAAGCTGGCCCTGGGCTACTGCGCCGAACACCGCGACGCCCTGGACCGGGCCGAGCGCTACTACCACGCGGTGTGGCGGCGCAACACCCAGCAGGGCAGCGCCGCCTTCGGCCTGGCCCGGGTCCACCTGGCCCGGGGCGAACGCGAGGAGGCCGCCGACGTGCTCGAACGGGTGCCGCCGATGTCGCGGCACTACGACGCCGCCCGGATCGCCGCGGTGCGGATCCGGGCCGCCCGGCTCTCCCCCGGACGGGAGGGCCTGCCCGACCGGAGCGACCTGGCGGCCGTGCAGCGGGAGATGCCCCGCCTGGCCCTCGACGCCGGCGAGCGCGCACGGCTGGAGGCCGAGATCCGCGAGTGGGCGCTGGACTGGATCCAGAAGGCCACCGCGGCGGACGGGGACGCCCCCGCGAGGGGCGCGGACGGGGCGGGCGGCGCGCACCTGGCGGAGCTGGGCGGCCCCCTCTTCGGCGGGAGGCCGGGGGAACCGCCCACCGAACGCGCCCTGCGCATGCTGCTGTCGCGCTTCTTCCGGGACCTGGCCCGCCAGCCCGGCGTCGACCGGGCCAGGAGCGAACACCTCGTGGACTGCTCCAACGCCGTCTTCCCCCGCACCTGGTTCGTCCGACCGGCCGAGGAGCCGACCCGATGACCGACCCCACCGCAGACCGCGCCGCCGACGACACCGCGGGCCGCCCGGCGGGACGCCCCGCCCGCCCGGAACCCGGCACCGCCCCCCGGCGGCCCCGCGTCCGCATGACCGCGGAGTACGACCGGGACCAGTACGCACCCGGCGGCGGCCCCGGCGCCCACGAGGTGTCCGTCCACCTGGAGATCCGGGTCGAGGGCCTGGAGGCCGTCGTGCCGCGCCGCGCCCCGCAGCGGTCCGAGGTCGTCATCATCGACTGCTCGGGATCCATGGCGCACCCCACCCTCCGCAAGATCGCCGCCGCCAGGAAGGCCGCCGCGGCGGCGATCGGGCAGCTCCCGGACGGCACCCACTTCGCCCTCGTCGCGGGCACCGACACCGCCCGGCTCGCCTACCCCACCGGGGACCGGCTCGCCGACCCGGCCGAACCCGCCACCGTGGCCGCCACCAACGCCACCCGCGAGGAGGGCCGCCGCACCGCCCTCACCCTGGACGCCCACGGCGGCACCCGGATCTCCGCCTGGCTCTCCCTGGCCCACCGGCTGCTCGCCGCACGCCCCGACGCCCCGTTCCGGCACGCGCTGCTGCTCACCGACGGCAAGGACGAGCACGGCCGGGCCGGGGAGCTGGAACGCGTCCTGGACTCCTGCGCGGGCGAGTTCACCTGCGACGCGCTGGGCATCGGCGAGGACTGGGACGCCGAACAGCTCCAGCGGATCGCCGACCGGCTGCACGGCCGGGCGGAGGCGGTCGTCGCGGACGGCGCCGAGGAGTTCGAGGCGCAGCTCACCGGGCTGTTCCGCGAACTGGTCGGGGCCTCCGTCCGCCGGACCCTGCCGCAGCTCACCCTGGAGGTCCGCACCGGGCGGCACCTGTCGGTCGGCCTCTTCCGGCAGCTCCAGCCGACCGTCCTGGACCTGACGGACACCGCCGTCGACGAGGGCGACCGCGTCCTGTTCCCCACCGGCGCCTGGGGCGACGAGCAGCGCTGGTACGAGCTGAGGCTGCGCGTCGACCCCGGCCCCTCCGGCGGCCCCGGCGGCCCCGGCGGCCCCGGCGATCCCGGCGGCCGGGAGCCGCACACCGAGCGGATCGCCTCGCTGCGGCTGGCGGCCCGGGACTTCGAGGAGGTGGCGCTGCCCGGGGAGGAGCACGTCACGGTCCGGTGGACCGGCGAGGAGCCGCCGCTCACCGACACCGGCACCGTCGGATGGCACTTCCGGCACCAGGACGAGCTGAGGGACGCCATCCGCGCCGGCGCCAGGGCCCTGTACCAGGGCAGGACCGCCGGGGCGGAGCGGGAACTGGGCAAGGCGGTGCGCCTGGCGTACCGCCTCAAGGACGACGCCCACCTGGCGCGGCTGCGCAACGTGGTGACCGTCGAGAACACGGCCATGGGGAAGGTGACGATCCGCGACGACATCACCCCCGGACGAGTCCAGGAGCTGGTGGTCCTCAGCAGGCACACAACGCCCCCGCCGAGCGGGCACGCCCCGTCCGCGGACCCGCCGTCCGGCGCGGCCCGGCCGGTCGTCTGCCCCCGCTGCCTCGAGAAGGTGCGGCCGGCGCGGTTCTGCGAGAACTGCGGGCACCTCCTCGACGGCGCCCCCGGCAGCACGGACGGCTCCGGAACGGAGGAGCGGTGACGGGCACCCGGCGGCTGCTGTGGCTCCAGCTCGGTGCGCTGATCGCGCTGACCGGGCTCGCCACGGCGCTTCTGGCCGCTGCCTACGACGACACCCACCGCCGCCCCGATGCCGTACGGGACCGGACCGCGCCGGCGGTCCTGGAGGTCGCCGCCGCCCGCAGTGCGCTGATGAGCGCCCACGTGGCCGCGCGCGGCCACCTGGCCTCGGGGCTGACCGACGAGGCCGGCACCGACGAGACGTACCGCACCCAGATCGCGGCGGCCGTCCAGAGCGTGTCGCAGATCGGCGACCGGCAGGTCGCGGGCGAGGACGGCAGGCGCGCGCTGAGCACCGTCAACGCCCTGCTCGTCGTCTACCAGGAGACGATCGTCCTGTCGGTGCGGCACGCCGAGCGGGGCGCCCTGGGCAGGGCGTGGTTCCACAGCGCCGACACCATCCTCAACCGCAAGCAGACCGGCATCCTGGCCCGGCTCGACGAACTCCAGCGCGACCAGCTCGACGAGCTGTCCGAGCAGACGAAGTTCACCGGCGCCAGGCGGGCGGGCTGGGAGTCGGCCGTGGCGGCCCTGGTCCTGCTCGCGGTGGCGCTGGCCGCCGTCCAGGTGGTGCTGTACCGGCGCTTCCCGGAGCGGCTGAACCCCTGGCTGCTGGCGGCGTGCCTGATCCTCCTGGCCTCGGTCAAGCCCGTGACGTGGGCGCAGGGCACCCAGCGGCTGATGGAGGACGCCCGCCGGGAGCTGGTGGAGGTCGTGAACCGGCAGAGCGGGGTGTGGGCCGACGAGGGGTTCCAGGGGAAGGAGCTGGACCGGATGAGGAACGTCACCGCCGGAGCGCTGAAGGAGGTCACGCAGGACATGGACGCCACGGCCGACCGGGGGACCGGGGTCGCCGCGATCGTCGTCGGCGGGGTCGCCGTCGCGGCGCTGTCCCTGGCCGGACTCCAGCGGCACCTGCGCCAGTACAGGTTCCGCTGGTGAACCGCGCGGGGCGCGCGAGACGGGCCGTGGCCGGCCTGCTGTGCCTGCTGCTCGCGGCGGGCCCGGCGGGCTGCGCCCGGCAGGGGGACGAGACCGACCACGTCCTGACCGTCCTGGGGCCCTGGACGGGGCGGGAGGAGAAGTCCTTCAGGAACCTGCTGAACCGCTTCGAGCAGCAGCACGAGGGCGTCCGCGTCGACTACCAGGGCACCACCGCCACCCGCGAGGTGCTGCTCTCCGGGGTGCTGGCCGGCGACCCGCCGGACGTCGCGGTGCTGCCCGTCCTCGGCGACCTGGCCGACTACGTCCAGCGGAAGCAGCTGTGGCGGCTGGGCGAGGACATCGTCGACGACGACCAGTACGGCGGCCCCTGGCTGTCGCAGCCGACCGGGCTGTCCGCACGCTACTGGCTGCCGGTGAAGGTCGACCTCAAGAGCATCGTCTGGTACGAGAAGGGGAGTTCGCCGGGCGCCTCCGCCCGGGAGGACGTGTCCCGCTGGTGCATCGGCATGGGCTCCGACGCCACCTCCGGCTGGCCCGGCAGCGACTGGATCGAGGACATCCTGCTCCAGCGGTCCGGCGCCGACGCCTACGACGCCTGGGCCACCGGCGAGATGGACTGGACCGCCGAACCGGTGGTGGACGCCTGGCGCACCTGGGGCGCGTTCATGTCCCGCGACGACCGGGCGGCCGAGACCGCGCTGACCACCGACCACCGCGGCCCCGAGGGCGGGAACGGGCTGCTGTTCGACCGCGGCCGCGACTGCGACCTGGAGCACCAGGGCAGCTTCGCCCGCAACCTGTACGGCGACGACGCCTCGCGGGCCGACTTCGTGGCGTCCCCGATGCTGCTGCCCGGCGCGGACGGCCAGAGCGGGTACCGCGAGGTGTCGGGGGACTTCGCGGCGATGTTCAAGGAGAGCGAGCAGGCCAGGGACCTGATGCGCTTCCTGGCCTCCCTGGAGGCCCAGCGGGCCTGGGCCACCGGCGTCGAGCCGCCCTTCTTCTCCGCGCACCGGGGCGTCACCCAGGAGGCGTACCCGGAGGAGGACACCGTCAGCCGGCGCATCGTGCGGGAGTTCCGGCAGGCCGAGCGGCTGTGCCTGGACGCCTCGGACGTCATGCCGCCCACGATCCGCAGGATCTTCCACGAGAAGGTCCTGGAGTTCCTCGCCGACCCCCGGCAGGACCCCGTCCGGCTGCTGAGGCAGATCCAGCGGGTCAAGAACGCCCTGCCCGAGGGGACTCCCTGGCTGGAGAGGGCGTGCGGCTGACGTAGGGGGAGTCCGGGCCCGTCCGCGTGTCCGGCGGCCACGGGCCGTCCGCCGGGCGCGCGGGCCGGTTCCGCGCGCCCGGCTACGGCGTCACGATGCGCTCGACCGCGGCGGCGACGAGCTGTTCGCGTTCGGCCTCCGGGAACACCTCGGGCAGGGTGAGCTGCTCGACGATCAGCCAGTTGAGCGCCAGGTACAGCAGCCGGACCGCGGTCGCGTCGCCGGGCAGGCCGGACTCCTCGTGGTAGGACACGTTGGCGTCGACGTCGGCGCGGATGCGTTCGGTCAGCAGTGCCCGGAGCCGCGGACGCCGGGTGGCCTCCAGACGCAGTTCGAGCAGGGCCAGGTAGCCCGACCGGAAAGAGCTGACCCGGCCGACCAGTTCACGCATCAGCACGGTGTAGGTCTCGCGGTTCGGTTCGGCGGCCCGCTGCCGCGCGATCGTCGCCTCGTCGGGGTGCAGCCTCTCGTAGACCCGCGCGGCCGTCTGGAAGAGCAGCTCGTCGCGGTTGGCGAAGTAGTTGGAGGCCGTGCCGGCGGGCACGGCGGCCTCGGTGTCCACCGCCCGGAAGGTCAGCCCCCGCGCTCCCCGCCCGGCCAGGACCTCGATGGCGGCGTCGAGGAGGGCCGCCCTCCGTTCGTCGTTCCTGCGCACCATTGACACCACTCCGCTCGTAGTACTACGTTGTGACCACTATAAATACAGTACTACGAAGGAAGTCATCCCATGCGAAAGCTCGTGTACTACGTCGCCGTCACCCTCGACGGCCGCATCGCCGGGCCCGGCGGGGAGTACGACTTCTTCCCCGTGGGCGAGGGGGAGGAGGGCGCCGCCTACAGCGCCTGGATGAGCGAGCGCTACCCCGAGACCGTCCCCACCGTCGGGCGCGCCTCCATGGGGGTGGAGGACGCGCCGAACCGGCGCTTCGACACCGTGCTGATGGGGCTCGGCAGCTACCGCCCCGCGCTGGACGCGGGCATCACCAGCCCCTATGCCCACCTGCGCCAGTACGTCGTGTCCAGCACGCTCCCGCCCGACACCGACCCGGCCGTCACCGTGGTCTCCGGGGACCCGCTCACCCTGGTCCGCGACCTCAAACAGGAGGAGGGCAAGGACATCTGGCTCTGCGGCGGCGGCCTCCTCGCCGGAGCGCTGCTGCCCGAGATCGACGAACTGGTCGTCAAGAGCTACCCGGTGGTCGCCGGGGCCGGGATCCCGGCGTTCAACGGGGAGTTCGGCCCCACCCTCTTCAAGGTCGCCGACCGCAGGTCGTTCGCCAACGACGTCACCGTCACCTGGTACGTCCGGCGCTGACGCGGCCGGGAGCGGCGCGCGGCCCGGACGCGGTCGTCCGGTGCCGCCCGCCCCCGGCCGCAGCCGTGCGGGGCGGGGCGAATGGGGAGGGGTCGAATGGGGCGAAGGCGTGGGGAAGGCGGCAAAGCGAACCGTCGTCATTCGGCCGATTTTCGGGTGAGCGTATGTCGGAAGCGTCGCTTCCGTGCGCTGCGGCGCATTCCGTCCCGAGAACTGGTCTAAACCATTAATGGTGCAGCGTGCGAGGGGAGCGCCGCCCCGCACGGAAGGACCGGCGGAGCACGCCGCGGCGGTCGCGCTCCGTTGAATTCCGGTCACGGAAAGACGAACGGCTCCCGACGTCTTGGTGAGGGGACGTTCGGGAGGACCGGCGATGGCGCACTATAAGGCTGGGCGACCGACAGGCCGACGGCACCCGGGGAGCACCGTCCCGGGAACCCGGCCGCGTCCGGACGCCCGCGGTGTCCGCCGCACACCGACCGGGGAGGGGAGCCCCGGGTGCGGCCGGCCACCACCTGCCGAAGGGGAGAAACAGGCGCGGACGGGCACCGCCGCACGGTGTCCGAGCGCCGTTCACACAGGCCGGCGCGCCCCGCTCGCGCGCCGCCCCGGGGGGAGAACAGCCATGAGGCGAACGATCCGTGCCGCCGCGACCTGCGTCGCGGCGGCGTTACTGGCGGCCCTCATACCGGTCGGCGCCGCCGCCGCCGACCCCGCGGAGAACCTCGAACCACGCATCGACCTGCGCGTCCTGGTCGTCGACGACGGCGGCCCCGCCATCGACGCCGTCACCGCCGCGCTCGACGGCGCGGGCACCCCGTACACCACGGTCGACCTGTCCGACGGCGAACGCCCCACCGTGGACGCCGACTTCCTCGCCGACACCGTGGACGGACGCCCGCGCGCCAAGTACCAGGGCGTGGTGCTGCCCCACGACAACCCCTTCGGCGCCGGCTCGCCCGAGACGGCCGCGCTGGCCGCCTACGAGGCGGCGTTCGGGATCCGGCAGGTGAACGCCTACACCTACGCCTCCCCGGCCGTCGGGCTCAACCGGCCCCAGGACCCCGGCTACGCGGGCCCCCTCGACGGGATCACCGCCCACGTCACGGACGCCGGGAAGGCCGGCCCGTTCGGCTACCTCGACGGCGAGGTGCCCTTCGAGGACAACGACCCCGGAATCGACGAGAGCTACGGCTACCTGGCCACCCCGCTGGCCGACCCGCCGGACGGCGCCGCCTTCACCTCCTACGTCGACGCGCCCGTCCCCGGCAGCACCGCACGCGGCTCGCTGGTCGGCGAGTACGCCCACGACGGCCGCCGCGAACTGGTCGTCACCTTCGTCTACAACCGGTACCAGCGGCAGTTCCGGCTGCTGGCCCGCGGCATCGTGGCCTGGCTGACCCAGGGCGTCCACCTGGGCGCCGACCGCAACCACTTCGCCGTCCACGTCGACGACGTCCTCGCCGCCGACGACCGCTGGAACACCGAGCTGAACTGCACCCCCGGCGACGTGGACTGCGGCACGGCCGGCGAGGGCCTGGAGCCCGACACGATCCGCATGACCCCGGCGGACGCCGAGTACGCCGCGCAGTGGTCCGCCGACCGAGACTTCACCCTGGACCTGGCCTTCAACGGCGGCGGCAGCGTCACCCACCGCGCGGAGAACGGCGGCGCCGACCCCCTCGCCGACCGGCTCCTGGCCGACCGGGACGCCCACCGCTGGATCAACCACACCTACGACCACCCCTTCCTCGGCTGCGTGCAGAACGTGACCGCGGTGCCGTGGCGGTGCGAGACCGACGAGCGGGGCGACACCGTCTGGACGGACCGGTCCGCCATCACCGCGCAGATCCGGGACAACCTCGCCTGGGCCGCCGCCAACGGCCTCACCGTGGACCCGGCCGAACTGGTCACCGGCGAGCACTCCGGCCTGGCCGTCCTGCCGCAGCAGCCGCGGGACAACCCCGAACTCGGCCCCGCGCTCACCGACACCGGCGTCACCTGGCTGGCCTCCGACGCCTCCCGCGAGCCCGGGCAGCGCACCGCCGGCCCCGCCCGCACCGTCCCCCGTCACCCGATGAACGTCTTCTACAACGCGGGCCGCGCCGCCGAGCAGGTCGACGAGTACAACTGGCTCTACACCCGCGCCTCCGACGGCGGCAGCGGGATCTGCGAGGGCTCCTCCACCACCACCTGCCTGGACGCCCCGCTGGACCCGGAGACCGGCTACGAGTCGTACATCGTTCCGCTGGAGGCCGACATCGCCCTGCGGCACGTCCTGGCCAACGACCCGCGGCCGCACTTCGTCCACCAGTCCAACCTGGCCGAGGACCGCATCGCCTACCCCGTCCTCAACCGGATCCTGGACGGCTACGCGGACCTCTTCGCCGGCAACACCCCGCTGGTCAACCTGCCGATGAAGGACATCGGCGAGGAACTGCGGCGGCGCGCGGCCTGGAAGGCGGCGCTGGACGCCGGGGACGTCACCGCCCACCGCACCGGGGACACCGTCACCGTCACCGCCCCCGACGGGATGCACGTCCCCCTCACCCTGCCGGAGGGCGCCACCCGGCGGACGGACGGCACCGACCGGGCCTTCGGCGGCCCCTACGCCGGCCTGCGCTCGGGCTGGGCGCTGCCCGCCGGGGACGGACAGGCGGCCGTCTTCCGACTGGACGGCGCCCCCGGGGAGCAGCCGGACACCCCGGACGACCCCGGCACCCCTGACGACCCGGACACCCCCGGCGACCCGCAGGACCCCCGGTGCCTCCCGGAGTTCCTGCGCCTGCTGGACCTCCTGGGCCTGCTGGAGAAGCTGTGCGGCGCGATCACCCCGGACACCGCGCGGTCCCCCGCGCCGGACGGGAAGACGGCACCGGACAAGGAGACGGCACCGGACAAGGAGACGGCACCGGACAAGGAAGCGGCACCGGGCGGGAAACCCGCCGGGGAACCCCCCGTGCCCGCGGGCGTCGCCGACCCCGTGCCGTACGGCCCCGGGGACACCACCGTCCGCTAGACGCCGGCCCGACCGCCGTCACGCCTTCCGGAGACGACGAACCGCCATGCACGGACCGCTCGCCGAACCCCGTTTCGGCACACCCTCGGTGACCCTGCTCACCGAGGGCACCTACCCCCACAGCCACGGCGGAGTCAGCGTGTGGTGCGACCAGCTGGTGCACGGCATGCCGGACGTCGACTTCCGCGTCCTGGCCGTCACCGGCACCGGGGACGAGACACCCGTCTGGGACCTGCCCGCCCACGTCCGCGAGGTCCGCACCGTCCCGCTGTGGGGCCCGCCCCCGCCCGGGCGCGCCCCGCGCGGCGCGCGGCTGCGCCGCCTCCTCACCGACCTGGAGGACTTCCTGCTCGGCCTCCTCGACCCCGGGGCGGAGGAGCTGTTCCCCGCCGCGCTCCACACCCTCGCCGACCACGCCGACCGGGGCGAACTCTCGCCCGCCCTGCGCTCGGAGGGCGCCGCGCGCACCCTCGCCCGCCTGTGGAACCGGCCCGGCCTGCCGACCGCCGCCGCGCGGCCCACCCTCCACGACGCCCTGACCGCCGTCGACCTGCTGGAGCACGCCCTGCGCCCCCTGGCCGCCCCACCGGTGACCGACGGGATCACCCACGCGGTCAGCGGCGGACTGGCCACCCTGCCGGCACTCGTCGCCCACCACCGGCGCGGCGTACCGTTCCTGCTCACCGAACACGGCGTCTACCTGCGCGAACGCTATCTGAGCAGCCGCGCCGAACCGTACCGGTGGCCGGTCAAGGCGGTGATGCTGGGCTTCTTCCGGCTGCTGGCCGAGGAGGGCTACCGGCGCGCCGCGCTGGTCACCCCCGGCAACCGCTACAACCGCCGCTGGGAGGAGCACGGCGGCACCCCGCCCGAGCGGATACGCACCGTCTACAACGGCGTCGACCCCGCCGCGTTCCCGCCCGCCGGCCCCGAACCGGCGGAACCGACGCTGAGCTGGGCCGGACGCATCGACCCCATCAAGGACCTGGCCACCCTCATCCGCGCCTTCGCCCTGGTCCGCAAGGAGATCCCCGCGGCCCGGCTGCGGATCTTCGGCGGCACCCCGAAGGTCTCGGAGGCGTACCGGACGGAGATGGAGAAGCTCGCCGCCGAACTGGGCGTCGCCGAGGGCGTCTCCTTCGAAGGGCGCGTGGAGGACATCCGCGACGCCTACGCCGCCGGGAACGTGGTGATGCTCTCCAGCGTCAGCGAGGGCTTCCCCTTCACCCTGATCGAGGCCATGTCCTGCGGACGCGCCACCGTCTCCACGGACGTGGGCGGAGTGCGCGAGGCGGTGGGGGAGTGCGGCCTGGTCGTCCCGCCCCGCGACCCGGAGGCCATGGCACGGGCCGCGCTGCGGCTGCTGAACGAACCGGAGACCCGGGCCCGGATGGGCGAGGGCGCCCGGCTGCGGGTGATCGAGCAGTTCACCCTCCGGCAGACCATCAGCGCCTTCCGCGACATCTACCACGAACTCGCCGGGCCCGGACGGCACGGCGAACGGCGCACCGGACGGTACGACGAGCGGGCCGACGCCCCCATCCTCGCCCTGGCACGGGCCGCGGGAGGCGCCCGGTGAGCGGAATGCTCAGACTCGTCCCCGGCGCGCCCGAACCCCGCGCACTGCCCCGCCCCGCACGGGACCCCGCCCCGCGCCCCGGCCCGGGCGCCCGCCACGCCTCCGGCACCGCCCCGGCACGCCGGCCGCGGCGGCGGCCGAGCTGGGCCGCCGACCCGCTGGACGAACTCGCCGAGGAGACCGCCGAGGTGTGCGCCGCGGCCGTCCACCCCGACGAGATCGCCGCCCACCTGGAGGCCCAGGGCCTGACGAACGAGCAGATCCAGCGCCGCTACGGGCGGAGCGACACCTTCGAGGCCGCGGCCGAGCTGTACGCCCGGGTGCCGCGCGCCTTCCCCGAACCCCCGCCCGCCCCCGACCCCTGGCGGGCCGACCCGCTCGCCGCGCTGCTGAGGGGGCTGGTGTTCACCCTCCCCGGTCTCGGCTACGCCCTCGCCGCGCCCTTCCTCACCGGGGCGCCCGACCGCTTCGGACTGCCCGCCGGCACGGGCGCGCTGGCCGCCTCCGCGCTCGCCGGCTGGGCCTGGAACCAGGCGCTCGCCCACCGCGCGTACGCCGCGCTGGCCACGGGCGGACGCGCCGCGGCCGGACGGGTCCTGCGGACGGGCGCCCCCGCGGGCGCGGCGGTGGCCGCCCTGGCGGCCCTGCCGTTCCCCGCCGCCGTCCCCACCCCCGGCGCGGCACTCGCCTTCGCCGCCGGGCAGGCGGTGTACCTGGCGGCGGCCACAACCCTGCTGGTGCTGGGCCGCGAGAGGCTGCTGCTGGCCGCCCTGCTGCCGCTGACGGCGGGCGCGGCGCTGCTGCCCCTGGCCGACCCGCCCGCGGCGCTCCGCGCCGCGGTCCTCGCCGGCACCGTCTGCGCGGTGTCGGCGGTGGCGGCGCGGGAGACGGTCCGGGCCGCAGGCGACCGGGACGGGCCCGGCGGTCCGGGCGGCGCGGTCCCCGCCTGGCCGGAGTCCCTGCCCTACGGGCTGTTCGGCCTGGGCTGCGGTGTGCTGACCACCCTGGCCGCCCTCGGTGACGCGCTCGGGGGGGCGTTCGGTGCCGCAGCCGGGCACGGGGCCGGGGCCGCGCCGGCCGGACCCGTGGTCGTCGCCCTCACCCTCAGCATGGGCGCGGCCGAGTGGCTGCTGTACCGCTGCCGGGGCCTGGCGCTCGCCGCGCTGGCCGCCTCCTCCACCCCCGCCGGCCTGCGGTGGCGGGCCGCGCGGGCCCTGGGCCTGTGCCTGGCCGGGTACCTCGCCGTCCTGGCCGCCCTCGTCCTGGCCGTCGGCGGGATCTGGACGGGCGGGCCGCCCGAGGACCCGGTCCGGCCGGCGGCGGTCCTGGCCCTCGGCGCGGTGCTGTGGACGGGGCTGTTGCTCCAGGCGTTCGGCGCCGCCCGGACCCCCGCCGCGGTGGTCCTGGCCGCCGCCCGGGCCGCCGCCGCCGCGCTCGTGTGGCGGGCGCCCGGCGCGACGGGACCCGCCGCCGTCCAGCTCGCCGTGTGCGGCGCCGCGGCCGTCGTCCTGCTCGCCGCGGTCACCGCCCTGCTCGGCCGGATCACGGCCCACCGCTGACCCGGCCCGCGCGCCGGCCCCACGGCCCCGCGCGCCGGCTGCCGCCCCGGCGGCGGCCGGCGGAACGACCGGCACGAGAACCGACGGAGAAACCGACCCGGAACCGGCCCGGAACAGGCCCGGGACCGGCAGGAGAACCGGTGCAGAACCGGTGGAAGAGGAGAGACCCGTGTCCGCAGCACCAACGGTCGCCGTCACCGGCGCCGAGGGATTCATCGGCTCCCACCTGGTCGAGGCGCTCGTCGCCGAGGGCCACCGGGTGCGCGCGATGGTCCAGTACAACTCCTTCTCGTCCTTCGGCTGGCTGGAGACCCTGCCGGAGGACGTGCTGGAGGACGTCGAGATCGTCCTCGGGGACGTCCGCGACCCCGGCTCGGTCAACGGCCTGGTCAAGGACGTCGAGACCGTCTACCACCTGGCCGCGCTCATCGCGATCCCCTACTCCTACCGGGCCCCGCACAGCTACGTGGAGACCAACGTCACCGGCACCCTCAACGTGCTGGAGGCCGTGCGGCACCTCCGGATCCCGCGCCTGGTGCACACCTCCACCAGCGAGACCTACGGCACCGCGCAGACCGTGCCGATCACCGAGGACCACCCCATCAACACCCAGTCCCCGTACGCCGCCTCCAAGGCCGGCGGCGACCGGCTCGCCGACAGCTACCACGCCAGCTTCGGCACCCCCGTGGTCACCCTGCGGCCGTTCAACACCTACGGGCCGCGCCAGTCCATGCGCGCCGTCATCCCCACGGTGATCGGCCAGATCGCCGCCGGACAGCGCACCATCACCCTCGGGGACCTGCGCCCCACCCGCGACTTCACCTACGTGAAGGACACCGCCGCCGCCTTCCTCGCCGTGGGCACCGCCCCCGCCGGGGACGTCGTCGGCCGCACCCTCAACGCCGGGACCGGCGGCGAGATCGCGATCGGCGACCTGGTGTCGCTCATCGGCAAGCTGATGGACGCCGAGGTGGAGGTCGTCCAGGACCCGCAGCGCGTACGGCCGGCCGACTCCGAGGTGATGCGGCTGGTCTGCGACGCCTCCCGGCTGCGCGCCGCCACCGGCTGGGCGCCGCGCCACAGCCTGGAGGACGGCCTGGCCCGCACCATCGACTTCTTCCGCGACCCGGCGAACCTCGCCCGCTACAAGACCGACCTGTACAACGTCTGACCCGGCTACAACGTCTGACCCGGCTACAACGTCCGACCCGGCGCCCGACCCGGCGTCCGGCCCGAACCGGACCGGGCCGGGGACCGCCCGCCGCACGACCGAACCCGAGCACCGCCGTCCCACCCATCCGTCACCGCTCTCGTGGAGAGGACAGCACCGATGCACGCAGTCATCATGGCCGGAGGCAAGGGTGTCCGACTCCGTCCCTACACCACCGCCCTGCCCAAGCCGCTGGTGCCCATCGGCGACCGGCACGCGATCCTGGAGATCGTGATGCGGCAGCTCGCCGACGCCGGGTTCACCAGCTGCACCCTGGCCATCGGCCACCTCGGCCACATCATCCGCGCCTACGTCGGCGACGGCTCCCAGTGGGGCCTGCGCGTCGACTACACCACCGAGGACAGCCCGCTGGGCACCATGGGGCCGCTGCTGACCATGCTCGACCGGCTCCCGGAGCACTTCCTGGCGATGAACGGCGACATCCTCACCGACCTCGACTTCGCCGAGGTGCTCCGCACCCACCGGGACGCCGGGGCGCCGCTGACCATCGCCACCCACGTCCGCACCGTCGACATCGACTTCGGCGTGCTCGACACCGAGGCCGGGAAGGTCGTCGGCTTCGCCGAGAAGCCCAGCATGGACTACCGCGTCTCCATGGGCGTCTACGGTGTCTCCCGCGACACCCTCACCCGCTACACCCCCGGACTGCCGCTGGGCTTCGACGAGGTGGTGCTCGACCTGCTGGCGGACGGCACCCCGCCGCACGCCTACGAGTTCGACGGCTACTGGCTCGACATCGGACGGCCCGACGACTACGACCGGGCCAACGCCGAGTTCACCGCCCGCCGCGGCCGGCTGATCAAGGGAGCGTGACCCTCCGACATGCGCGTACTCGTCCTGGGAGCCACCGGCTATCTGGGCGGGCACACCGCCGAGCACCTGCGCGCCCGACCGGGCGTGCGGGTGCTCGGCGCGGGCCGCGCCCCCGGCCCCTCCCCGGCCCCCGGCCCGGCCGGGGAACCCGCCGCGGGCCTCGCCGTGGACCTGGCCGCCGTGCCCGTGCCCGAACTCGCCGCGCTCCTGGCGGACCTGCGCCCGGACGCCGTGGTCAACTGCGCGGGCGCGGTCGGCGGCGACGCCGTGGCGCTGACCGGCGCCAACGCCCGCGGCCCGGCCGCCCTCTGCGCGGCCCTGCGCGAGGCCGCGCCCCGCGCCCGGCTGGTCCACCTCGGCTCGGCCGCGGAGTACGGGCCCGGCGAGCCGGGCCGCCCCCTGGCCGAGGCCCACCCCGCCCGCCCCGTGGGGCTGTACGGCGCCGCCAAACTGGCCGGCACCCTGGCCGTCACCGGCTCCGGCCTGGACGCCGTCGTCCTGCGGGTGTTCAACCCCGTCGGCCCCGGCGCGCCGCCCGCCTCCCTGCCCGGCCGGCTCGCCGCCGAACTGCGCCGCACCGCCCCCGACGGGGTGGTGCGGGTCGGCGACCTGTCCGCCCACCGCGACTTCGTCGACGTCCGCGACGTCGCCCGCGCCGCGGCCGACGCCGCCCTCGCCCCCGGCCCGCTGCCGCCCGTGCTCAACATCGCCGGCGGCCGGGCCCGCCCCGTGCGGGACATCGCCCGGACGCTGGCCCGGGCCGCCGGATTCCGCGGCCGGATCGACGAGGAGGGCGCCGGGTCGTCACGCTCGGCCGCCGTCGCCTGGCAGCGGGCCGACATCGCCGCGGCCCTCGAAGCCCTCGGCTGGCGGCCCCGCCGCACCCTGGAGGAGTCCCTCGCCGACCTGTGGGAGGAGACGGCGGGCGCACGCGAGGGGGCGCCCCGGTGAGCACGACGGAACCCCGCGGCCACCTCCTCGTCCCGCTGTACGTCCACCCCTCCGTGGACCCGGAGGCGTGGGAGGTGCTCGCCGGGGAGTCAGGAAGGCTGTACGGGGTGGTCCTCAACGCCGCCGACGGCCCCGGACCCTACCCCGACCCCGCCTTCACCGCGGCCGCCGCCCGGCTGCGCCGCGCCGGGGTGCCGCTGCTGGGGTACGTGGACACCGCCTACGGCGCGCGCCCGGCCCGCACCGTGCTCCGCGACGTCCACCGCCACCGCCGCTGGTACGGCGCGGACGGCGTCTTCCTCGACCGGGTCGCGGCCGACGCGGCGTCCCTGCCCCGCTACCGCCGCACCGTGCGGGCCGCCCGGCTGCTGGGCGCGGCCACCGCCGTCCTCAACCCGGGCACCCACCCCGACCCCCGCTACGCGCACCTGGCCGACCTGCTGGTCACCTTCGAGGGACGCTGGGAGGACTACCGCCGCGCCGCGGTCCCGGAGTGGACCCGCTCCCACCCGCCGTACCGCTTCTGCCACCTGGTGTACGCCGTGCCCGAGCACCTGGGCGGCGAGGCGGCCCGCACGGCGCACGAGCGCGGCGCCGCGGTGCACTGCGCGGTGCCGGGCCGGGGCGCCAACCCCTGGCGGTCGGCACCCCTGGCCGCGGACGCCTGCGGAGGCGAGGCCGGATGACCCGCCGCCCGGTCGCCCGGCTGCTCTGCGCCCTCCTGCTGCTGCTCACGGCCGCCTGCTCCGACCCCGGCTCGGACCCCGGCCGCCCGGGACCCGGCCCGTCCCGCGAGCGCTGGCGCCCCGAACCCGGCACCACCTGGCAGTGGCAGCTCCAGGGCCGGATCGAGATGGACGTGGACGCGGAGGTCTACGACATCGACGGCTTCGAGAACGGCGCGGAGACCGTCGCAGCCCTCCACGCCCGCGGCCGGAAGGTGATCTGCTACCTCAACGCCGGCGCCTGGGAGGACTTCCGGCCCGACCGCGACGCCTACCCGCCCTCCCTCCTGGGCCGCGGCAACGGGTGGCCCGGCGAACGCTGGGTGGACATCCGCCGCCTGGACGCGCTGCGCCCGATCCTGGCCGCCCGGATGGACATGTGCGCGGAGAAGGGCTTCGACGCCGTCGAACCCGACCTCCTCGACGGCTACCGCAACGACACCGGCTTCCCCCTCACCGCCGCCCACCAACTGGCGTTCAACCGCATGGTCGCGCGGCTCGCCCACGAGCGGGGACTGGCGGTCGGACTGAAGAACGACCTCGACCAGATCCCGGAACTGGTGGACGACTTCGACTTCGCCGTCAACGAGGAGTGCGCCGAGTTCGGCGAGTGCGCGAAACTCGCCCCGTTCACGGCGAGCGGCAAGGCCGTCTTCCACGCCGAATACGCCCTGCCCACCGGAGAGTTCTGCGGCACCTCGCGCCGCCTGGACCTCAGCTCGATCCGCAAACGCCTCGCCCTGGACGCCTGGCTCCGCACCTGCTGACGGATCAGTCCCCGGCCGACACGATCGGGGTGGGCAGCGGACTCACGGCCGGCTCGATGGTCGACCGCAGGTAGATCCGCGTGCTGCCCGGCTTGAATTCATGGGCGAAGAGTTTGACGCAGTAGTTCGCTTCCTTGCCTTCGGGTGAATCCAGATCACCGTCGCAGAAGCCGCCCCGCCGCGCCTCCCTGATCGTCTCCGGTTCCGGCAGCCCCAGATGTGCGAAGGCCGCGGCGGGTTTGTAATCCTTGGGCTGTGGGCGGAGATTCTCGACTGTCACAGCCCCTCCCGGGTTCAACGCCACGAGATACTTCTCCGCCTCATTGCTGGGCAGGGTGAAGGCGAGGAGTCCGGTGTCGAGGCGGGAGCCGATCTTGTATCCGGCGCGGCGGTCGGTGGCGGATGCGGGGATCTCGACGCCGATCACCTCGCTCATCCACTCCGGGGTGGCGCCGTCCGCCCAGCAGCACTCCTTCTCCTGCCTGTCCAGGTCGGAAAGCGCCTTGTCGCCGAAGTAGGCGAACGAGCCGACGACTGCGGCGGCGACCGCGACGACGACCGCCATGGCGATGAGAAGTGTGCGACGCACGGACACCCTTCCGGGAGGTGGTGTGACGCGGGTCGTCTGCCGACGCCCTCGCGCTCCTGGCGCTGCTCGTGGCAGTGACGTCCGGGCTGCTCCGCCCGCGGACGTCACTGCCGCCCCCGGCCCGTAATGCCCAGCGTCAAGCGCCCAAGTTAGCAAAGGAGTTGGGGCACCGCTCCGGATACCAGGAGCGGGGCGGGGCGGGGCGTCACTCGGTGCGGGTGCGGTCCAGGATCGCGCCGAGGTCCGTGCCGGGCGGGAGGGTGCCGAAGGCGTGGCCCCACTCGCCGCCGAGCCGGGAGGCGCAGAAGGCGTCGGCGACGGCCGGGGAACCGTGGCGCACCAGCAGGCTGCCCTGGAGGACCAGCGCCAGCCGCTCGGCCAGGACCCGGGCGCGCAACTGGGCGCCCACCGGGTCCTTCAGTTCCGGCAGCATGGCCCGTACGCCCGCGACGGCCGCGTCCAGCCGGGCGTCGGCGCCCGCGGCGGCGTCCGCCTCGGCCAGCACCGCGTCCAGCGCGGCGGGCTCCCGGGTCAGGGCGCGCAGCACGTCGAGGGCGACGACGTTGCCCGAGCCCTCCCAGATCGACAGCAGCGGCGCCTCGCGGTACAGGCGCGGCATGCCGGACTCCTCGACGTAGCCGTTGCCGCCCAGGCACTCCAGCGCCTCGGCCGTGTGCGCGCTGCCGCGCTTGCACACCCAGTACTTGGCGACCGCCGAGGCCAGCCGGCGGAAGGCGGCCTCCGACTCGTCGCCCGCCTGCGCGGCGTCCACGGCCGCGGCCAGCCGGAGCCCCAGGGTGGTGGCGGCCTCCGACTCGACCGCCAGGTCGGCCAGGACGGAGCGCATCAGCGGCTGGTCGATCAGCGCGGCGCCGAAGGCCCGCCGGTGAGTGGTGTGGTGGAGGGCCTGCCGCAGCGCGGCGCGCATGCCCGCCGCGCTGCCCAGCACGCAGTCCAGGCGGGTCATGTTGACCATCTCCACGATGGTGCGCACCCCGCGGCCCACCTCGCCCACCGGCCAGGCCACGGCCCGGTCGTACTCGACCTCGGAGGAGGCGTTGGAGCGGTTGCCCAGCTTGTCCTTCAGCCGCATCAGACGCATCGCGTTGCGGGTGCCGTCGGGCAGGACGCGCGGCAGCAGGAAGCACGTCAGCCCTCCGGGGGCCTGCGCGAGCACCAGGAAGACGTCGCTCATCGGCGCGGAGGTGAACCACTTGTGGCCGGTGAGCAGGTAGCTGCCGTCGCCCGCCGGGACGGCCTCGGTGGTGTTGGCCCGGACGTCCGAGCCGCCCTGCTTCTCCGTCATCGACATGCCCGCGACCAGGCCGGCCTTCTCCAGCGGGGGCCGCAGCCCGAAGTCGTAGGCGCGGGCGGTCAGCAGCGGCTCGTAGGCGGCGGCCAGCCCGGGCTGGGCGCGCAGCGCGGGGACGGCGGCGTACGTCATCGAGACGGGGCAGCCGTGTCCGGCCTCGGCCTGGGACCACAGGTGGAACTTGGCGGCGCGGACCAGGTGCGCGCCGGGGCGGTCGTCGGCCCAGGGGGCGGCGTGCAGTCCGTGCTCCACGGCGGCGGCCATCAGGCGGTGCCAGGCCGGGTGGAACTCCACCTCGTCCACGCGGTGGCCGTAGCGGTCGTGGGTGCGCAGGCGGGGCGGGGTCTCCTCGGCCATCCGGGCCCAGTCCTGGACCTCGGGGGAACCCGCCAGGGCGCCCAGCTCCCGTACCTCCGGCTCGGCCCACCCGGCGCCGTGGCGGCGCAGCGCCTCCAGCACGGCGGGCTCGTCCGCCGCGGTGAAGGACGTCAGCGGCGGGGGCTGGTTGATCACTTCGTGGGTGGCGCTCACGGCGACCTCCGGCGGCAGAAGGCGGCGGGACGGCGGGACGGCTGGGGAAGGACGCCGGGAAGGGCGGGCCCCGTACTCTGACATTACAGATCCCGGACACGTGGCGGAAGGCTGTAACGCGCCCGGTGGCTAGGATGGCGCCGCTCATGAACGGCACAGACGGAACAGACGGCACGGGCGTCCCCGCCCGCCCGGGCAGCGGCGCCCCGACCGCCCCGCGCCCCCTGACGGCCCGCTCGATCGTGCTCAGCACCCTGCTCGGCCACCACCCGCCCGCCCTGCCCGCCAGGACCCTGGTGAAGGTGGGGGAGCTGTTCGGGATCGCCGAGGGCACCGTGCGGGTGGCGCTGTCGAGGATGGTCGCGGCCGGCGACCTCGACCAGCGCGCCGACGGCGCCTACGCCCTCACCAGGCGCCTCCTCGCCCGCCAGGCCCGCCAGGACGACAGCCGCGCCCCCCGCACCCGCGACTGGCGGGGAGAGTGGGAGATCGCCGTCGTCACCGCCGAGCGCCGGGCCGCGGCCGACCGGGGCGCGCTGCGCCAGGCCATGACCGTCCTGCGGCTGGCCGAACTCCGCGAGGGCACCTGGCTGCGTCCCGCCAACCTGGTGCGTCCCCGCCCGCCCGTCGTCGCCGAGCAGTGCACGCTCCTCACCGGCGCCCCCGAGGGCGATCCGGCCGCCCTCGCCGCCGCCCTGTGGGATCTGGACGGCTGGGCCGCCGGGGCCCGCGCGCTGGTGGACGCCGCCGACGCCGCCGAGGAGGCCGGGGACCTGGCCCGGCGCTTCACGGTCGCGGCGGCGGCCCTGCGCCACCTGCTCGCCGACCCCCTGCTCCCCGCCGAACTGCTGCCCGGCGACTGGCCGGGCACGGCGCTGCGCCGCCGCTACGACGCCTTCGAGGCCGACCTCCGCGCCGTCCTGCGCCGCCACACGGCGCCCTGACGGCCCCGCCCGCGGCAGGTCCCGCCTCAGATCCCGCGTCCGGGCCGCCGTCCGGCGGTCAGCGCGGGGCGAGGACCACCCACACCTGCCCCTCGGCGAAGTTCACCGGCCCGCCCTCCGGGGTGGTGAACTCCGTGCCGTCCTCCGGCGCCGGCCGCGACCAGTGCGCCTCGTACGCGCGCCCGCCGCGCAGCACCGTCGCCTCGCCGGAGCCGGTGGTGTCGGAGTACGGGGTGATGTTGCCGCCGCGGTCCCCGAACCGGGAGTCGCGGATCGCCACGCGCTGGACGACGACCGTCGGAGCGCCCAGCCGGTCGCCGCCGGAGGTGGTCGCGGGCCTGCCGTCCATGGACACCAGCCAGCGGTCCTCCGCGCCGGACCAGGTGAAGGAGACGGCGGCGTTCGGGAAGCGGACGGTCTCCCCGGTGTCGGGCCGGCCGCCCTCCGGGGCGGCGCCGAAGCGGAAGCCGATGTCATCGGCCCCGCTCACGCCGTCGGGCGCGGCGTCCAGCGCGGCCCCCGGCTCGACGTAGAGGTTGTGCGGCGCGGAACGGTCCGGGGCGCGGGAGTACGCGCCGGGGGCCGCGCCGGGCGGCAGCAGGTGCACCGGGGAGTCCTCCAGCACCGGGACCAGCTTCGACTGCGCCCCGGAGTAGACCAGCGCCGGTTCGCCGAACTGCCGCAGCAGCTCGATGTCGGACTCCCGGGCGCTGCGCACCGGACCCACCGAGGGCGGCAGGTCGGAGGAGTACACGGCCAGCAGACGGGTCAGTCCCGCCTCGACCTGCTCCACGTACACGATGTCGGCCCGCTCCAGCCCCGTGGGCGGGCGCGCGGCCGGCACGTTGTCGATCTTCACCGCGAGCACCGGCGCCGCCGGGTCCCCGACGCGCTCGCCGGTGAACGGGGAGCGCCCCTCCGGCACGCCGCCGCCCTGGCAGCCCGCCAGGACGGCGGCCAGCACCAGCAGCACCGCCGACGCCCGGGCGGCCCGCACCCCGATCCGTCCGCTTCCCATCGTTCGCCGCCCTTCCGGCCGGGCCCGGCCGCGCCGCCCGGCCACTCGTCCGCTCCCCTTCCATCACTTGACCGGGACGGGCGGTTTCATGTCCGCCCGCCCGGCCGGACGGCGGCGCCCAGGCAGCCCCGGCAGCGCGGGACGCCACCCCGGGCACCGTCCCGCGCGGCGCGTGAGGCGGGGGAGGCGGCACTGACGGGGGAGGCGGCACCGGCGGGGGAGGGCGGCCCGGATCCGGTTCCGGGCCGCCCACCCGTCAGCCGGCGGTGGCCTGACGCGTGAGGCGGATGGTGTCCCGGTACCACAGCCCGCTGTCCTTGACCGTGCGGCGCTGGGTGGCGTAGTCGACGTGGACCAGGCCGAAGCGCTTGGCGTACCCGTAGGCCCACTCGAAGTTGTCCATCAGCGACCAGGCGAAGTAGCCGCGCACATCGGCCCCGGCGGCACGGGCCGCCGCCACCGCGCGGATGTGCTCGGCCAGGTAGGCGGTGCGGTCGGCGTCGTGGACCGCGCCGTCCGCGGACACCGTGTCGTCGAAGGCGGCGCCGTTCTCGGTGATCACCGTCGGCAGGCCGTAGTCCTTCTCCAGCCGCAGCAGCAGCTCGGTCAGGCGCTCGGGGACGATCTCCCAGTCCATCGCCGTGCGCGGCCTGCCCTGCGGGATGATCCGCGTCACCGGCAGACCGTCCTCGCCGGTGGTCGAGCCGTCCTCGGCGACCCCGGAGAAGACGTGACCGGAGTAGAAGTTGACGCCCAGTACGTCCAGCGGTGTGGAGATCGTCTCCAGGTCGCCGTCCTCCACGGGCAGGGTCACCCCCCTGGCGGACAGGTCGTCCAGCACGTCCTGTGGATAGCGCCCGTGCACCAGCGGGTCCAGGTAGATCCGGGCGCCGAGCCCGTCGGCGCGGCGGGCGGCCTCCCGGTCGGCCTCGCTGTCGGTGGCCGGGGTGGAGGTGCCCAGGTTGAGGGTGATGCCCAGCTCGCGGGGGGCGTCGGCGGCGGCCCGCAGCCGCCGCGCGGCCAGCCCGTGGCCCAGCAGCAGGTGGTGGACGGCCCGCATGGCGTCGCCGAAGTCGCGGCGGCCGGGCGCGTGCACCCCCTGCTCGTAGCCGAGCATCGCCGAGCACCACGGCTCGTTCAGCGTCGTCCAGTGCCGGACGCGGTCGCCGAGCGCGGCGTGGGCGATCTCGGCGTAGTCGGCGAAGCGGTACGCGGTGTCGCGCTCCGGCCAGCCGCCGGCGTCCTCCAGTTCCTGGGGCAGGTCCCAGTGGTAGAGGGTGACCCACGGGGTGATGCCCCGCTCCAGCAGTTCGTCGGTCAGCCGGTCGTAGAAGGCGATGCCGCGCGGGTCGGGCTTCCCGCGCCCGCCCGGCTGGATGCGCGGCCAGGCCAGCGAGAAGCGGTAGGTGTCGACGCCGAGGGAGGCGATGAGCTCCACGTCCTGCGGCATCCGGTGGTAGTGGTCGCAGGCCGTGTCGCCGTTGTCGCCGCCGGCCACGGCGCCGGGGACGCGGCAGAAGGTGTCCCAGATGGAGGGGGTGCGGCCGTCCTCGGCGACGGCGCCCTCGATCTGGTACGAGGAGGTCGCCACCCCCCAGCGGAAGTCCGCGGGCAGCCCGGCGACGGGCTCGGCGGCGGGTGCGGGTGCGGGGGAGGTCGGTGCGGGCGCGGATGCGGGGGCGGTCATTTCTCTCCAGATCGGCGGTCGTGGTCGTCGTCGTTCAGCCAGCAGGCGACGCTGCGGCCGGTGTCCGTGCCGACGGGCGCCAGACGGGGCGTCCGCCGGCCGCAGGGGTCGAAGGCCTTGGGACAGCGGGGGTGGAAAGCGCAGCCGGACGGCATGGACCTCAGGTCCGGCGGGGAGCCGGGGATGCCGGTCAGCTCGCGGCGCGGGCCGCGCAGCGCGGGGAAGGAGTGCAGCAGCCCGTCGCTGTACGGGTGGCGGGGGTCGCGGTAGATGTCGGCGGCCCCGGCCTGCTCCACGATCCGGCCGCCGTACATGATGGCGATCCGGTCGGAGAACTCGATGAGCAGAGAGATGTCGTGGGTGATGAAGACGACCGAGAAGCCCAGCTCCTCGCGGAGCCGCACGAGCTGCCGCAGGATCTGGCGCTGCATCACCACGTCCAGGGCGGTGGTCGGCTCGTCCATGATGACGATCTCCGGCTCCAGGGCCAGCGCCATCGCGATCATCACCCGCTGCCGCATCCCGCCCGAGAGCTGGTGCGGGTAGGCGCCCAGCCGGTCGGGGGAGATCCCCACCAGCGACAGCAGCTCCCGTGCCCGCTCGACGCGTTCGGCCCGGGACATCTGCGGCCGGTGGGCCTTCAGCACGTCGGTGAGCTGGGCGCGGACGGTGTGCACGGGGTTGAGGGAGTTCATCGCCCCCTGGAAGACGATGGAGACCTCCTGCCAGCGGAAGGCGCGCAGCTGCTGCGGGGTCATGGCCAGGACGTCCACCGGGGAGCCCTCGCGCGGGTGGTAGCGGACGTCCCCGCCGGTGATCACCCCGGGCGGGGAGAGCAGCCGGGTGACGGCGTAGGCGAGGGTGGACTTGCCGGAGCCGGACTCGCCGGCCAGGCCCAGTACCTCGCCGCGGCGCAGGGTCAGGTCCACGTCGTGGAGGGCGCGGACGGCTCCCTCGCCGACGCCGTAGTCGACGCACAGGGAGGAGATCTCCAGCACCGGGGGAGCGGTGGCGGGGGCGGCGGCGGTCACGGGGGTGGTCTCGGGCGTGCTCATGCGGAGGTGCCCTCCGTCCTCTCGGCGTCCTCGGAGTCCTCGGCGTCCTCGGCGGTCCGGGCGTCCCCGGCGGCCCGGCGCGGCGCGCGGGCGACGGGGGTGAAGCCCACCCGCATCCGGACCGCGCCGCGCACGCGGGCGGCGGTGCGCAGCCGGGGGTTGACGAACTCGTCGATGCCGAAGTTGATCAGGGACAGCGCCGTGCCGAGCAGCGCGATGCACAGCCCGGCGGGCACGAACCACCACCACGCGCCCTGGCCGAGGGCCTGGTTGCTCTGCGCCCAGAACAGGATGGTCCCCCAGTTCCAGTGGGAGATGTCCGCGACGCCGATGAAGGCGAGGGTGATCTCCGACAGCACCGCGAAGATCACCGTGCCGACGAACCCGGAGGCGATGACGGCGGTCAGGTTCGGCAGGATCTCGAAGACGATGATCCGCCAGGTGGACTCGCCCGTGGCACGGGCGGCCTGCACGTAGTCCCGGCCGCGCAGCGACAGGGTCTGCGCGCGCAGCACCCGCGCGCCCCAGGCCCACGCGGTGAGGCTGATGACCACCGCGATCACCACGTCGCCCGAGTCCGGCAGGAAGCTGGCGATGATGATGATCAGCGGCAGCCCGGGGATGACCAGGAAGATGTTGCTGAACGCGGAGAGCAGCTCGTCGGCGACGCCGCCGAGGAAGCCGGCGCTCACTCCGACCAGCACGGACAGCAGCGTGGCGAAGAAGCCCGCGACGAATCCCACCACCAGCACCCCGCGGGTGCCCACCAGCACCTGGGAGAAGATGTCCTGCCCGGTCTGGGTGGTGCCGAACGGGTGCTCGAGGGAGGGCGGCTGGAGGACGTCGTCGCTCATCGCGGACGGGTCGTGGGGTGCCAGCCACGGCCCGGCGACGGCGAGCAGGACGAACAGGCCCAGGATCGCCAGCCCGGTCGCGGTCTTGCCGTTGCGCAGGAAGCGCAGCCGGTCGCGGCGGGCCACGGGGGGTGCGGCGGCGCCGACGACGGCGCTATCGGTCGCCTGGACGGCCATCGGGTCAGCCCTCCTTTCGGGTGCGCGGGTCGAGGAGCATGTAGAGGAGGTCGGCGAGGAGGTTCGCGGCCAGGACGGCGAGCGTGATGACCAGGAACACGCCCTGCATCAGCGGGTAGTCCTTGGCGTTGACGCCCTGGAAGAGGACGTAGCCGATGCCGGGGTAGGAGAAGACCATCTCCACCAGCAGCGTCCCGCCCACGATGAAGCCCAGGGAGAGGGCGAAGCCGGAGACGTTCGGCAGGATCGCGTTGCGGGCGGCGTAGGAGAACATCACCCGGCGCTCCGGCAGGCCCTTGGCCTGGGCGACCATCACGTAGTCCTCGGAGGAGACGGTCACCATCATGTTCCGCATCCCCAGGATCCAGCCGGCCATCGCGCTGAGCACGACGGTGACGCCGGGCAGCACCGCGTGGTACAGCGCGCTGGACAGGAACGCCGCGTCGAGGCCGGGGACCAGGCTGGTGTCGTAGCCGCCGGACGCGGGGAAGAGGGGCCACTCCACGGCGAACAGGGAGATGGCGATCAGGCCCAGCCAGAAGTAGGGGATGGACGAGATGAAGGTGGTCACCGGCAGCAGCCCGTCCAGCCAGGAGCCGCGCCGCCAGCCGGCGAAGATGCCGATGCCGGTGCCGACCAGGAAGCTGATCAGGGTGGTGGTGCCGACCAGGGCCAGGGTCCACGGCAGGCTCTGCGCCATGACCTCGGAGACGGGGGTGGGGAAGAAGGTGAACGACAGCCCCAGGTCGCCGCGCGCCAGGTTCGCCCAGTAGTCCAGGTACTGCTGCCACAGCGAGCTGTCCCGGTCGAGCCCGAAGAGGGTCTCCAGGGAGGAGATGGCCTTGCTGGAGAGCTGGCCCTGGTAGCGGGCGATCAGCGACTGCACCGGGTCGCCGGGCATCAGGCGGGGGATGAGGAAGTTGATGGTGATGGCCGCCCACGCGGTCAGCAGGTAGAAGGCCAGACGCTGGAGGACGAACTTCACGACGCCGCCTCCGATCCCGCCCCGGACGTCCCGGACGCCCCGGACGTCCCGGCGGGGACGGCGGCCGGGGTGTCGTACAGCCAGCAGGCCGCCCACTGCCCGTCGTCGAGGTCGAAGCGCGGCGGCGTCTGGGTGCGGCAGCGCTCCATCGCCATCGGGCAGCGCGGGTGGAAGCGGCAGCCGGCCGGCGGGGAGATCAGGCTCGGCGGCTCGCCGGCGGCCGGGTCGGTGTCCTCGTCCTCCGGGGCCGCGGAGCCGGCGTCCCCGCCGCCCGTGACCCGGTCGGGGTCGGGGGCGGAGGCCAGCAGCAGCCGGGTGTAGGGGTGGGCGGGGCGCTGGGTGACGGTCTCGCTGTCGCCGCCCTCGACCATCCGGCCCGCGTACATCACCAGGGTGGTGTCCGCGAAGTACCGGGCGGAGGCGATGTCGTGGGTGATGTAGAGGATCGCCAGGTCCAGCCGTTCCTTGAGGTCGCGCAGCAGGTTGAGGACGCCCAGCCGGATGGAGACGTCCAGCATCGAGACCGGCTCGTCGGCCAGCAGCACCCGGGGGTCGGCGGCCAGGGCGCGGGCGATGGCCACCCGCTGGCGCTGGCCGCCGGACAGCTCGTGCGGGAAGGAGTCCAGGTAGCGTCCGGCAGGGGTGAGCTGGACGCGGCCCAGCAGCTCGGCCAGCGCCGCCTCCGTCTCCTGCCGGCTGTTCCCGGCGCGGCCGTGGATGCGCAGCGCCCGGGTCAGGTGGTAGCGGACGGTGTGGACGGGGTTGAGGGAGGCGAAGGGGTCCTGGAAGACCATCTGGACGTGCCGGCAGTACGCGCGGAACGCCCGCCCCCGGCCGGCCCGCGCGGGGCGGCCGTCCAGCAGGATCTCCCCGGAGGTCAGCGGGTAGAGCTGGGCGAGCAGCCGGGCGACGGTGGACTTGCCGGAGCCGGACTCGCCCACCAGAGCGGTGACGGAGCCGCGGCGCAGCCGCAGCGAGACGTCGTCCACGGCGTGGACGGCCCGGCGGGGACCGCCGAGCAGCGAGCGCGGGCCGCGCCGCACGGGGAAGTGCTTGCTCACCCCGCGGGCTTCCAGCACCACGCGCTCGTCGGCGGGGTGTGCGGTGTGTTCTTCGGACATGGCTGGTTCTTCCTGCCGGAGGCTGTCGTTCCTGCGTCCTGTCGCCGCCCGCGGTCGCTGTCGCCACCGCGGGCGGGGTGTGGTCCGCCCCGCCGCCGCGCGGGAATCGGGGTCAGGTCGTGCGGCGGGGCGGACGGCTTGTTCGCCCTCGTCAGGAGGCGGGCCTCAGGTGCAGGACGACGTCCAGCGCGTTGGGCTGGGTGGGCTGCGGCGGCGCGTACGGGTCGTCCTCGGAGGGCCAGCCGACCCAGTTGCGGGTGGTGTACTCGGCGCCGATCGGGGCGGCGGCGGTGGCGGCGAGCGGGACCTCCTCGACCATGATCCGCTGGAGCTCGTTCAGCGCCTCGGCGCGGGTGGCCTCGTCATCGGCGTTGGCGTACTCCTTGAGGGCCTTGGTGGCGTCCTCGTTGCGGAAGCGGCCGAAGTTGCCCCCGGGGGAGGCCTTGCCCAGCGGCTGGTACAGCTCGCCGTCCATGACGTTCTGGTACATGTCGTACGGGGTGGCGCCGCTGTTGGTCCAGCGCAGGGTGGCGTCGAAGTTCCCCTCGTTGACCGCGGTGGTCCAGGCGTCCACGGTCTGGGTCCTGACCTTGGCCTCGATGCCGATCTGCTTGACGTTGTCCTTGATGATCGACAGGCCGGTGAGGTAGTCCGACCAGCCGGCCGGGTCGGTGAGGGTCATCGTCACCGGCTTGCCCGAGGGGTCCTTGAGGACGCCGCCGGACAGGGTGTAGCCGGCCTTCTTCAGCTCCTTCTTGGCGGCCTCGACGTTCACCGTCTGCTTCTTGCCCCGGTACTCGGGCGCGATGAAGGGCTCGCCGGCCGGCAGCGGTATGCCCGTGACGCTCTCGATCTTCGGGTAGAGCGTGGCCTGCGCCCGCACGTGGATGGCCTCGCGGTCGATCACGTGGTTGATCGCGCGGCGCAGCGCGGGGTCGTCGAAGGGCTTCTTGGCGGTGTTGAACCACAGGCCGTGGACGCCCAGGCCGGAGGGGAACCAGAGCTTGTTGTGCTTCGGGTCCTTGGCGACGTAGATCTTCTTGTAGTCGGGGGTGAAGACGAAGGACCACTCGCAGGAGCCGTTGGCCAGGGCCGTGGTCTGCGCGTTGTTGTCGTTGTAGGAGGTGTAGCGCAGCTCCTTGACCTTCGGCTCCTCCTGCCAGTAGGTGTCGCGGGCGGCGAGGGTGATGGTCTGCGGCGTGAAGCTCTTGAGCGTGTAGGGGCCGGTGCCGACGGGCTTCTTGTTGGGCCAGGTCTCCGGGTTCTTCACCTTCGACCAGATGTGCTTGGGCACGATGAAGGTCGTCAGGATCTTGCTCTGGTTGACGAACTGCGACTCGGGGAAGGTCAGCTCGACGGTGTCGCCCTTGAGGCTGATGCCGTCGAAGGGGACGGCGTGGAGGTTCAGCGCCTCGTTCTTCTTGATCAGCTCGAAGGTGAAGGCCACGTCCTCGGCGGTGAACTTCTCGCCGTCGGACCAGGTGGGCCCGGACTGCACGGTGAGCGTGAGCTTCCTGTAGTTGTCCGACCACTTCCACTCGCTGGCCAGCCAGGGCGTGCCCTTCTCGGCCGGGCGGACGCCGTTCACCATGACCAGCGGCTCGTAGATCATGTGGCGGTAGCCCAGGGAGGTGCCCGCGGAGGTGCCCAGGAACGGGTTGCTGTTGTTGGTCTGCGGGCCGTTGGGCATGCCGACGGTCAGCACGCCCTTCTCCCCCTTGGGCTGCGTGCCGGCCTGGCCGGCGCCGGCGCTGCAGCCGGCGAGCAGGACGG
The DNA here is from genome assembly GCF_039533345.1 of Streptomyces glaucosporus. Taxonomy (NCBI): domain Bacteria; kingdom Bacillati; phylum Actinomycetota; class Actinomycetes; order Kitasatosporales; family Streptomycetaceae; genus Streptomyces; species Streptomyces glaucosporus. Next base: position 16,259 of record NZ_BAAATJ010000035.1, on the reverse strand, counting down.
TGGTGCTCAGGGCCGCCGCGGCGGCGGCTCTGGTGCGGGCGGGGACTCTCATGGCGTCTCCTCCATGGGCTTTCCGGGTGTGACGGTGGGTGAGGGGTGGTGACTCTTGGTTCTGAGAGCGCTCTCAGAACGGGGTGGGGTACGGCTGGGATCCGGTCTTCCGGACGGGGGCGGGGTGCTTACGGGTGCGGGGCGGAGTCCCGGACCACCAGTTCGGTGGGCAGGACGACCGGGGAGCCGGGCGGCGGCCCCCCGCCGACGAGGGCGAGCAGCAGGTTCGCCGCCGCCTCGCCCACCTCCCGCAGGGGCTGGCGGACGGTGGTCAGGGGAGGATCGGTGAAGGCGGCGAACGGGATGTCGTCGAACCCGATCACGGCGACGTCCTCGGGCACCCGCCGGCCGGCGGCGCGCAGCGCCCGCAGGGCGCCGGCCGCGCTGAGGTCGTTGTGCGCGAAGACGGCGTCGATGTCCAGGCCGTCGGCGAGCGCCTTCTCCACGGCCTCCTCGCCGGACCGCTCGGTGAAGTCGCCCTCCGCCGTGCGGCGCGGATCGTGGCCGGGGCCGTGCGCCTCGAAGGCGCGCACGAAGCCCTCCAGCCGCTCGCGCACGCAGCCGAACCGCGGGGGGCCGGTGATCACCAGCGGCGCCCGGCGGTCCAGCGCCAGCAGGTGGCGCGCCGCCAGTTCGCCGCCGAGGCCGTTGGTGGTGGTCACGGACGGGAACGACAGGTGGCGGGCGCGGTCGTCGACCAGCACCACGGGCAGTCCCGCCCGGCGCAGCGGGACGACGGCGCCGATCCCGTCCTCGGGCTCGACCACCAGCAGCCCGTCGAACGCCCGCGCCGAGACCTGTTCGGCGAACAGCGCCATCGACTCCCGGCCGCGGTTGCAGGTGAACAGCAGCAGTCCGTATCCGGCCGCCTCCACGGCGTCCACCGCGCCCTGGAGGACCTCGGCCATCCAGGGCCAGGCGAGGGAGGGCGCGAGCATGCCGACCGTGCGGCTGCTGCCCCGGGCCAGTCCGACGGCGCGCGAGCTGGGCACGTACCCCAGACGCGCGATGACCTCCCGCACCCGCTCCGCGGTGCCGGCGTCCACCTCGCCCTTGGCGTTGAGCACCCGGGAGACCGTCGACTTGCTGACCCCGGCGGTGCGGGCGACGTCGGCGATGGTGACGCGCATGGGCACTCCTCACGGGGTCGGCGCGGCAGGCGGGCAGGGGAGGGTGGGGACAGGGGTGGGGCAGGGGAATGCGGAACCGGTTCCGGGACCGGTACCGGGCATGGGCAGGGAGTCAAACGGCCGCGAGCGGCTGCGTCAAGACTTCACGTCGGAATTGAATCAGATCGTTTGAGAGCGCTCTCAAGAGCGCTCTCAGCTTCAAGACTTGAAGGCAATTGGTCTCGTCCAAGCTCTTGACGAGCGGCTTTCTCCGGGAGTTGACTCACGGCTTGAACTGAGCCCGGACGGTGGTCGGTTGGCGCGCGAGCGCTGCCCGCCCGCCCCCACCGGCGTACGCCCCCACCGCGGACGAGGTGGGTCCACGCCGCCCGCGGCGCCCGGCCCGTCCCGCCTCCCCGCGGACCCGGCCGCGCCGCGGCCGGCGGCCGTGGACGCCCCGCCGCCGGCGGTACGGCACACCCCCACCGGAACTCCCGCCCGACAGACGGAAGTGAGCTCCATGAGACCCACCCCCCACACCGACAGGCCCCTCTCCCGCAGACGGCGCCCGTGGGCGTCGGCGGCGGCCCTGCTGGGCCTGGCCCTGACCCTGACGTTCACCGGCACGGCCGCGGCCGGCCCCGCGGACGACCGCGCCGCCGCCCCGAAGAAGGCGGAGGCCGCCGGGGCCGAGCCCATGGCGGTGCTCTTCGAGGACAACTTCGACGGCCCCGCCGGATCGGCCGTCAACGGCTCCAAGTGGCAGCTGGAGACCGGCGACAACAGCGGCAACAACCACGAGCGGCAGTACTACACCCCGGGCAACGCCAACGCCGCGCTCGACGGCAACGGCCGGCTGGTGATCACCGCCCGCAAGGAGAACCCGGGCAACTACCAGTGCTGGTACGGCCGTTGCGAGTACACCTCGGCCCGGATGAACACCGCCGGGAAGTTCACCACCACCTACGGGCACATCGAGGCCCGCATCAAGATCCCGCGCGGCCGGGGCATGTGGCCCGCGTTCTGGATGCTCGGCGCGGACATCAACAACCCCGGCGTCGGATGGCCCAACAGCGGCGAGATCGACATCATGGAGAACGTCGGCCACGAGCCCGGGAAGGTGCACGGCACCATCCACGGCCCCGGCTACTCCGGCGGCGAGGGCATCGGCGCCTCCTACACCCTGCCGGGCGGCCGCGCGTTCGCCGACGACTTCCACACCTTCGCCGTCGACTGGTCCCCCAACTCCATCACGTGGTCGGTGGACGGCCAGGTCTACCAGCGCCGCACCCCGGCCGACCTGGGCGGCGACCGCTGGGTGTTCGACAAGCCGTTCTTCCTGATCCTCAACCTCGCCGTGGGCGGCGACTGGCCCGGCCTGCCCGACTCCAGCACCTCCTTCCCGCAGCAGATGGTCGTCGACTACGTCCGCGTCACCGGCGGCGACAGCGGCGGCACCGGACGCACCGGCACGATCACCGGCCTGGCGGGCAAGTGCCTGGACGTGGCCTGGGCGGACACCGCCAACGGCACCCCGGTGCAGATCCACGACTGCAACGGCAACGCCGCGCAGCAGTGGACGGTCGGCACGGACGGCACCATCCGGGCGCTGGGCAAGTGCCTGGACGTCTCCGGCGCCGGAACGGCCGACGGCACCAAGGTCCAGCTGTGGGACTGCAACGGCACGGCCGCCCAGCAGTGGGTCGTCACCCCGGCGAAGGACATCGTCAACCCGAACGCGGACAAGTGCCTGGACGTGACCGGCAACAACTCCGCCAACGGCACCAAGACGCAGATCTGGACCTGCACGGGAGCGGCCAACCAGAAGTGGAACACGCCGTGACCCGGCTCCCGGCACCCGGGCCCCGGAGGACCTGAACGGGAGGCACGCCCCGGCCGCGGCCGGCGGGCGGACGGCGCCGGTGCGCCGCCCCCGCCGGCCGCGGCCGTTCAGGCGCCGTCCGGGCCCTGCGCGTCCACCGCGACCAGCTCCCGGTACTCCGGGTGCAGGCCGATCCACTTCTCGATGAACTCGCAGGCCGGACGGACTCGCAGACCGCGCCGCCGTGCGTCGTCCAGGGCGGCCCGGGCGAGCCGGTCGCCGATGCCCCGGCCCCGGAGGGGCCGGGACACCACGACCCTGGGATAGGTCACCAGGCCGTCGGTGCGGAGGTAGTCCGCGAAGCCGACGAGCGCCGTGCCGATCCGCGCCTCGAACCGGCCGTGGGCGGGCGAGTCGCTGACCGTGACCGTGCTGTTGACGGCTGCCGAGCCCATCTGCGTTCCTCCCGGAATGACCGAATCACGCGGTTGTCCGGTCGGCCGAGTGCCACACGGCGGCGCTCTCTACCCCCGCTCCGGCGGGGCCGGGGGTGTGAATCCGGGCCCCTTCCGGAGCACGGCGGGGGAGCGGGGAGGAGATCGGGCGGCGCGGAGGGCGGGTCAGCCCGCCTCCGGGCCCTCCAGCCGGAAACCGACCTTCAGGCCCACCTGGTAATGCTCGATGTTCCCCTCCGCGATGTTGCCGCGGACCTGGGTCACCTCGAACCAGTCCAGGTGCCGCAGGGTCTGCGAGGCGCGCTCGATCGCGTTGCGGATCGCCTGGTCGACGCCCTCGTGCGAGCTGCCGACGATCTCGGTCACCCGGTAGACGTGATTGGTCACGGTGGCCTCCTGTGAGGGGTTGGTCACGAAGGGTTCTCTCCGTCCACCGTGCCCCAGGCCGCCGGGGCGCGCGAGTGCTAGGCTCCGACCGGGCCGTGACTGGCGCGTAGAGATGGGATCGACCATCGGGGAGCGGCCCTCGCCCCGTGCGAAGAAGAGCCGCGCGCCTGGGCCGTCCACACCGTCGTCGACGACGTCAAGGAGGGCCCATGGCCACCGATACCACCCCGAACGCCGCCGCCTCCACGGCTTCCACCGCCTTCAACAGCGCCCTGGACGTGATCCGCGCCGTCGAGCCCCGCGTCGCCGACGCCATCGGCGCCGAGATCACCGACCAGCGCGCCTCCCTCAAGCTGATCGCCAGCGAGAACTACGCCTCCCCGGCCGTGCTGCTGGCCATGGGCAACTGGCTCAGCGACAAGTACGCCGAGGGCACCGTCGGCCGCCGCTTCTACGCCGGGTGCCGCAACGTCGACACCGTCGAGGGGCTCGCCGCCGAGCACGCCCGCGAACTGTTCGGCGCCGACCACGCCTACGTCCAGCCCCACTCGGGCATCGACGCCAACCTCGTCGCCTTCTGGGCCGTCCTCGCCCAGCGCGTGGAGAGCCCCGCGCTGGAGCGCGCCGGCGCCCGGCACGTCAACGACCTGACCGACGAGGACTGGGAGACCCTGCGGCGCGAACTGGGCGAGCAGCGGATGCTGGGCATGTCCCTGGACGCCGGCGGCCACCTCACCCACGGCTTCCGCCCCAACATCTCCGGCAAGATGTTCGCCCAGCGCAGCTACGGCACCGACCCGGCCACCGGCCTGCTCGACTACGACGCGGTGCGCGCCGCCGCCCGCGAGTTCCGCCCGCTCATCCTGATGGCCGGCTACTCCGCCTACCCCCGGAAGGTGAACTTCCGGATCATGCGGGAGATCGCCGACGAGGTGGGCGCCACCCTGATGGTCGACATGGCCCACTTCGCCGGCCTGGTCGCGGGCAAGGTGTTCACCGGCGACTACGACCCCGTGCCGCACGCCAACATCGTCACCACCACCACCCACAAGTCCCTGCGCGGCCCGCGCGGCGGCATGGTGCTGTGCGACGAGACGCTGGCCGAGCACGTCGACCGCGGCTGCCCCATGGTCCTCGGCGGCCCCCTGCCCAACGTCATGGCCGCCAAGGCCGTGGCGCTGGCCGAGGCCCGGCAGCCCGCCTTCCGCGCCTACGCCCGGCAGGTGGTGGAGAACGCCGCCGCCCTCGCCGAGGGCCTGATGCGCCGCGGCGCCACCCTCGTCACCGGCGGCACCGACAACCACCTGGCGCTCATCGACGTCACCGGCTACGGCCTCACCGGCCGCCAGGCCGAGGACGCCCTCCTGGCCTCGGGGATCGTCACCAACCGCAACGCCGTGCCGCGCGACCCCAACGGCGCCTGGTACACCTCCGGCATCCGCATCGGCACCCCGGCGCTGACCACGCGCGGCCTGGGCACGGCGGAGATGGACGAGGTCGCCGACCTGATCCACACCGTCCTCACCGCCGCCGAACCGGGCACCACCGCGGCCGGCGCCCCCTCCAAGGCCCGGTACCTGCTGGAGCCCAAGGTCGCCGAGTCCGTCGCCGGACGCGCCGCCGACCTGCTGGCCGAGCACCCCCTCTACCCGGGGATCGACCTGGTCTGACCTGGTATGAGACATCCCCCCGGCGGTCCCCGGAGCCCGGTCCGAGGACTGCCGGGGACCGGGCCGCGGGGAGCGCGTAGCCTGCCGGTATGACCGACGACCTGCCCGAGATGAGGGCCTCCGACGCCGACCGGGAACGCGTGGCCGAGACGCTGCGGGAGGCCGTGGCCGAGGGGCGGCTCGACATGGAGGAGTTCCAGGAGCGCCTGGACTCCGCTTACCGGGCCCGCACCCAGGGCGAGCTGGCGCCGCTGGTGCGGGACCTGCCGCAGACCACCGGGGAGCGGGAGCCCGAGCGGCCCGGCCGCCGCCGCTGGGCGGAGCGCTTCGGCGGCACGCCCACCTCCCGCGGCGGGGTGGCGATCATGGGCGCCTTCATCCGCAAGGGACCGTGGACGGTCCCCCGCCGCTTCACCGGCTTCGCCTTCTGGGGCGGCGGGGAGGTCGACCTGCGCGAGGCCCGGTTCGAGGACCGCGAGGTGGAGATCCGCTGCTTCGCGCTCATGGGCGGCATCCACGTCACCGTCCCTCCGGAGGCCGAGGTCGAGGTGCGCGGCATCGGCATCATGGGCGGTTTCGACCACCGCGCCGTCGGCTCGGGCGAGCCGGGGGCGCCGCGCGTGGTGATCACGGGCCTCGCCTTCTGGGGCGGGGTCGGGGTCGAACGCAAGCCCGTGGAGCGGGAGTCGGAGCGTCGCCGGCGGGAGGAACGGGAGCCCGGGCGCCTGGAGCACGGCCACGGGCATGATCACGGCCACGGGCATGATCACGGCCACGGCCACGGCCGCGGCCCTGGTCACGGCCACGGGCACGGTCACGGCGGGCGGCCGGACGACCGGGACCGGTGATCCGCCCCCTCACCCCCACACGGGCGCGTCCGCGCCCGGACGGCCCGGCGGGCGGGCCCACTTCCGCGGCCCGCCCTCGTACTCCACCGGGGAGACGGCGTGGCGCAGCCGCCCCAGGGGGCTGTCCGTCTCGGTGAGCCAGCCGGCGGGGTCGTACGGCTCCCGGGGACCGTCCGGCTCCGCGGGCGCCTCCAGCTCGTGCAGCAGCCAGTGCGCGGTACGGGCCAGCGCCAGACGCACGCGCCGGGTGCCGCCGTCGCGCTGCTGCCCGGTGAGCGAGCGCAGCACCGCGGCGGCCAGCAGGCAGCCCGTGCCGTGGTCGAGCGCCTGCGCGGGCAGCGCGCCCGGCCGGCCGTCCCCGCCCGCCTCGGCCACCGCGATGCCGCTCGCCGCCTGCACCAGGCTGTCGAAGCCCCGCCGGCCGCCCCACGGCCCCGTTCCGGCCCCGCCCCAGGCGCTCAGCTCCGCCACCACCAGGCCCGGCCGCCGCTCGGCCAGCTCCCCGGCCGACAGCCCCAGGCGGTCCAGCGCGCCGGGACGGTAGCCGGTGACCACCACATGGGCGGCCGAGAGCAGCTCCTCGAAGGTCCTGCGCCCGGAGGGCGAGGCCAGGTCCAGCAGCGCCGAGCGCTTCCCGAAGCCGGTGTCGGCGTGGGCGTCCGCGCTCTCGGGCAGGTGCGGCGGGTCGATCCGCAGCACGTCGGCGCCCAGCAGCGCCAGGGTGCGGCCGGCCACGGGACCGGCGATGACCCGGGTGAGGTCCAGCACGCGCGGACCGGCGGGAGGCAGCGGCAGCGGCGGCGCGTCGTCCAGCCGCTCCCGCCCCACCAGGGGCAGCCCGGCCACGGCCGCGCCCTGGGGATGCGCCGCCCACTGCCCGGGGGTGCGGACGGCGACGGCCAGACCGCCCGCGGAGTACACCAGCTCCTCCACGTCCTCGGCGCGGCGGCCGGCGAGCTCGGCGGCGACCGCCCCGACCAGGGCCGCCTCGTTGCCGCTGCCGTCGCCGCCGCTGCCGTCGTCGCGGACGCCGAGGGCGGACAGCAGCCGGGCGCGGTGGTGCGGGTAGTTGGCGTGGGTGCGCACCCAGCCGCCGTCGGTGCGCCAGAAGCGGGACAGCGGCGCGAACGTGGCGGCCGGACGGCCGTCGATCCGCAGGTGGCGCTCGCTGGTGAACGCGGTGGCCACCGCGCCGTCGTCCACCCGCACGGACGGGACCCGGCCGCCCGAGCGCACGGCCGCCCACTCGGCCGCCGCCAGGGCGCACACCGCGACCGCGGCCCGGGCCAGCTCCCGCACCGGCAGCCGCGCGGGCAGCACGTCCGCCGGGCCACGGGGGACGAGACGGACGTACTCGGACAGGGCGGGATCGCCGCCCAGCTCGGCCCACAGCCGGGCCCATGACCGCTGCTCCATGCACGCATTGTGCCGCCCGGAAACCGGATCGGATTGTCAGTGGAGGCAACTACCTTGATCGACAACGCATCTGAGTAGACGTACGGATGTTTGGACGCCGTCGTGGACGGCACCCTGATGACATGGAGAGGATCATGCAGAACGCACACCGCACCACGGTTCCGACCCCCGGCCTGGCCTCGGACTTCGGGCGCGGCCCCGCGCTGGCGTTCGCGCTCGCGGGCACGCTCGCCCTGGGCTGGCTGATAGCCATGGTCTGGGTCATAGCGTCCTGGGTGACGGGCACCTGAGGGCCGGTCCGGCAGCCCGGCCCTCAGGGGCGCTCCGACGAGAAGACGGTGCGGAAGGCGATCCCGGCCCGCGTCAGCCGCCCGATCAGCGCGTCCCCCATCGCGACCGCCGTGGTGACCTGACCCGAGGTCTCGGGCAGCTCGTCCAGGGCCAGGCACAGCGCCGACTCCGCCAGCATCTTCGCCGTCTCGCCGTACCCGGGGTCGCCGCCGGACACCTCGGTGACCACCCGCCGGCCACCGCCCTCCCCGAAGAAGCGGACGGAGAACCAGCTCCTGGCGCGCCGCTCCGGGCCCGGCCCCTCGCCCGGCGCCAGCCGGGCCGACAGCGCGCGGCGGGCGGCGGGAAGCATGGCGAGGGCGGAGAGCGCCCCGGCCCCGGCCACGGCGCCCACGGCGACGGGCAGCCGGCGCACGCCCGCGTAGTGGCGGTAGCGGAAGTCCGGCCCGTAACGCTCCAGGGCGGCGGCCGACCGGGCGATGACCTGCGGGTCCAGGGTGGGCAGCGGCAGCGCCCACACCCCGGCCTTGGCGCTGCGGCGCGGCCGGTCCAGCGGCGCGCTGATCCGGCGTCCGGCCGGACGGGGCTCGACGCGCCGCCGCTCCCGGGCCGCGGCCTCCGTCTGCCGCCGCCGGGAGACGACGGTCAGCGCGGAGGCGAGCGTCCCGCCTGAGAGGGTGCCGGACGCGCGGACGTAGCCGTCGATCCGCAGCGGCACACCCTCGGGCAGCCGCTCGACGGTGTACAGCACGCCCAGGTCGTGCGGCACCGAGTCGAAGCCGCAGGCGTGCACCAGCCGCGCCCCGCTCTCCCGGGCCCGCTCGTGGTGGCGCAGGTACATCCTGTCGATGAACTCCGGCTCGCCGGTCAGGTCCGCGTAGTCCGTCCCGGCCTCGGCGCAGGCGGCCACCAGCGGCTCACCGTGGAGGGTGTACGGGCCGACGGTGGTGGCGACCACACGGGTGCTCTCGGCGATCCCGCGCAGCGAGGCGGGGTCGCCGGCGTCGGAGTGCAGCACCGGCAGGCCGGCGCAGGCCGGGTCGGTCTCCGCCAGCCGCTCGCGCAGCCGCAGCAGCTTGTCGCGGTTGCGTCCGGCCAGCGCCCAGCGGCAGCCGTCGGGGGCGTGGGCGGCCAGGTACTCGGCCGTCAGCCCGCCGGTGAAACCGGTCGCGCCGAACAGCACCACGTCGTACTCGCGGTCGTTGCGGGACACTCTGCGCCTCCTGGGGACGAGGGTGGAGCGGACGGAAACCTCTGTCGGTACCCGACCCTACGGTGGGAGCATGGACGAGCGCGTGAGGGAGCGGAAAGCGGCGGCGGTGCGCGAGCGGGTGCGGGAGTTCGCACTGGAACTGCCGGGCGCGTACGAGGACTTCCCCTGGAACGAGTGCGTGATCAAGGTCAACCGGAAGATCTTCGTCTTCCTCTTCCTCGGGCACCTCGTCGCCGGGCAGGGCGACTCCCCGCCCACCGTCACGGTGAAACTCGCCCATCCCGAGGCCCACGCCCACGCGCTGTCCGCCCCGGGCGCCGTGCCGACCGGGTACGGGCTCGGCCGGGCGGGCTGGGTGACGGTCCCGCTGGGCGAGCCGGGCGCGCCGGACGCCGGGCTGCTGTGCGACTGGGTGGAGGAGAGCTACCGCACCGTCGCGCCGAAGCGACTGGTCGCCCGGCTCGACGCCGAACGCACCGCGCCGCCCGGCGCCTGAACGGCGGCGCCACGGCCGCCCCGTCGGCCGTCGGCCGCGCCGATCCCACTGGAGGCGCCGGTGACGACGGCGGTCCGCCCGGCCAGGGAAAGGGACGGGTTCGCGGCGACGGTGAACGCTCCGGACGAGTTCGTCATGCCCGCCACCGTGCGGGAGCCCCGGCGGGGCGACCGGGCCGCTCCTCCCTGAGGGAAGACGATCGTGGGAGTAACCCACCCACCCTTCCGGTTCCCGCGCACCCCCTCCGGCCCGTACCGTCGACGGCATGGACGCGATGGACAGCGAGAACCCGCTCGGACGGTTCCTGCGGGCCCGCCGTGCGCTGGTGCGGCCCGAGGACCTGGGCCTGCCGGCCGGCGACCGGCGCCGGGTGGCGGGGCTGCGCCGCGAGGAGGTCGCGGTGCTGGCGGGGGTGAGCACCGACTACTACGTACGGCTGGAGCAGGGCCGGGAACGCAGCCCCTCGGCGCAGGTGGTCGACGCGCTGGCCCGGGTGCTGTGCCTGGAGGAGGAGGCCACCGCCCATCTGCACCGGCTGGCACGCCCGGTCCCCGCCGCACGCCGCCGCACCGGCGCACGGCGGGAGGAGCGGGTCGGCCCGCACCTGCTGCGGATGGTGGAGAGCTGGCACCGCACCCCGGCGGCGGTCCTGGGCCCTCGGCTGAACGTGCTCGCCCAGAACACGCTGTGCCGCGCCCTCTACGACGGCCGCACCCACGCCGACGACCCGGCGCGGATGGTGTTCCTCGACCCGGACGCGAGGGAGTTCTACCCCGACTGGGAGAAGGTCGCCCTCGACACCGTCGCCGGGCTGCGGGCGGCGGCGGGCGCCCACGCCGACGACCCCGAACTGGTCGAGCTGGTCGGCGAACTGTCGCTGCGCAGCGAGACGTTCCGCAGCCTGTGGGCCCGCCACGACGTCCGCTCGAAAACCCATGGGACCAAACGCTTCCGCCATCCCCTGGTGGGAGAACTGACGCTGGAATACGAGTCGCTGACCGTGAACAGCGCCCCCGGCCGGCAACTGCTCGTCTACCACGCCGAGCCGGGCAGCCCCTCCGAGCAGGCCCTGGACCTGCTGGGCAGCCTCGCCGCCACCGGGGACGCCGGTGCGCCGCGTCCGGCCGGGGACGCGGCCCGCGCGCACGGCGACCCGGCGGGGGACCGTCCCGCGTGACCGCCCGCCGCGCTCCTCGCGGCTGTGCCCGCCCCGGGGCGGCGGCCGGCCGGGACGGAGGTCAGGCCGCGGGGTGCAGATCGGACGGCAGGAGCTGCTCGGTCAGCAGCCGCCGCACCCGGGCGTTCCGGTCGGGCGCGGCGAGCCAGCCGTCCAGCAGCCGCCAGCCGTGGAAGTAGGCGAAGATGTACAGCGCCATGCCCGCCGCCCGCAGCGAGCCGAGCGCCCTGGCGGTCTCGTCGTCGGAGAGCAGCGCCCAGCGGGACAGGTAAGCGGCGACCTCGCCGTCCGGGCGGCCCTCGGCGGCCAGCAGCGCGGCATTGGCCCACACCCCGAACAGCAGATTCTGCACCCGGTGGATCGCGGCGAAGTCGCTGCCGTCCGGGGCCATGCCCTCCGCGGCCAGCACATGGTCGGTCAGCCACCTCTGGGCCTCGTCACCGGGGAAGACGATCTCCTGCGCGTGCAGCCCGAGCCCTTCACTGATCACGAAGGCGGGCGCCAGCATGAACCGCACCTGCTGGTCGAGCAGGCCCCGCTCCACCACCAGCGCGCGCTCCTTGAGCAGCGACTCGGCGATGTGCCCCGGATGCCCCTCGTGCGCGACGACGTACAGCAGGTCGGCCAGGTTGAACGGCCGTCCGCCGCCGATGTAGATCGTCGAGCGCAGCCCGCCCTCGTGGTCCCCGGCGCCCCTGAACAGCGCACCGGGCACGATCCGGCAGCACACCTCCTCACCGTCCGGCAGGGGCACGATGGCGCCGGTCCGCCGCCGGGTCTCGGCGACGGCCAGGTCCACCAGGGGCGGCAGCCGCCGCTCCAACTGATCCTGCGGCAGCGAATGGGCCGCCTTCCACGCCGCCAGCCGCTCGGCCACCGAACCGGCACCGCGCGGCAGCGCGGCGTCCAGACGGGCGTGCGCCTCCTCGAACAGCTCCTCCGGCAGCCACTCCACCGGCACGCCCAGGCACTCGCGGGCGTACTCCGGCAGTGGCAGCTCCTCCCCGGCCAGCCGCCGGGCGACCGCCCGCACCGCCCGCACCTGCGCGGACAGGTAGCGGACGCGGTCGGGCGTGAACGGCACCTCGGCCAGCAGCGCCTCGGCGTCATCGGCCAGCCGGCCGGGCGGGACCGGCTCCTCGCCCTCCACCCGCTCGCTCCACTCCCGCGGGCCCCGGTAGACGAGCACCGTCCCCGTGGCGGCCCCCGCCATGTGCCGGTTGACGCGCAGCGCCAGCAACGCGTAGTCCCGCAGCCAGTCCTGTGGTGCCACGTCCACCGCTTCCCTCCTGTCCGGGACGTCCGCTCGGTCGTGCCGGGTGCCGTGCCGCGCAGGGATCAGCGCCGGGCGGCGTACGAGAGGAAGCGGCTCCACGCCTCGGGGGTGACGGTGAGCCGCGGGCCCTCCCTGTCCTTGGAGTCACGGACATGGACGGTGCCGGGGCAGGAGGCCACCTCGACGCAGTCGCCGTCCCCGCTGCTGCTGTAGCTGCTCTTGAACCAGGTCAGTTCGCTCATGCTCACTGTGCTCCTCGCATCCGCTGCAACAGGCTCACGGAGTCTTCGAGGGGGAGAGCCTGTGAGCGCATCCTTGCATACCGCATTTGGAGGACGCTCAGCTCTTTGGGATCGGATACGAAGAGGCCGCCGCGTTGGGTTTCGTTGTACGCGAACCACCGGTGATCGGGAGTTTCCAGGAGTTGAACCGGGCCTGCGAGACCAGCGTGCGCTCCCCGCACCAGCGGCATCACCTGCACCTCGACGTTCCGCAACTCCGCGATCTCCAGAACGTGGTCGATCAGTTCGCGCGTCACGTCCGGACCGCCTGTCCGGCGCAGGAACAGGTGTTCCTCCAGGATGAAGCTGAACGCCGTGTTGGGGCGTTCCCGCAGCAGGCGCTGCCTGTCCGCCCGCGCCGCCCACTGGACCTCGATCCGGTCGTCGTCCAGTGGCGGGAGCTGGTTCGCGAACAACGTGCGTGCGTAGGCCTCCGTCTGCAACAGGCCGGGCACCAGGCGGCACTCGTAGGTGTAGAGGCTGATCGCGTCCTCCTCCAACTGCGCCCACTGCTGGAACCACTTCGCCAGTCCCGGCTTGCGCGACAGGTGGCGGGCCGCGCCCCGGATCGCGCCGAACGCGTCCAGGACCTCCTCGGCGCGTTCGACGAAGGCGTGCGGAGGGAAGCGGCGGCCCTGCTCGATGGAGGCGACCGTCTCCGGCGAGTACAGCACCTTCGGGGCCAGTGCCTCCTGCGTCAGTCCGGCCCGCCTCCGGAACGCCTTGACGACCTCCCCGAACGCCTTGAGGCCCTCCGACGTCTCCGGTTCGCCGCCGCCCGACCGTTGGACCGGGGGCTGGATCCGGGGTTCGTTCCCCCTCCCGCCGCTTCCGGCGACCGCACCGTCCGTCATGACCGTCATCCCTCCCGTACGCAGGCCGCCGCACCCGGCCGGCCTCTCCACGCTCACGGAAGGCAACGAGCGGTGTCCGCCGAAAGTACTCGTACGACGACGCGGCGTACGGGTTGCCGAATCGCCGGAGCTCTCCGCCACCGGTCCGCATGAGGCCATGACGGCGCCGCCGTCTCCCAACGCCCTGTCACCGCACGTAGCCGCGCCCGCCCCGGTCCGGGTGGGGAGTGGGGATTCTGCCGCGTGGCTGGTTTCGGGCGGCCTGCCAGCCGGGGCCGTCACTGAGGTTGGACTTGTGATGTCGTCTTTGCCGGTCAGGGGCTGATGGTCAGACCGGTTTCGGTGAGGCAGCCGTCGATGAGGTCGCTGCGGTACTGGATGTGGCGGAGACCGCGCCGGATGCGCTGCATCAGGTGCTCCGGAGTGCTGAAGGCGATGTTGGAGAGCCAACCGCGTCGCAGTAGGGACCAGATCCCTTCGACGGGGTTGAGGTCGGGTGCGTAGGGCGGCAGATAGTGGATGGTCAGCCAGTCCCGGGCTGCCGCCCATTTCCGCAGGTCGGCGGCCTTGTGCACGTTGAGATTGTCCCAGATGGGCACGAGGGGGCCGCCGAGCTGGTGGTGGGCGGCGATCAGCAGGTCGCGGTAGTCGGTCCAGGCGAAGCTCTTGTGCCCGTCGCGGCGGCCGTCGTCGCGGCGGGGCCGGTAGACCAGCCGGGACCGCTCGCCGGGCTTGTAGCAGGTCAGGGCGGCGATGGAGACGCGTCGGCGGGGGCGGCCCCGGACCCTGATCACCGGGGTATGGCCGCGTCGGGACCAGGTGCGGGAGTGCGGCGGCGTCATGGAGAACGCGGCTTCGTCCTCGAGGACGAGCCAGGCTCCATGGGCCGCCGCGAGTCTTCCGCGCAGGGCCACGTTCCCCCGCAAGCGGGGGCACCCCCACCTTCACCCATCCGGCCATGGCCTCGTCGTCGCGTTCCATGCCCCGGCGGGCTGGGGGGACCGCCCGGCCGAAGGCTGGGGGAGGACCTGGCAGGACCGGCCATTGCGGGCCAGGAGCTTGCACACACCCTGAATGGTGTAGGTCAGGTGGAAGCGTCGGCCGATCACCGTCTTGATCCGGCCCAGGGCCGGCGCTGGTCCTCCCAGCCGTGCGCGGCCAGCCCCTTGGCCGGCTCTCGCTCCAGTTGTGCGAACTGCTCCTCGCTCAGCCGCGGCAGCGAGACGGGACCGCTCGACTTCAGAGCCCGCGGTCCGCCCTCGGCCGGGGCCCGGTTGGACTGCGCTCTGTCCGGGGTTGCCGCGCCGGTCGCAGGAGGTGTTGCACGCCGCGGCGGGCCGACCGTCTTCGGGTGCTGGTCAGGCCGCGCGGTAAGCGGGCGCCGAATCCCGACTTCCCTCCTGCGTGCCCGTGCTCCTGGTGGTGGCGGACGGCGACTGACGGGGTAAGTGGAAGGGCGTGAGGTACGACCGTAGGGGGGGCAATGGCCGAAGGCACGGTCCGATGGTTCGATGACGTTCGGGGCTATGGCTTCATCGTCCCCGACGATGGCAGCCGCTGGTTCGACGGCCCTCTGGGCTCCGACGTCACAGTCCCCGCCCACTGGGAAGTGCATGTCGATCGCACCGACATTCAGCGCAACGGCTACAAGACCCTGGAACCCGGCGAGCGTGTGTCGTTCGACTTCAAGCTCGACAAGGCAGGCAAGTTGCGAGCCGTCAAGGTCACCCAGTTGGGTTACTACGCTCCCGTACCCGAGGTTTCCCCCCGAGATGTAGCCGACATGCCTGAGTGGCTCGGCTGCTGTATCGGCCTGATCGCGGCGGCTTGCCTGGTGGCCTACGGCGTGTGGTTGGTGCGGACGGTGTGGTCGGACATGAACTGGTAGTGCGCGGCAGCAGCCTTGCCGGGCCCGCGACCTGGCCCGACACGGCGGGCCCTGCCTTGGGTGGGAACATCGGTACAGCCGTTGGCGCTCAGATTGATCACGATCTTGAGAACCGCTCCAGCTCCGGACGCGTGGGCTCCTCGGCGAACTTCCCGTACGCCTCAGCCTGCTCGTCAATCAGAAACTCCACCGGCACGAGCGGACCGCGGCCAGCCCCGGCATCCGCGCGGCGACCTTTCCGTGAACCCCAGCGGAGCCCCCACCCGGTGTGCTACTGAGGATGAACTCGTGATGCCGTAACGGGCTGACCATGGCCTGCTCTGTGCGGTGTCACCGAAGCATGAGGTATCCACAAGGAAGCGAGCTGACTGCCGAACGCCGGGAGTTCCGGGAACGGTTACGCCTGGACGCAGATCGACAATATGCAGCGTCAGGTCGCGGCTGCCATCAAGACGGCCCGCGCGGTCCAACGCACCATGGAGGACGGAGTCGGCGAACTCAAGAGTGCGCAACGCAGGCTGAAAGACGCCGTCACTCGTTTTCAGAGGGCGGTCATGGTTGTCGTCGTGGACGGTGGACAGGCGGTGGTGGAGAGGGCTCAGTGCATTGTGGACCAGCCCGATCCCCGTAAAGGCGAAGACGTGACCGAGGCACAACGAGAGCTGGATGAAATTCTCCGTGACGCCTTCCTGGCCGATCAAGAGTTGGCGATCACTCTGACGGCGAACATCGGCCTCGACATGTGGTTCAACGCCGGAAAACTGAGATCGGGCACGGACTCCACGGGATCGATAGGCGTCGATCTCTACGACGCGCTGGATCGCGCGGCGCGGGGAGAGGACCCCCACCCGGAAAAGAACCATCAATCTCCTCGTGATGTGTTGGTCAACTGGGTGACCGGGACCGGTGAATCCGAGAAGGTATTCACTGAACGCTTCTCATCCTGTGGTTCGCGGGTGAGGAGGGCGTCTGGTGGTCGGGGGCCGTAACGCGGCAGGGCCCCTGGTCGTTTCGGCTGGTGATCT
>NZ_BAAATJ010000034.1:0-63776 GCF_039533345.1 Streptomyces glaucosporus | reverse complement strand
GTGAACTCGCAGAGGACCGGTGGGGCCGATTCGGCGGCCGGGCGGCGGCGCAGGCGTTCGAGCTCCGCCGCCAGGCTCTCCTCGCTGTGCATCATCGGGCGATCCTCGCAGGGGCGACGGGGAAGGGCGGTCCGGGACGGCGCCGCACGCACGGCAGCGGACCGTGACGCCGGGTCACCGTACCGTCGGGTCCGGGGATGATCCGACCTTCGTATGAAGGGATGCCGTGCGGACCGAAAGACGCCCGTGAACGGGACGGTTGGACGCAGCCCCCACGGGGTACCGTCATCGGTCCCGATTGGCGTCGGCGCTGACCCGTGTGGCAGACTGTCCGGGTTGCTCGGTTGAGTGCCGATGCTGCGCGCCTCCCGCCGGGAGGACCGGAAGCGAGTCCCAATGTATTCGTCGCCTCTCATCAGGGGCGGAAGTACGGGAATCTTCCGGGAAGCGTGAGCGGGGCACCAGCCAGGCGCCCGGTGGGTGTTCTCCCCGGTCGGCGGTTCGGCGCCGTATCCCCCGCGCAGGGATTCCTTACAAGGGATATCCATGTCGGCAGGGGTGCGACACGCCCGACCGCGTGGGTCGGAGAGAGCAGGACCTGCCGGGTCCCAGAGCGTGACGAGAGACAGGACCACGAAGTAGCCATGGCGGGACAGAAGATCCGCATCCGGCTCAAGGCCTACGACCACGAGGTCATCGACACCTCGGCGAGGAAGATCGTCGAGACGGTGACCCGTACCGGTGCGTCGGTCGCGGGCCCGGTGCCGCTGCCCACTGAGAAGAACGTGTACGTCGTCATCAGGTCGCCGCACAAGTACAAGGACTCGCGCGAGCACTTCGAGATGCGTACCCACAAGCGCCTGATCGACATCCTCGACCCGACGCCGAAGACCGTTGACTCGCTGATGCGCCTGGACCTGCCGGCCGGCGTCGACATCGAGATCAAGCTCTGAGAGGCCCGGTAGAGATGACCACCAAGCAGATCAAGGGTGTCCTGGGCGAGAAGCTCGGCATGACCCAGGTCTGGGACGAGAACAACCGCGTCGTCCCGGTCACCGTCGTCAAGGCCGGCCCCTGTGTCGTCACCCAGGTGCGCACCGCAGACAAGGACGGCTACGAGGCCGTCCAGATCGCCTTCGGCGAGATCGACCCGCGCAAGGTCAACAAGCCCCTCAAGGGCCACTTCGCCAAGGCCAACGTGACCCCGCGCCGTCACCTGGTGGAGCTGCGCACCGCCGACGCCGCCGAGTACGAGCCCGGCCAGGAGATCACGGCCGACGTGTTCGAGGCCGGCGTCAAGGTCGACGTGACCGGCAAGAGCAAGGGCAAGGGCACCGCCGGTGTCATGAAGCGCCACGGCTTCGGCGGCCTCGGCGCCGGCCACGGCACGCAGCGCAAGCACCGCTCGCCCGGTTCCATCGGCGGCTGCGCCACCCCGGGCCGCGTGTTCAAGGGCCTGCGCATGGCCGGCCGCATGGGCAACGAGCGGGTCACCACCCAGAACCTGACCGTCCACGCCGTTGACGCGGAGAAGGGTCTGCTGCTCATCAAGGGCGCGGTTCCTGGTCCGAACGGCGGCCTCGTCCTGGTCCGTACCGCGGCCAAGGGGGCTTGAGGTAACCGATGAGCACCATTGACATCCTTTCGCCGGCAGGCGACAAGGCCGGGACCGTCGAGCTCCCCGCGGAGATCTTCGACGCCAAGGTCAGCATTCCGCTGATCCACCAGGTCGTCGTCGCACAGCTGGCCGCTGCCCGCCAGGGCACGCACAAGACCAAGACCCGCGGCGAGGTCCGTGGCGGTGGCAAGAAGCCGTACCGCCAGAAGGGCACCGGCCGGGCCCGCCAGGGTTCGACCCGCGCTCCGCAGTTCGCCGGCGGTGGCGTCGTGCACGGCCCGGTGCCGCGCGACTACTCGCAGCGGACCCCGAAGAAGATGAAGGCCGCCGCCCTGCGCGGTGCCCTCTCCGACCGGGCGCGCCACAACCGCATCCACGTCGTCACCGGCGTGATCGAGGGCGAGACCCCGTCCACCAAGGCCGCCAAGAGCCTGTTCGGCAAGATCAGCGAGCGCAAGAACCTGCTCCTGGTCGCCGAGCGTGGCGAAGAGGCCGCGTGGCTGTCCGCCCGCAACCTGCCCCAGGTCCACATCCTGGAGCCGGGTCAGCTGAACACCTACGACGTGCTCGTCTCCGACGACGTGGTCTTCACCAAGGCCGCCTTCGAGAGCTTCGTGGCCGGCCGCAAGGCCGTCGAGCGCGAAGGGAGCGACGCCTGATGACCGAGTCGACCGTCACCAGCAAGACCTTCACCGACCCCCGCGACATCCTGATCAAGCCGGTGGTCTCGGAGAAGAGCTACGCGCTGCTGGACGAGAACAAGTACACGTTCGTCGTCGACCCGCGTGCCAACAAGACCCAGATCAAGCAGGCCGTCGAGGCGGTCTTCTCGGTCAAGGTCACCGGGGTCAACACGATCAACCGGCAGGGCAAGCGCAAGCGCACTCGGACCGGCTACGGCAAGCGCGCCGACACCAAGCGCGCCATCGTGACCCTCGCCGAGGGCGACCGTATCGACATCTTCGGCGGTCCGATCTCCTAACCGGAGGTCGAGCCGTCCGATATCGGACGAGGACTGAGAAATGGGTATCCGCAAGTACAAGCCGACGACTCCGGGCCGTCGTGGCGCCAGTGTCGCCGACTTCGTCGAGATCACGCGGTCCACGCCGGAGAAGTCGCTGGTCCGCCCCCTGCACAGCAAGGGCGGCCGTAACAACACCGGTCGTGTGACCGTCCGCCACCAGGGCGGTGGCCACAAGCGCGCCTACCGGGTGATCGACTTCCGCCGTCACGACAAGGACGGCGTGCCGGCCAAGGTCGCGCACATCGAGTACGACCCGAACCGCACCGCGCGCATCGCGCTGCTCCACTACGCCGACGGCGAGAAGCGCTACATCCTCGCCCCGGCCGGCCTGAAGCAGGGCGACCGGATCGAGAACGGCCCCGCCGCGGACATCAAGCCGGGCAACAACCTCGCGCTGCGCAACATCCCGGTCGGTACGACCATCCACGCCATCGAGCTGCGTCCCGGCGGCGGCGCCAAGTTCGCCCGCTCCGCCGGCGCCTCCGTGCAGCTCCTGGCGAAGGAGGGCCGCATGGCCCACCTGCGCATGCCGTCCGGTGAGATCCGCCTGGTCGACGTCCGCTGCCGCGCCACCGTCGGCGAGGTCGGCAACGCCGAGCAGTCGAACATCAACTGGGGCAAGGCCGGCCGTATGCGCTGGAAGGGCGTCCGCCCGACCGTCCGCGGTGTGGTCATGAACCCCGTCGACCACCCGCACGGTGGTGGTGAGGGCAAGACCTCCGGTGGTCGTCACCCGGTCTCGCCGTGGGGCAAGAAGGAAGGACGTACTCGCTCGCCGAAGAAGGCCAGCAACAAGTACATCGTCCGCCGCCGCAAGACGAACAAGAAGCGCTAGGAGGCGGGTTTTCGATGCCGCGCAGTCTCAAGAAGGGGCCTTTCGTCGACGACCACCTGATGAAGAAGGTGGACGCACAGAACGACGCAGGCACCAAGAACGTCATCAAGACCTGGTCCCGCCGCTCGATGATCGTCCCGGCCATGCTGGGCCACACGATCGCGGTGCACGACGGCCGCAAGCACGTCCCGGTGTTCGTCACCGAGTCGATGGTCGGCCACAAGCTCGGCGAGTTCGCGCCGACCCGCACCTTCCGCGGCCACGAGAAGGACGACCGCAAGTCGCGTCGTCGCTGATCTGCGGAAAAAGCGAAGACCAATGACTGACACCGAAGGGACAACCATGGAAGCCAGGGCCCAGGCGCGGTACATCCGCGTCACGCCCATGAAGGCCCGCCGCGTGGTGGACCTCATCCGTGGCCTTGACGCCACGGAGGCTCAGGCGGTCCTGCGTTTCGCCCCGCAGGCCGCGAGCGTGCCCGTGGGCAAGGTGCTGGACAGCGCCATTGCCAACGCCGCGCACAACTACGACCACACGGACGTCGACAGCCTCTACGTCTCCGAGGCCTACGTCGACGAGGGTCCGACCCTGAAGCGGTTCCGTCCGCGGGCCCAGGGCCGCGCCTACCGGATCCGTAAGCGGACCAGCCACATCACGGTGGTCGTCAGCAGCAAGGAAGGAACCCGGTAATGGGCCAGAAGATCAACCCGCACGGGTTCCGGCTCGGCATCACCACGGACTTCAAGTCCCGCTGGTACGCCGACAAGCTGTACAAGGACTACATCAAGGAAGACGTCGAGATCCGCCGCCTGCTCACGCAGGGCATGGAGCGGGCCGGCATCTCCAAGGTGGAGATCGAGCGCACCCGCGACCGCGTCCGCGTGGACGTTCACACCGCCCGCCCGGGCATCGTGATCGGCCGCCGCGGCGCCGAGGCGGAGCGCATCCGCGGTCAGCTGGAGAAGCTGACCGGCAAGCAGATCCAGTTCAACATCCTCGAGGTCAAGAACCCGGAGACGGACGCCCAGCTGGTGGCCCAGGCCGTCGCCGAGCAGCTGTCCTCCCGCGTCTCCTTCCGCCGTGCGATGCGCAAGTCGATGCAGAGCACGATGAAGGCCGGCGCCAAGGGCATCAAGATCCAGTGCAGCGGCCGTCTCGGCGGTGCCGAGATGTCCCGCACCGAGTTCTACCGCGAGGGCCGGGTTCCCCTGCACACCCTCCGCGCCAACATCGACTACGGCTTCTTCGAGGCCAAGACGACGTTCGGCCGGATCGGTGTGAAGGTCTGGATCTACAAGGGCGACGTCAAGAACATCGCCGAGGTCCGTGCCGAGAACGCCGCCGCCCGCGCCGGCAACCGCCCGTCGCGCGGTGGCAGCGACCGTCCGCGCCGCGGTGGCGAGCGCGGTGGCCGCGGCCGCAAGCCGCAGCAGGACCGGACCGAGGCTCCCAAGGCCGCCGAGGCGAACACCTCCGCTCCGGCCGCCGAGAGCACCGGCTCTGCCGGAAAGGAGGCCTGACCGTCATGCTGATCCCCCGCAGGGTCAAGCACCGCAAGCAGCACCACCCGAAGCGCAAGGGCATGGCCAAGGGCGGCACCGAGGTTGCTTTCGGCGAGTACGGCATCCAGGCCGTGACCGGCGCCTACGTGACGAACCGGCAGATCGAGGCCGCTCGTATCTCCATGACGCGTCACATCAAGCGTGGCGGCAAGGTGTGGATCAACATCTACCCGGACCGCCCGCTGACCAAGAAGCCCGCCGAGACCCGCATGGGTTCCGGTAAGGGTTCGCCGGAGTGGTGGGTCGCGAACGTCAAGCCCGGTCGGGTGATGTTCGAGCTGTCCTACCCGAACGAGAAGATTGCTCGTGAGGCGCTTATCCGCGCTGCTCACAAGCTTCCGATGAAGTGCCGGATCGTTCGGCGCGAGGCAGGTGAGTCGTGATGGCGGCCGGTACCAAGGCGAGCGAGCTGCGTGAGCTGAGCGACGAGGAGCTCGTCGTCAAGCTGCGCGAGGCCAAGGAGGAGCTGTTCAAGCTCCGTTTCCAGGCGGCGACCGGACAGCTGGAGAACAACGGTCGGCTGAAGGCCGTCCGCAAGGACATCGCCCGGATCTACACCCTGATGCGGGAGCGCGAGCTCGGCATCGAGACGGTGGAGAGCGCCTGATGAGCGAGACGAATGTGACTGAGACTGCGAACAGCAAGCAGCGCGGCTTCCGCAAGACCCGCGAGGGTCTGGTCGTCAGCGACAAGATGGACAAGACCGTCGTCGTCGCCGTCGAGGACCGCGTCAAGCACGCCCTGTACGGCAAGGTCATCCGCCGTACGAACAAGCTCAAGGCGCACGACGAGCAGAACGCCTGCGGCATCGGCGACCGCGTCCTCCTGATGGAGACCCGGCCGCTGTCCGCGACCAAGCGCTGGCGCGTCGTCGAGATCCTCGAGAAGGCCAAGTAATCCCCGAGACCTCTCCTCGGGACGAGTTCCGCCAGGCTCGGTGAGGTGCGTGTGACACCACACGCACCCGCCGGGAACCGGCAGACGATCAGGAGATAGACGTGATCCAGCAGGAGTCGCGACTGCGTGTCGCCGACAACACGGGAGCGAAGGAGATCCTTTGCATCCGTGTTCTCGGTGGCTCCGGCCGCCGCTACGCGGGTATCGGTGACGTCATCGTCGCCACCGTCAAGGACGCGATCCCCGGTGGCAACGTGAAGAAGGGCGACGTGGTCAAGGCCGTCGTCGTCCGCACCGTCAAGGAGCGCCGCCGCCCGGACGGCTCGTACATCCGCTTCGACGAGAACGCGGCCGTCATCCTCAAGAACGATGGCGACCCCCGCGGCACCCGTATTTTCGGCCCGGTGGGCCGTGAGCTGCGCGAGAAGAAGTTCATGAAGATCATCTCCCTCGCGCCGGAGGTGCTGTAACCAATGAAGATCAAGAAGGGTGACCTGGTCCAGGTCATCACCGGCAAGGACAAGGGCAAGCAGGGCAAGGTCATCGCGGCCTTCCCCCGCGAGGACCGCGTCCTGGTCGAGGGTGTGAACCGGGTCAAGAAGCACACCAAGGCCGGACAGACCGCCCGGGGTTCGCAGACCGGCGGCATCGTGACGACCGAGGCCCCGATCCACGTGAGCAACGTGATGCTCGTCGTGGAGAAGGACGGGAAGAAGGTCGTCACCCGCGTCGGTTACCGCTTCGACGATAAGGGCAACAAGATCCGCGTTGCCAAGCGGACCGGTGAGGACATCTGATGACTACCGCGACCAAGGTGCAGCCGCGTCTGAAGACGCGCTACCGCGAGGAGATCGCGGACAAGCTGCGTGAAGAGTTCCAGTACCAGAACGTCATGCAGATCCCCGGTCTGACCAAGATCGTGGTCAACATGGGCGTGGGCGAGGCGGCCCGCGACTCCAAGCTGATCGAGGGCGCCGTGCGCGACCTCGCCACGATCACCGGCCAGAAGCCGGCCGTGACCAAGGCCCGGAAGTCCATCGCGCAGTTCAAGCTGCGCGAGGGCCAGCCGATCGGTGCCCACGTCACCCTGCGGGGCGACCGGATGTGGGAGTTCCTGGACCGCCTGCTGTCGCTGGCGCTGCCGCGTATCCGCGACTTCCGCGGACTGTCGCCGAAGCAGTTCGACGGCCGCGGCAACTACACCTTCGGTCTCACGGAGCAGGTCATGTTCCACGAGATCGACCAGGACAGGATCGACCGGGTCCGGGGCATGGACATCACCGTGGTCACCACGGCGAACACCGACGAGGAGGGCCGCGCCCTGCTGCGTCACCTCGGATTCCCGTTCAAGGAGGCCTGAGCCGTGGCTAAGAAGGCTCTGATTGCCAAGGCGGCCCGCAAGCCGAAGTTCTCGGTGCGCGCCTACACGCGGTGCCAGCGCTGCGGCCGTCCCCACTCCGTCTACCGCAAGTTCGGCCTGTGCCGTGTGTGCCTTCGCGAGATGGCCCACCGCGGCGAGCTGCCGGGCGTCACCAAGAGCTCCTGGTAACCCGCCCCGCCCGTCCCGGCGCCCCCTCGGGGCACGGACGGGCCGGCGGGCCCGCCAGGGCCCTTAGGTCAACCTGGTCGGCGAGGGCCCGCCCCACCCGCCCCGAGGCGGTGGGACAGGCACTCGCCGGCCACGGCCGCCCGCGCGGGCT
Organism: Streptomyces glaucosporus; assembly: GCF_039533345.1. NCBI lineage: Bacteria > Bacillati > Actinomycetota > Actinomycetes > Kitasatosporales > Streptomycetaceae > Streptomyces > Streptomyces glaucosporus. The sequence goes on along the minus strand of NZ_BAAATJ010000034.1, from coordinate 56,140 downwards.
GACCGGCCCGCTATCGAAAACGACTACGCCGTAGGTCCCCGCACCACCCCGTCCGACCGTGTTCGGGCGGACGAGGAGCGGAGGAAACCCCGGCGAGAGAGGCCCAAGGCCATCACATGACCATGACCGATCCGATCGCAGACATGCTGACGCGTCTGCGAAACGCGAACTCGGCGTACCACGACACCGTCGTGATGCCTCACAGCAAGATCAAGGCGCACATCGCGGAGATCCTCCAGCAGGAGGGCTACATCACCGGCTGGAAGGTCGAGGACGCCCAGGTGGGCAAGAACCTCGTCCTGGAGCTGAAGTTCGGCCCGAACCGCGAGCGTTCGATCGCCGGTATCAAGCGCATCAGCAAGCCGGGTCTGCGGGTCTACGCAAAGTCCACCAACCTGCCGAAGGTGCTCGGCGGCCTGGGCGTGGCGATCATCTCCACCTCCCACGGGCTCCTCACCGACAAGCAGGCTCAGAAGAAGGGCGTGGGTGGGGAAGTCCTCGCCTACGTCTGGTAACGGAAGGGAACGGAGGTAAGGCAATGTCGCGTATCGGCAAGCTCCCCATCCAGGTTCCCGCCGGTGTGGACGTCACCATCGATGGCCGCACGGTCGCCGTGAAGGGCCCCAAGGGCACCCTGACGCACACCGTCGCCGCGCCCATCGAGGTCGCCAAGGACGAGGACGGCACGATCCGTGTCACCCGTCCGAACGACGAGAACCGGAACAAGGCCCTCCATGGCCTGTCCCGCACGCTGGTGGCGAACATGATCACTGGCGTGACCCAGGGCTACACCAAGCAGCTCGAGATCAGCGGTGTGGGTTACCGCGTCCAGGCCAAGGGCTCCAACCTGGAGTTCTCCCTGGGCTACAGCCACCCGGTCCTCGTCGAGGCCCCCGAGGGCATCACCTTCAAGGTCGAGACCCCGACCCGCTTCAGCGTCGAGGGCATCGACAAGCAGAAGGTCGGCGAGGTCGCCGCGAGGATCCGCAAGCTGCGCAAGCCCGACCCGTACAAGGCCAAGGGTGTCAAGTACGCGGGCGAGGTCATCCGCCGCAAGGTCGGAAAGGCGGGTAAGTAAGCCATGGCATACGGTGTGAAGGTCGCCAAGGGCAGCGCGCGCAAGGCCGCCGCCGTCAAGCGTCGCCACATCCGCGTCCGGAAGAAGGTCTCGGGCACCCCCGAGCGTCCCCGCCTGGTGGTGACGCGTTCGAACCGCCACATGGTGGCGCAGGTGATCGACGACATCGCGGGCCACACGCTCGCCTCGGCCTCGACGCTGGACAGCTCCATCCGCGGCACCGAGGGCGACAAGAGCGCCCTGGCCAAGAAGGTCGGCGCCCTGGTCGCCGAGCGGGCCAAGGCCGCGGGCATCGAGGCCGTCGTGTTCGACCGCGGCGGCAACAAGTACGCCGGGCGGATCGCCGCCCTGGCCGACGCCGCCCGAGAGGCCGGGCTCAAGTTCTGAGCCGGTCCCTACGCAAAGCGGACGCATAGAGAGAGGTAATTCCAATGGCTGGACCCCAGCGCCGCGGTGGCGGCGCCGGTGGCGGCGAGCGGCGGGACCGGCGGGACCGGCGGGACGGTGGCGCGGCCGCCGAGAAGACCGCGTACGTCGAGCGGGTCGTCGCGATCAACCGCGTCGCCAAGGTTGTGAAGGGTGGTCGTCGCTTCAGCTTCACCGCGCTGGTCGTGGTGGGCGACGGTGACGGCACCGTGGGTGTCGGATACGGCAAGGCCAAGGAGGTGCCGGCCGCCATCGCCAAGGGTGTGGAGGAGGCCAAGAAGCACTTCTTCAAGGTCCCCCGCATCCAGGGCACCATCCCGCACCCGATCCAGGGTGAGGAGGCCGCGGGTGTCGTCCTGCTCAAGCCGGCCTCGCCCGGTACCGGTGTGATCGCCGGTGGCCCGGTGCGCGCCGTGCTGGAGTGCGCGGGCATCCACGACGTGCTGAGCAAGTCCCTCGGCTCGTCGAACCCGATCAACATCGTGCACGCCACGGTGGCCGCTCTGCGGGGCCTGCAGCGCCCCGAGGAGATCGCCGCCCGCCGCGGCCTGCCGCTGGAGGACGTTGCGCCGGCCGCTCTGCTGCGGGCGCGGGCTGGGGTGAGTGCGTGATGGCTCGCCTGAAGGTCACCCAGGTCAAGTCCTACATCGGCAGCAAGCAGAACCACCGCGACACCCTGCGTTCCCTCGGCCTGCGCCGTCTGAACGACACGGTCGTCAAGGAGGACCGTCCCGAGATCCGCGGCATGGTGCACACCGTCCGCCACCTCGTGACGGTCGAGGAGGTCGACTGAGATGGCTGAGTCCTCGGCCAACAACCCGCTGAAGGTCCACAACCTCCGGCCTGCCCCGGGTGCCAAGACCGCCAAGACCCGTGTCGGTCGCGGTGAGGCCTCCAAGGGCAAGACCGCCGGTCGTGGCACCAAGGGCACCAAGGCCCGCTACCAGGTGCCGGAGGCCTTCGAGGGTGGGCAGATGCCGCTGCACATGCGGCTGCCCAAGCTCAAGGGCTTCAAGAACCCGTTCCGCGTCGAGTACCAGGTCGTCAACCTCGACAAGCTGGCGGCCCTGTACCCCGAGGGCGGCGAGGTCACCGTTGCGGACCTGGTCGCCAAGGGCGCGGTGCGCAAGAACCAGCCCGTCAAGGTGCTGGGCAACGGCGACATCTCCGTGGCCCTGCAGGTGACCGTGGACAAGGTCTCCGGCTCCGCCAAGGAGAAGATCACCGCTGCCGGCGGCACGGTCAACGAGCTCGCCTGAGCCCGATGACGTGACCAACCGGGGGCGCCCAGGAACGGGCGTCCCCGGTTGGTCGTTCCAAGGGGGGCACGGTCGCCGGTAAGGTGGCGTGCACTGTTGACCTCCACAGGATCTCCCTGTGGAATCTGAACCGTTTTATCCGTTGATCCTCAGACCGTAACCTCTCGCGCATGACGCGGGGGGCGCAGGAGGCACCGTGCTCACCGCGTTCGCCCGGGCGTTCAAGACGCCCGACCTGCGCAAGAAGCTGCTGTTCACCCTTGGCATCATGGTGCTCTTCCGGCTCGGGGCGCACGTACCCGTCCCGGGTGTCAGCTTCGAGAACGTCAACCTGTGCGTGAAAGAAGCCGAGGCGGCCGACTCCGGTGCGGGCCTCTTCGGTCTGGTCAACATGTTCAGCGGCGGCGCGCTGCTGCAGTTGACCATCTTCGCGCTCGGTGTCATGCCCTACATCACGGCGAGCATCATCCTGCAGCTGCTGGTGGTGGTGATCCCGAGGCTGGAGGCCCTGAAGAAGGAGGGGCAGTCCGGCCAGGCGAAGATCACACAGTACACCCGGTACCTGACAGTGGCGCTCGGCGTGCTCCAGGCCACCGGCCTGGTGGCGACGGCTCGTAGCGGCAGCCTCTTCGCGCAGTGCAGCGTCCGTGACGAGATCGTCCCGGACGATTCGATCTTCACCACGATCACCATGGTGATCGTGATGACCGCCGGCACCACGCTGATCATGTGGATGGGTGAGCTGATCACCGACCGCGGCATCGGCAACGGCATGTCGATCCTGATGTTCGTCTCGATCGCCGCCACCTTCCCGAGCGCCCTGTGGGCCATCAAGCAGCAGGGACACCTGGCGAAGGGCTGGATCGAGTTCGGCGTGGTGATCCTCTGCGGCCTGGCGATGGTCGCGCTGGTGGTCTTCGTCGAGCAGGCCCAGCGCCGCATCCCGGTGCAGTACGCCAAGCGGATGATCGGGCGTCGCTCGTACGGCGGTACTTCCACCTACATCCCGCTGAAGGTGAACCAGGCGGGCGTGATCCCCGTGATCTTCGCCTCGTCGCTGCTCTACATCCCGGCGCTGATCGTCCAGTTCAGCAACTCTCAGGCGGGCTGGGCGGACTGGATCAGGACGAACTTCCAGAACCAGGACAAGCCGATCTACATCGTCACGTACTTCGTGCTGATCGTCTTCTTCGCCTTCTTCTACGTCGCCATCTCCTTCAACCCCGAAGAAGTTGCCGACAACATGAAGAAGTATGGTGGGTTCATTCCGGGTATCCGGGCCGGTCGTCCCACGGCGGAGTACCTGAGCTACGTGCTGAACCGCATCACGTGGCCCGGATCGCTCTACCTGGGCCTGATCGCCCTGGTGCCCACCGTCGCGCTGGTGTTGTTCAACGCGAACCAGAACTTCCCGTTCGGCGGAACCAGCATCCTGATCATCGTGGGTGTGGGTCTGGAGACCGTGAAGCAAATCGAGAGCCAGCTTCAGCAGCGCCATTACGAAGGGTTCCTACGCTGATGCGAATCGTCCTCGTCGGACCGCCTGGCGCGGGGAAGGGCACGCAGGCCGCGTTCCTGGCCGAGAACCTGTCCATCCCGCACATCTCCACGGGCGACCTCTTCCGCGCCAACATCAGCCAGGGCACCCAGCTCGGGCAGAAGGCGCAGGAGTACATGCGAGCCGGACAGCTCGTACCGGACGAGATCACCATCGGCATGGCCAAGGACCGCATGGCGCAGCCGGACGCCGCGGGCGGCTTCCTGCTGGACGGCTTTCCGCGGAACCTGGGTCAGGCCGAGGCGCTGGACGGCATCCTGCGCGAGACGGGGACGAAGCTGGACGCGGTGCTCGACCTGGAGGTCCCCGAGGACGAGGTCGTCCGGCGGATCGCCGGGCGCCGGATGTGCCGCAACGACAGCAGCCACATCTTCCACGTGGAGTACAACCCGTCGAAGGCCGAGGGCGTCTGCGATATCTGCGGCGGTGAGCTGTACCAGCGCGAGGACGACAGGGAGGAGACCGTCCGCAAGCGCCTGGAGGTCTACCACAACGAGACCGAGCCGATCATCGACTACTACAAGGCTCAGGAACTCGTGGTGACCATCTCGGCGCTCGGCAAGGTCTCCGAGGTGACCCGGCGCGCCATGGAGGCGCTCGGGCGAGCCTAGGCCGCACGAGGACGACGGTAGGCCGCGGTGCCCCATCCGGGTGCCGCGGCCGTATCGTGTAAGGATGGGCCCGGTACCGGCGTACCGGGCGGACGTTGCAGGAAACGGAAGCTGGAAGGCGTCAGCCGCATGGTGGAGATCAAGACCCCCGAGCAGATCGCGAAGATGCGTGCGGCCGGGCTGGTCGTCGCCGCGATGCACGCGGCGTGCCGCGAGGCGGCTGTGCCGGGCGCGACCACCAAGGACCTGGACGAGGTCGCCGCCAAGGTGCTCGCCGACCACGGGGCCAAGCCGAACTTCCTCGGTTACGGCGGGTTCCCCGGCAACATCTGCACCTCCGTGAACGACGTCGTCGTCCACGGCATCCCGGACCGGGAGACCGTCCTGAAGTCGGGCGACATCATCTCCATCGACGCGGGCGCCATCGTCGACGGCTGGCACGGGGACGCGGCGATCACCGTCTTCGTCGGCGAGGGACACGGACCGGAGCTGTACGAGCTCAGCCGGGTCACCGAGGAGTCGATGTGGGCCGGCATCGCGGCCATGCGCAAGGGCAACCGGCTGGTGGACGTCTCCAAGGCGATCGAGGGCTACATCCGCCGCCAGCCCCGCCCCTCCTCCGGCCGCTACGGGATCATCGAGGACTACGGCGGCCACGGCATCGGCAGCCAGATGCACATGGACCCGCACCTGCTGAACTACGTGGACCGCCGGCGCGGCCGCGGGCCGCGGCTGGTGCCGGGGATGTGCCTGGCGATCGAGCCGATGGTCAGCCTGGGCAGCCCGAAGACCCACGTGCTGGACGACGACTGGACGGTCAAGACGGACGACGGCTCCTGGGCCTGCCACTGGGAGCACTCCGTGGCGCTGACCGAGCAGGGCCCGCTGGTACTGACCGCGCCGGACGGCGGCAGGGCGAAGCTGGCCGAGTACGGCGTCACGGCCGCCCCCGACCCCCTGGCCTGAGCCCGCACGCCCCCTCACGCGCCCCCGGTGGTTCCCCCGGGGGCGCTTTCCCGGTGCGGTTCCGGTATCTTCCCCGGGTCCGCGTAAGGATCTACCGGGATGGGCATACATCCCCGGATTCGTCTTTCCCTCCGACGTGCCGTAGACTGGCTCGTCGGTCCATGTGTGCCTGCGCGCACCCACGGGCTGACCCAGGTAGCCGATCCCGGAAGGTGAAGCGCTCAAGCATGGCCAAAAAACAAGGGGCCATCGAGATCGAGGGCACCGTCGTCGAGTCTCTCCCGAACGCGATGTTCAAGGTGGAGCTCCAGAACGGGCACCAGGTCCTCGCGCACATCAGCGGCAAGATGCGGATGCACTACATCCGTATCCTTCCCGACGACCGTGTCGTGGTGGAGCTGTCTCCCTACGACCTGACGCGTGGGCGGATCGTCTACCGCTACAAGTAGATCTTGCCTCCGCCCCGTCCCCGCGGGGTGGTGGCCTGACCCGGAGAACCTCACATCCATGAAGGTCAAGCCGAGCGTCAAGAAGATCTGCGACAAGTGCAAGGTGATCCGCCGCCACGGCCGGGTCATGGTCATCTGCGAGAACCTGCGCCACAAGCAGCGCCAGGGCTGACGCACGACGACCCCCGCCTCGCACCTCGCGGTTCTTCGCGCGACGCAAGCGACAAGTAGATACGCAGACACCCGACCCCCCGCCGTGACATCCGTTACCGCCGGTGGGGACGACACCCCCGGACGGAGGCCGGGGACCCGGCTCGTAGACCGCTACGGGAACGGTGCTGCGGAAGACCTCCGACAAGAAAACAGGAGCCACGTTCATGGCACGCCTCGAAGGCGTCGACCTCCCGCGCGACAAGCGGGTGGAGGTCGCCCTCACCTATGTCTTCGGCATCGGTCGCACGCTCTCCAAGCAGACGCTGGCGAGCACCGGTGTGAACCCGGACACCCGAGTCCGTGATCTGACCGAGGACGAGCTGGTCCGGATCCGCGAGTACGTGGACGCCAACATCAAGACGGAGGGTGACCTCCGCCGTGAGATCCAGGCCGACATCCGCCGCAAGGTGGAGATCGGCAGCTACCAGGGTCTGCGCCACCGCCGCGGTCTGCCCGTCCGGGGTCAGCGCACCAGCACCAACGCCCGCACCCGCAAGGGCCCGCGTCGCGCGATCGCCGGCAAGAAGAAGCCGGGCAAGAAGTAGTCCGCACCGGACACCGAACAGTGGTCCGGACTGTAGGACCGACCACCTCCACGGGAGAGAGTTTCCATGCCTCCGAAGGGCCGTACGGCCGGCGCCAAGAAGGTGCGCCGCAAGGAGAAGAAGAACGTCGCCCACGGGCACGCTCACATCAAGAGCACGTTCAACAACACCATCGTTTCCATCACCGACCCCACCGGCAACGTGATCTCCTGGGCTTCGGCCGGTCACGTGGGCTTCAAGGGTTCGCGCAAGTCGACGCCGTTCGCCGCGCAGATGGCCGCCGAGTCGGCCGCCCGTCGCGCGCAGGAGCACGGGATGCGCAAGGTCGACGTGTTCGTCAAGGGTCCCGGCTCCGGCCGTGAGACCGCGATCCGCTCCCTCCAGGCCACCGGTCTCGAGGTCGGCTCGATCCAGGACGTCACCCCGACCCCGCACAACGGCTGCCGCCCGCCGAAGCGTCGCCGCGTCTGATCCAGGCTGAAGTAGGAGATACACGAACATGGCGCGTTACACCGGGGCCGACTGCAAGCGTTGCCGTCGGGAGAAGCAGAAGCTCTTCCTCAAGGGAGCCAAGTGCGAGAGCGCTAAGTGCCCGATCGAGATCCGTCCTTACCCCCCGGGTGAGCACGGACGCGGGCGCACCAAGGACAGCGAGTACCTGCTGCAGAAGCGTGAGAAGCAGAAGGCCGCTCGCATCTACGGAGTCCTGGAGAAGCAGTTCCGCGGGTACTTCAACGAGGCCAACCGCAAGCAGGGCAAGACGGGTGAGAACCTGCTGCAGATCCTCGAGACCCGTCTGGACAACGTGATCTACCGGGCCGGCTTCGCCAAGTCCCGCGACCACGCCCGTCAGCTCGTCCGTCACGGGCACATCATGGTGAACGGTCGCAAGACCGACATCCCGTCGTTCCGGGTCTCCCCGAACGACATCGTCGAGGTCCGTCCCTCCTCCCGTAACCTGACCCCCTTCCAGGTGGCTCAGGCGGAGGCCGGCGAGAAGACCGTGCCGGCGTGGCTGGAGGCCATCCCCTCCAAGCTGCGGATCCTCGTCCACTCGCTGCCCGAGCGCCAGGTGATCGACACCCAGGTGCAGGAGCAGCTCATCGTCGAGCTGTACTCGAAGTAACGGCTCGCGGTACGGGCGGCACGGTACGCACGTGCGGTGCCGCCCGTACCCTTGCAGTAGAAATCGGGCCTCCTGCCCGATGCTCGGCATCAAATAGCGGTTGCCGAAGACTGGAGGCACATCCCCATGCTGATCGCTCAGCGCCCCTCACTGACCGAAGAGGTCGTGGACGAATTCCGTTCCCGGTTCGTGATCGAACCGCTGGAGCCCGGCTTCGGCTACACCCTCGGCAACTCCCTGCGCCGTACGCTCCTCTCCTCGATCCCCGGTGCTGCCGTGACCAGCATCCGGATCGACGGCGTCCTGCACGAGTTCACCACCGTGCCGGGCGTCAAGGAGGACGTCACCGACCTGATCCTCAACATCAAGAGCCTCGTCGTCTCCTCCGAGCACGACGAGCCGGTCGTGATGTACCTGCGCAAGCAGGGCCCGGGTCTGGTCACCGCCGCCGACATCGCCCCGCCGGCCGGTGTCGAGGTCCACAACCCCGACCTGGTTCTCGCCACGCTGAACAGCAAGGGGAAGCTGGAGATGGAGCTGACCGTCGAGCGCGGTCGCGGCTACGTCTCCGCCGCGCAGAACAAGCAGGCCGGCCAGGAGATCGGCCGCATCCCGGTCGACTCCATCTACTCGCCGGTCCTCAAGGTGACCTACAAGGTCGAGGCGACCCGTGTCGAGCAGCGCACCGACTTCGACAAGCTGATCGTCGACGTCGAGACCAAGGAGGCCATGCGTCCCCGTGACGCCATGGCGTCCGCCGGCAAGACCCTGGTCGAGCTGTTCGGCCTGGCCCGTGAGCTGAACGTCGACGCCGAGGGCATCGACATGGGTCCGTCCCCGACGGACGCCGCGCTCGCCGCCGACCTGGCCCTGCCGATCGAGGAGCTGGAGCTGACCGTCCGCTCCTACAACTGCCTCAAGCGCGAGGGCATCCACACCGTGGGCGAGCTCGTCGCCCGCTCCGAGGCGGACCTGCTCGACATCCGCAACTTCGGTGCGAAGTCGATCGACGAGGTCAAGGCGAAGCTCGCCGGAATGGGCCTGACCCTCAAGGACAGCCCGCCCGGATTCGACCCGACCGCCGCCGCGGACGCCTTCGGCGCCGACGACGACGCGGACTCCGGTTTCGTCGAGACCGAGCAGTACTGACCGGTACCGGACGGTACCGGCGCCGGCTCCCGCCGGCACCCCGGCCGGGCACGGCACCAGCCGCGCCCGGCCGGCCCACGCATCCGGGCCGCGCAGCGCCCCGGACTCCCACGGGCACAAGCACGTGCGGACACTGACACCGGTACCTGATACGGCCGGTGCAGGAGAGAGGACAACGGAACATGCCGAAGCCCACCAAGGGTGCCCGCCTCGGCGGCGGCGCCGCGCACGAGAAGGCCATGCTGGCGAACCTCGCCACCGCCCTCTTCGAGCACGGCCGCATCACCACCACCGAGGCCAAGGCCCGCCGCCTGCGCCCGGTGGCGGAGCGTCTGATCACCAAGGCGAAGAAGGGCGACCTTCACAACCGCCGCCAGGTGATGAGGACGATCCTCGACAAGAGCGTCGTGCACACGCTCTTCACCGAGATCGGCCCGCGCTACGAGAACCGTCCGGGCGGCTACACCCGGATCACCAAGATCGGCAACCGTCGCGGCGACAACGCGCCCATGGCGGTCATCGAGCTGGTGGAGGCCCTGACCGTGCAGCAGGAGGCTGTCGGCGAGGCCGAGGCCGCCACGAAGCGCTCCGTCAAGGAGCAGCAGGCCAAGGACACCGCGGGCGACGAGGCCGCGGCGGACCTGAAGAAGGACGAGGCCGCCGAGGCCCCGGCCGAGGAGAAGGCCGAGACCGAGGCCCCGGCCGAGGAGAAGGCCGAGGCCGACGAGGAGAAGAAGGACGCCTGAGGCGCCCTCGACCCCTCGTGACGAGCGACACGCGGCGGACCCGCCTCCCCATCCGGGAGCGGGTCCGCCGCCGTCTGGGAGGAACACCGGCGTGAGCGACGAAGTGGAGCCCGGGCACGTACGGGTCCGGCTGGACCTGTCGTACGACGGCAGGGACTTCTCGGGCTGGGCGCGGCAGCACGGGCGGCGCACCGTGCAGGGCGAGCTGGAGGACGCGCTGCGGACCGTGACCCGCTCGGAGAGGACCTTCGAGCTGACGGTGGCGGGCCGCACCGACGCGGGCGTCCACGCCCGCGGCCAGGTGGCCCACGCCGATCTGCCCGGGGAGCTGTGGGAGGCGCACCGGGAGAGACTGCTGCGCCGGCTGGCCGGACGGCTGCCGCACGACGTGCGGGTCCACCGCGTCACCCAGGCCCCGCCCCACTTCAACGCGCGCTTCTCGGCGGTCTGGCGGCGCTACGCCTACCGGGTCTGCGACCACCCGGGCGGTGTGGACCCCCTCCTGCGCGGCCATGTGCTCTGGCACGACTGGCCGCTGGACGTGGACGCCATGAACGAGGCGGCCCGCGGGCTGCTGGGGGAGCACGACTTCGCGGCCTACTGCAAGCGGCGCGAGGGCGCGACCACCATACGCACGCTCCGGGAACTGAGCTGGGAGCGGCGGCCGGACGGCATCGTGGAGGCCAGGGTCGTCGCCGACGCCTTCTGCCACAACATGGTCCGCTCCCTGGTCGGCGCGCTGCTCTTCGTCGGCGACGGCCACCGGCCGCCGTCGTGGCCCGCCGAGGTGCTGGCCGCCGGCGTGCGGGACTCGGCCGTCCACGTGGTGCGGCCGCACGGCCTCACCCTGGAGGAGGTCGGCTACCCGGCCGACGACCTGCTGGCCGCGCGCAACGCCGAGGCGCGCAACCGGCGCACGCTCCCGAGTGTGGCGGCGGGCTGCTGCTGAGGAATTGGCCCGATATCGATGGCAACCCTCCAGCTCCTCCGCTTGTCTGATGGTCAGAGCCCGCGGTATGCGGGCCCACGACCATGACGACGGAGCGACCATTGAGATCTCGAACGAGGGGGGCCCGCCGGGCGGGCGCGGTGGCGGTGACGGCGGGAGCCGTGCTGATCGCGGGACCGCTGGTGGCGCCGGCGCAGGCGGCCACGGGACCGTCCGGAATCAAGGCCAAGGGAGCCTTCCTCCTGGACAGCGGTCCCAACAGGACCCTGTGGAGCAAGGCCGCGGACACCAAGCGCCAGATGGCCAGCACCACCAAGATCATGACCGCGGCGGTCGTCCTCACCACCAAGGGCGTCGACCTCGACCGCAAGGTCACGGTGAAGAAGGCCTACCGCGACTACGTCGCCAAGAACGGCGCCAGCACCGCGGACCTGAAGACGGGCGACAAGCTCACCGTGCGGCAGCTCCTGTACGGCCTGATGCTGCCCTCCGGCTGTGACGCGGCGTACGCGCTGGCCGACACCTTCGGCAGCGGCAGCACCACGTCGGCCCGCACCAAGTCGTTCATCTCCAAGATGAACAAGAAGGCCGCCGACCTGGGGATGAAGAACACGAAGTTCGACTCCTTCGACGGCATATCCCAGGCGGGCAACAACTACTCCACCCCGCGCGACCTGGCGAAACTGGCGCGGCACGCGATGGGGAACTCCACCTTCAAGACGGTGGTCAAGTCGACCAGCACCGTCCAGAAGGCGACCAACGGACGCACGTACACCTGGTACAACACCAACAAGCTGCTGGGCTCGTACAAGGGCGTCGTCGGCATCAAGACGGGCACGGGCACCAAGGCCGGCCCCTGCCTGGTCTTCGCGGCGACGCGCGACAAGCGCACGGTCGTCGGCGTCATCCTCAACAGCGCCGACCGCTACCCGGACGCGACGAAGATGCTCGACTGGGCCTTCAAGCAGAAGACCCCCACCAAGGTGAAGCTGCGCACGCTCCCCATGGGCGCCCAGCAGGACTGACGCCCGGCGCCGCCCCGGGCCGGCCCGGGGCGGCACCCGCGTCCGTCAGTCCCGCGTGCCCTCCGTGACGGAGGCCGCCGCCTGGTCCTGGCCGCGCTTGAGGATGCGGGCGAAGGCGAAGTCCGCGGCGTCCCGCCCGGCCCGGGGGGCGGCGGTGTCGGAGGCGGTGACGCTCCGGCCGCTGGTGTAGCCGGAGATGGTGAAGTACGCGTAGCGGCCCAGCGCGTTGGCCGAGGTGTGGCAGGTCACCCCCCGGCAGAAGGCGGGCACGCCCGCGCCCGGCAGCGAGGCGACATTGGGCCTGGCCTGCGCCTTGGCCTTCGAGGCGGCCTCGGCGCTGTCGAAGACGGCGACGCCGACGGTCACCGCGATGCCGTCGCGTTCGTACGTCACCCGGATCAGCTCGCGGCAGCCGTTGTTCGTCAGCACCGCGCCGAGGGTGCCCTGGGTGCCGGCGGCGCAGTTCTCGGTGGAGCCGGAGGCGCCCTTGCCGTAGGCGCGGCCGTTGGCCCTCATCGAGTCGCCGGGGAAGAGGGTGGCGGCGCTGAGCGGAGCGGTGTCCTTCTTTGGGTCGGAGAGGAACTCCCGCGGGTCCGGCGGCGGAGGGGGCGGGGGCTCGGAGGAGAAGGTCGGCTCCGGCTGCTCGGGGGCGGGCGGCAGGCTCCCGGCGGAGGGAGCCGCCGACGGAGTCCCGGCGGACGCCTCGGACCCGCTTTCGCTGACGACGGCGGTGGCCACGATCGCGGCCACGGCGGCCGTGGCCACCGCGCCGCCCCCGATCATCAGCCAGCGGCGGCGGCGGGCGCGGGTGCGCTCGGCCTCCTCGGCGAGTGCCGCCCAGTCCGGCGTGGACGGTGCGGATGGTCCCCCGGGGCCCCAGCCCGGCCCCCCCTGCCCAAAGCTCATGGGCGCATCTTATTCGCTTGCCGTAGCCCCCGGTCCCGGTCAGAGTCGCCCCATGGGACATGTGGAGGCGGCACACCTGGAGTACTGGCTTCCCGACGGGCGGATGCTGCTGAACGACGTCTCGTTCCGGGTGGGAGAGGGCGCCTCGGTGGCGCTGGTGGGTGCCAACGGCGCCGGGAAGACCACCCTGCTGCGGCTGATCTCGGGGGAGCTGAAACCGCACGGCGGCACGGTGACGGTCAGCGGCGGGCTCGGGGTGATGCCGCAGTTCGTGGGATCCGTGCGGGACGAGCGGACGGTCCGCGACCTGCTGGTCTCGGTCGCCCGGCCGCGCGTCCGGCAGGCCGCGGAGGCCGTGGACGCCGCCGAGCTGGCGATCATGGAGGTCGACGACGAGGCCGCGCAGATGGCGTACGCGCAGGCCCTCGCCGACTGGGCGGAGGCCGGCGGGTACGAGGCCGAGACCCTCTGGGACGTGTGCACCACGGCCGCCCTGGGCGTGCCGTACGAGAAGGCGCAGTGGCGCAAGGTGCGCACCCTCTCCGGCGGGGAGCAGAAGCGGCTGGTCCTGGAGGCGCTGTTGCGCGGCCCGGACGAGGTGCTGCTGCTGGACGAGCCGGACAACTACCTCGACGTCCCCGGCAAGCGCTGGCTGGAGGAGCGGCTGAACGAGACCCGCAAGACGGTGCTGTTCGTCTCCCACGACCGGGAGCTGCTGGCCCGGGCGGCGCAGAAGATCGTCAGCGTGGAGCCGGGCCCCTCGGGGTCGGACGTGTGGGTGCACGGCGGCGGCTTCGCCACCTACCACCAGGCGCGGAAGGAGCGCTTCGAGCGCTTCGAGGAGCTGCGGCGGCGCTGGGACGAGCAGCACGCCAAGCTGAAGCAGCTGGTGCACACCCTCAAGCAGAAGGCCGCCTACAACGACGGGCTCGCCTCGCGCTACCAGGCGGCCCGCACCCGGCTGCGGAAGTTCGAGGAGGCGGGTCCGCCGCAGGAGCCCCCGCGCGAGCAGGACATCCGCATGCGGCTGCGCGGCGGGCGCACCGGGGTGCGGGCGGTGACCTGCTCCGGGCTGGAGCTGACCGGGCTGATGAAGCCCTTCGACCTGGAGGTCTTCTACGGGGAGCGGGTCGCGGTGCTCGGCTCGAACGGTTCGGGCAAGTCGCACTTCCTGCGGCTGCTGGCCGGCGGTGACGTCGCCCACACGGGGGAGTGGAAGCTGGGCGCCCGGGTGGTGCCCGGCCACTTCGCCCAGACCCACGCGCACCCCGAACTGGAGGGCCGCACCCTGCTCGACATCCTGTGGACCGAGCACGCCAGGGACCGGGGCGCGGCGATGTCCGTGCTGCGCCGCTACGAGCTGGACCGCCAGGCCGAGCAGCCCTTCGGGAAGCTCTCGGGCGGGCAGCAGGCCCGCTTCCAGATCCTCCTGCTGGAGCTGGCCGGCTCCACCGCGCTGCTGCTGGACGAGCCCACCGACAACCTGGACCTGGAGAGCGCGGAGGCGCTCCAGCAGGGCCTGGAGGCGTACGAGGGGACGGTGCTGGCGGTGACGCACGACCGCTGGTTCGCCCGGTCCTTCGACCGCTTCCTGGTCTTCGGCGCGGACGGGCGGGTGCGCGAGGTGCCGGAACCCGTCTGGGACGAGGGCCGGGTGGCGCGGGCGCGCTGACGCGGACGGTGGGCGGGCCGTCACCCACGGTCCGTTCGCGTCCCCTCCGGACGGTCCGGGCCGCGCCCGGCCGGAGGGGACGTTTTGACCCGTGCGGACGATGGCCGGTATCCTGCTGGTTCGTTGTGCGTATTGGCTTGCTCGTTCTCACGTGAGAGGCCGTTACGCCTGGTCCACCAGGACGATGACCAGCGACCCGCTTCGGCTTGCGTCACCGACGCGTGGTCAAGGCTGTCGTGATCTCCGGTGACCTTGTCAGGAAACACTCACTGAAGAAGCGAAGGCTACGACCGTGCGTACGTACAGCCCCAAGCCCGGCGACATCCAGCGCCAGTGGCACGTCATCGACGCCACCGATGTCGTCCTGGGCCGCCTGGCCTCCCAGGCCGCCACCCTTCTGAGGGGCAAGCACAAGCCGGTGTACGCGCCGCACGTTGACGCTGGTGACTTCGTCATCATCATCAACGCCGACAAGGTGCACCTCTCCGGCAACAAGCGGACCCAGAAGCTGGCCTACCGCCACTCCGGCTACCCGGGTGGTCTGCGGTCCGTCCGCTACGACGACCTCCTGCAGAAGAACCCGGAGAAGGCCGTGGAGAAGGCCGTCAAGGGCATGCTCCCGAAGAACTCCCTGGGCCGCCAGATGCTCTCGAAGCTGAAGGTCTACGCGGGCGAGAACCACCCGCACGCTGCCCAGCAGCCGGTCCCGTTCGAGATCACCCAGGTCGCGCAGTAGTCCGGCCACCCAAGACGAAGAGAAGCTGAGGAGAACCGTGGCCGAGACCACCCCCGAGACCCCGATCGAAGAGGTCGAGGACATCGAGTCGTACACCACCGAGACGCCCGAGGGCGTCGAGGAGTACACCACCGAGTCGCTGGCTTCCCGCTTCGGGGAGCCGCAGCCGGCCGCCGGCACCGGCCGCCGCAAGAACGCGGTCGCCCGTGTCCGCATCGTGCCGGGCACCGGCCAGTGGAAGATCAACGGCCGGACCCTGGAGTCGTACTTCCCGAACAAGGTGCACCAGCAGGAAGTCAACGAGCCCTTCAAGGTGCTCGAGCTGGAGGACCGCTACGACGTCATCGCCCGCATCAACGGCGGCGGCGTCTCCGGCCAGGCCGGTGCGCTGCGCCTGGGCGTGGCCCGTGCGCTGAACGAGGCGGACGTGGACAACAACCGCGGCCCGCTGAAGAAGGCCGGCTTCCTGACCCGCGACGCCCGCGCCGTCGAGCGCAAGAAGGCCGGTCTGAAGAAGGCCCGCAAGGGCACCCAGTACAGCAAGCGCTGACCCGCGCCGAGCCTGCTGGAATCCCTGGCATCCGCTGATGAGCGCCCCGACAGCACCGTCACGGTGCGTCGGGGCGTTCGTCTTCGGCCGCCGGCGGAGCCCCCGGCCGGGGCGCGCCCCCCTGCGCCCGGAGGGGTGGCCGGGGAGGTCCCGGGCGCGCGGTCGTGCCGCATCCGCGGCCGAGGGGCGTATATCTGGATGAGCCGGGCCCGTCACAGGCCCGACCTCGGCTTGGAACTCGGAGGAACCACGGTGGGACGACTCTTCGGTACGGACGGTGTGCGCGGAGTCGCCAACGCCGACCTGACCGCCGAAATGGCGCTCGGTCTGTCGGTCGCGGCGGCGCACGTGCTCGCCGAGGCGGGTACGTTCGCGGGCCACCGCCCGGTGGCGGTGGTCGGGCGTGATCCGCGCGCGTCCGGGGAGTTCCTGGAGGCCGCCGTGGTGGCCGGACTGGCCAGCGCGGGCGTGGACGTGCTGCGGGTGGGCGTGCTGCCGACCCCGGCCGTGGCGTACCTGACCGGCGTGCTCGGCGCCGACCTGGGCGTGATGCTGTCCGCCAGCCACAACCCCATGCCGGACAACGGCATCAAGTTCTTCGCCCGCGGCGGCCACAAGCTGGCCGACGAGCTGGAGGACCGCATCGAGCACGTCTACCGCGAGCACGCCTCCGGCGAGCCCTGGGACCGGCCGACGGGCTCCGGCGTGGGCCGGGTGAAGGAGTACGACGAGGGCTTCGACAAGTACGTCGCGCACCTGGTCGCCGTCCTGCCCAACCGGCTCGACGGGCTCAAGGTCGTCATCGACGGCGCGCACGGCGCGGCGGCCCGGGTCTCCCCGGAGGCGTTCGCGCGGGCGGGGGCCGAGGTGGTCACCATCGCCACCGAGCCCGACGGGCTCAACATCAACGACGGCTGCGGCTCCACCCACCTGGAGGGACTGCGCGCGGCCGTGGTCGAGCACGGCGCCGACCTGGGCGTGGCGCACGACGGCGACGCCGACCGCTGCCTGGCCGTGGACGCCGACGGCAACGAGGTCGACGGCGACCAGATCCTCAGCGTGCTGGCCCTGGGGATGAAGGAGGCCGGGACGCTGCGGGGCAACACCGTGGTGGCCACCGTGATGTCCAACCTCGGCTTCAAGCTCGCCATGGAGCGGGAGGGCGTCGAGCTGCTGCAGACGGCGGTCGGCGACCGCTACGTGCTGGAGGAGATGAAGCGCGGCGGCTACTCGCTGGGCGGCGAGCAGTCCGGGCACGTCATCGTCCTGGACCACGCCACCACCGGCGACGGCACCCTGACCGGTCTGCTGCTGGCCGCCCGTGTGGCCGCCACGGGCCGGTCCCTGGCGGAGCTGGCGGCCGTGATGGAGCGTCTGCCGCAGGTGCTGATCAACGTGCGGGACGTGGACAAGAGCCGGGTCGCCTCCTCGGCCCGGGTGGCCGCGGCCGTGGCCGAGGCCGAGCGGGAGCTGGGCGAGACCGGCCGGGTGCTGCTGCGCCCCTCCGGCACCGAGCCGCTGGTGCGGGTGATGGTGGAGGCCGCCGACCTGGAGCAGGCCCGCACGGTGGCCGGCCGGCTGGCCGACGAGGTCAAGTCCGCGCTGGGCTGAGCCCCGCGCGGGGCGGTGCGCGGCGCCGGTGCGGGCGCGTACGCTTCCGCGCATGGTGAGACTGGAGCGGCTCCGGGCCGGCCACGCGCCCGCCCTCCTGGCCTTCGAGCGGGAGAACCGCGAGTGGTTCGCCCGGTCCGTGGAGGACCGGGGGGACGCGTACTTCGCGGAGTTCGACGCCCGCCACACCGCCCTGCCGGCCGAGCAGGAGGCGGGGACGTGCCACTTCCACGTCGTCGTCGGCGAGGACGGGGAGCCGGTCGGCCGTGTCAACCTGGTGGACGTGACCGGGGGCAGCGCGGAGCTGGGCTACCGCGTCGCCGAGCGGGCCGCGGGCCGGGGCGTCGCGACGGCCGCGGTGCGGGAGGTGTGCCGGCCGGCCGGCGGGCCCTACGGACTCTCGGAACTGTGGGCGGTCACCACCCTCGACAACCCCGCCTCCAGGGCCGTGCTCGAACGCACCGGGTTCGTCCCGGGCGGGGACGCCCGGCCGGGCGGGCGGCCGGGCGTCCGCTACCGCCGCCACCTGGACGGCCCCGGCTGAGCCGGACCGCGGCCCGGCTCAGAGCTTGCGCAGCGACAGGCGCTGGACCTTGTGGTCCGGCCCCTTGCGCAGGACGAGGCCGGCCCGGCCCCGGGTGGGGAGGATGTTCTGCTCCAGGTTCGGCCGGTTGATCGTCCGCCAGATCCCGCGCGCGTAGTCCAGTGCCTCCTCCTCCGACACCTGCGTGTACCGGCGGAAGTACGAGGACGGGTCCTGGAAGGCCGTCTCGCGCAGCTTGCGGAAGCGGCCCAGGTACCAGCGCTCGATGTCCTCGGTGCGCGCGTCCACGTAGACGGAGAAGTCGAAGTAGTCGGCGACCGCGAGCCGGGTGCGGCCGTCCTTGCCGGGGAGGGCGGGCTGGAGGACGTTCAGGCCCTCCACGATCAGGATGTCGGGGCGGCGGACGGTGAGGGTCTCGCCGGGGACGATGTCGTAGATCAGGTGCGAGTAGACGGGAGCGGTGACCTCCTCCCGGCCCGCCTTGACGTCCGCGACGAAGCGGGTGAGCGCCCGGCGGTCGTAGGACTCGGGGAAGCCCTTCCGCGCCATCAGCCCGCGCCGCCGCAGCTCCGCGTTGGGGAACAGGAACCCGTCGGTGGTCACCAGCTCCACGCGCGGGTGCTCGGGCCAGCGGGCGAGGAGGGCCCGCAGCAGTCGCGCGACCGTGGACTTGCCCACCGCGACGCTGCCCGCGACGCCTATGACGAACGGCGTGCCGCGCTGGGCCCCGTGGCCGGCCGCGTCGCCGAGGAAGGTGTTGAGCGCCCCGCGCAGCCCGTGGGTGGCGCCGACGTACAGGTTGAGCAGGCGCGACAGCGGCAGGTAGACGTCCCGCACCTCGTCCAGGTCGATGACGTCGCCCAGCCCGCGCAGCTCCTCCACCTCGGCGGCGGTCAGCGGCAGGGGTGTCTTGTCGCGCAGCGCGCTCCACTCGGCGCGCGAGAGGTCGACGAAGGGACTCGCCTCGGAACGGCCGCGGCGCTGCGGCGCCGGCGACTCCGAGGGGGCTGGGGAGGCGGCGAGGGCGGACACGCGCCCATTGTGGTGCGCGCACGGCCCGGGGCAGGGGGCGGAGCCGTGTGATCAGCGGCACAGAAGCCGCCGCGAGGAGGCGCGGGAGGGGTGTACGGAACCGCATCGGACCGCTACGTTGACCGTAATCGCACGATTGTTCCGTGTGTTTCGGGTCGGAGGTCCGCCATGACGCCGTCGTTCCGTCGCCTCCGTGCGATGCGCCACCGTTCCGCCGCCCTGTCCGAGGCCCGGGCCGCCCGCGCCTGGGAGGACTCCGTCGAGGAACTGCCCGACGAGGATCTGGGCGAAGACCTGCGGGACGCGCTGGAGTTGTACCGGCGGGGCAGCAAGCCGCGCTGCGAGGAGTCGGAGTACCTGGAGATCATCGAGGACGCCATCGACCGAATATCGCGAGGGCGCTGACCACGATCACTCCCTCCGCCCTTTAGGCTGCCCACATGTGCGGAATCGTTGGTTATGCAGGAGGGCAGTCCGCCCTCGACGTCGTCATCGCGGGACTGAAGCGGTTGGAGTACCGCGGCTACGACTCGGCGGGCGTGGCCGTTCTCGCCGACGGGGGCCTGGCGGCGGCGAAGAAGGCCGGGAAGCTCGGCAACCTCGGCAAGCTCCTGGACGAGCGCCCGCTGCCCAGCGGAACCACCGGCATCGGCCACACCCGGTGGGCCACGCACGGCGGGCCGACCGACGCCAACGCGCATCCGCACCTGGACAACTCCGGGCGGGTCGCGGTCGTCCACAACGGCATCATCGAGAACTTCGCCGCGCTCCGCGCGGAGCTGGCCGAGCGCGGCCACCACCTGAACTCCGAGACCGACACCGAGGTCGTCGCCCACCTGCTCGCCGAGAACTTCTCCGCCTGCGGCGACCTGGCCGAGGCGATGCGGCAGGTGTGCCGCCGCCTGGAGGGCGCCTTCACCCTCGTCGCGGTGCACGCGGACGAGCCGGACACGGTCGTCGGCGCCCGGCGGAACTCGCCGCTGGTGGTGGGCGTCGGCGACGGCGAGAACTTCCTCGCCTCCGACGTGGCCGCGTTCATCGAGCACACCCGCGAGGCCATCGAGCTGGGCCAGGACCAGGTCGTGGAGCTCAAGCGGGACCAGGTGACGGTCACCGACTTCGACGGCGCGCCCGCCGAGACCCGCGCGTACCACGTGGACTGGGACGCCTCGGCCGCCGAGAAGGGCGGCTACGACTACTTCATGCTCAAGGAGATCGCCGAGCAGCCCAAGGCGGTCGCCGACACCCTCCTGGGCCGCATCGACGAGGCCGGCCGGCTGACCCTGGACGAGGTGCGCATCCCCGACCACGTGCTGCGCGAGGTCGACAAGGTCGTCATCGTGGCCTGCGGCACCGCCTACCACGCCGGGATGATCGCCAAGTACGCCATCGAGCACTGGACGCGGATCCCCTGCGAGACCGAGCTGGCCAGCGAGTTCCGCTACCGCGACCCGATCCTGGACCAGCGCACCCTGGTCGTCGCCATCAGCCAGTCCGGCGAGACCATGGACACCCTGATGGCGCTGCGCCACGCACGCGAGCAGGGCGCCAAGGTGCTGGCCATCTGCAACACCAACGGCTCGACGATCCCCCGCGAGTCCGACGCGGTGCTCTACACCCACGCCGGCCCCGAGGTCGCGGTCGCCTCCACCAAGGCGTTCCTGACCCAGCTCGTCGCCTGCTACCTGGTCGCCCTCTACCTGGGCCAGGTGCGCGGCACCAAGTGGGGCGACGAGATCCGCTCGGTGATCCGCGAGCTGTCCCAGATCTCCACCGAGGTCGAGAAGGTCCTGGGCACGATGGAGCCGGTGCGCGAGCTGGCCCGGAACCTGGCCGACAAGAACACCGTGCTCTTCCTCGGCCGCCACGTGGGCTACCCCGTCGCCCTGGAGGGCGCGCTCAAGCTCAAGGAACTGGCGTACATGCACGCCGAGGGCTTCGCCGCCGGAGAGCTCAAGCACGGTCCGATCGCCCTGATCGAGGAGGACCTGCCGGTGGTCGTGGTCGTGCCGTCGCCGCGCGGCCGGTCCGTCCTCCACGACAAGATCGTCTCCAACATCCAGGAGATCCGGGCCCGGGGCGCGCGGACCATCGTCATCGCCGAGGAGGGCGACGAGGCGGTCGTGCCGTACGCCGACCACCTGGTGCGCATCCCCGCCACGCCCACCCTGCTCCAGCCGCTGGTGGCCACCGTGCCGCTCCAGGTCTTCGCCTGCGAGCTGGCCACGGCCCGCGGCAACGAGGTGGACCAGCCGCGCAACCTCGCCAAGTCGGTGACGGTGGAGTGAGGCCATGACGCCGACGGGGGGCCTCCGGTGATCGTCGGAGTGGGCATCGACGTCGCCGGGATCGACCGCTTCGCCGCCGCGCTGGAACGCACCCCCGCCCTGGCGGACCGCCTCTTCGTCCCGGCGGAGCTGCTGCTGCCCGGCGGGGAGCGGCGCGGGGCCGCCTCCCTGGCCGCGCGGTTCGCCGCCAAGGAGGCGCTGGCCAAGGCCCTGGGCGCGCCCGGCGGGATGCTGTGGACGGACGCCGAGGTGGTGACGGACGGCAGCGGCCGTCCGTCGCTGCGGGTGCGCGGCACGGTGGCGGCCCGAGCGGACGAACTGGGCGTGCGGCGCTGGCACGTGTCCCTCAGCCACGACGCCGGGGTGGCCTCCGCGGTGGTGATCGCGGAGGGGTGACCCGGCGGGGGAGCGGTCAGACTGTGGGCATGAGAGATGCCTACAGCGTGGAGACCGTACGGGCCGCCGAGCGGGAGCTGATGGCACGGCTGCCCCCGGGGACGCTGATGAAGCGCGCCGCCGCCGGGCTCGCCGCCGCCTGCGCAGGGATGCTGGGGCGGACGTACGGCACCCGGATCGTCCTGCTCGTCGGCAGCGGCGACAACGGCGGGGACGCGCTGTTCGCCGGGGCGCTCCTGGCCCGGCGCGGCGCCGGGGTGACCGCCGTGCTGCTCAGCCCGGAGCGGGCGCACGCCGCCGGGCTCGCCGCCCTGCGGGCGGCCGGCGGCCGGGCCGTGGCGGCGCCCTCCGCCCCGCTGGAGGGCGTGCCCGCCGACATCCCCGCCCTGCTCCGGCGGGCCGACCTCGTCGTGGACGGCATCGTCGGCATCGGCGGCCGGGGCGGGCTGCGTCCCGACGCGGTGGAGGTCCTGGGGTTCGTCCAGGAGGCCGGGGCGCCGGTCGTCGCCGTGGACCTGCCCAGCGGCGTCGACGCCGACACCGGCGAGGTGCGCGGCGTGGCGGTGCGGGCCGCGGCGACGGTGACCTTCGGCGCGTACAAGCCGGGGCTGCTGATCGACCCGGCCCGCGAGTACGCCGGCGCGGTGCGGCTGATCGACATCGGTCTGGGGCCCCACCTGGCGGGCGCCGTCCCGGTGGCCCGCGCGCCGCAGCACGCGGACGTGGCCGCGCTGCTGCCCCGCCCGGCGGCCGAGAGCGACAAGTACCGGCGCGGCGTCACCGGGATCGCGGCCGGTTCCGGCCGCTACCCCGGCGCGGCCGTCCTCGCCGTGGCGGGCGCGCTGCGCGGCGGCGCGGGGGCCGTGCGGTACGCCGGGCCCGCGGCCGGCGAGGTGATCGCCCGCTTCCCCGAGACCCTGGTCTCCGCCGGCCCGCCCGCCGCGGCGGGCCGGGTGCAGGCGTGGGTCGTCGGCCCCGGGCTGGGCGACGGGCCGGACGCGCGGGAGACCGTGCGCGAGGTGCTGGCGTCCGGGGTGCCGGTGCTGGTGGACGCCGACGGGCTGCGGCTGATGGACGCCGGGCAGGTCCGGGCGCGCACGGCGCCGACGGTGCTCACCCCGCACGCCGGGGAGGCGGCGGCGCTGCTGGGCACGGCCCGCGAGGAGGTCGAGGCGGCGCGGCTGGCGTCGGTTCGGGAGCTGGCGCGGCGGTACCGGGCGACGGTGCTGCTCAAGGGCTCGACCACCCTGGTCGCCGAACCGGAGGAGGACCGTCCGGTGCGGGTCAACCCCACCGGGACCGGCTGGCTGGCGACGGCCGGCAGCGGCGACGTGCTCTCCGGGCTGGCCGGCTCGCTGCTCGCCGCCGGGCTCGCGGCCCCCGACGCGGCGGCGGCGGGCGCCTACCTCCACGGCCTCGCCGGGCGGCTGGCGGCCCCCCTGGCCGGCGCGTCGGACGTGGCGGCGGCCCTGCGCCGGGCGTGGCGGGACGTCGCGGACGGCGCGCTCCGGACGCCCCCGCCCGGCAGGCCGGAGGGCGGACGGGGGGACCTGAGACACTGAGGTCGTGAACGTCGCAAGCGAGCACCCCGCCCCCCGCGCGGCAGCGCCCCACCGGGTCAGCGCCGAGGTCGACCTCGGCGCGCTGCGCGGCAACGTCGGCGCGCTGCGGGAGCGCGCGGCCGGAGCGGCCCTGATGGCCGTGGTGAAGTCCGACGCGTACGGCCACGGAATGGTGCCGTGTGCCCGCGCCGCGCGGCAGGCGGGGGCGGCCTGGCTGGGAACGGCCACCCCCGAGGAGGCGCTGGCGCTGCGCGCCGCCGGGGACCGCGGCCGGGTGCTGTGCTGGCTGTGGACGCCCGGCGGGCCGTGGCGCGAGGCGATCGAGGCGGACGTCGACGTCTCGGCGAGCGCCCGGTGGGCGCTGGAGGAGATCACGGCCGCAGCCCGCGCCTGCGGCCGCACCGCCCGCGTCCACCTGAAGATCGACACCGGGCTGGGCCGCAACGGCTGCCGGCCCGCCGACTGGCCCGACCTGGTCGCCGCCGCCAGGGCCGCCGAGCGGGAGGGCACGGTCGAGGTCGCCGGGGTGTGGTCGCACTTCGCCTGCGCCGACGAGCCCGGCCACCCCTCCGTCGCCGCGCAGCTCGCCGTCTTCCACGACGCCCTGGCCGTCGCCGCCCGCGCCGGGCTCGACCCGGAGGTGCGGCACATCGCCAACTCGCCGGCCACGCTCACGCTCCCCGAGGCCCACTTCGACCTGGTCCGCACCGGCATCTCGGTCTACGGGCTCTCGCCCTCGCCCGAGATCGGCGCCCCCCAGGACTTCGGGCTGCGGCCGGCGATGACCCTGCGCGCCTCCCTCGCCAACGTCAAGCGGGTCCCGGCCGGCCACGGGGTGAGCTACGGCCACCACTACACCACCCCCGGCGAGACGACCCTGGCCCTGGTGCCGGCCGGGTACGCCGACGGCATCCCCCGGCACGCCTCCGGCACCGGCCCGGTGCTGGTGGCGGGGAAGTGGCGGACGGTCGCCGGCCGGGTGGCCATGGACCAGTTCGTGGTCGACCTGGGCGGGGACACGGCCGAGGCGGGGGACGAGGCGGTCCTCTTCGGCCCGGGCGACCACGGCGAGCCGACGGCCGAGGACTGGGCACGGGCCGTGGGCACCATCTCGTACGAGATCGTCACCCGGATCGGCGCCCGGGTGCCCCGCGTCCACCTGAACGCGGACGTGTGATCCGGGCATGGCCAGTACGTCCGGCAGGGGGTGGGCGCGCCGCGCGGGCATGGCCGGCGCGGTGCTGGGCCTCGCGGCGGCCGGAGCCGCCGCCGGCATGGCGATAGAGCGGCTGACGGTGCACCGCGCGGTCGGCCGCAGGGCGCGGCTGGCCCTGGACGCCGCCGGCCCCTACGGAACGCTGCGCGGCGTCCCGGGCCGGGCCGCGGCCGACGACGGCACACCGCTGTACTTCGAGACCGACACCCCCGTCGACGCCCCGGAGGCCGCCGTCGACGGGGCGCCCACGGTCGTCTTCAGCCACGGCTACTGCCTGGCGCAGGACGTCTGGCACTTCCAGCGCGCCGCCCTGCGCGGGCTGGAGCCCACCACGCCCCCCATGCCCGCCCTGCGGGCCGTCTACTGGGACCAGCGCGGGCACGGCCGCTCGGGGCGCGGGCGGGCCGGCGAGACGGTGACCATCGACCGGCTCGGACACGACCTGAAGGCGGTGCTCGACGCCGCCGTGCCCACCGGGCCGGTCGTCCTCGTCGGCCACTCGATGGGCGGCATGACGGTGATGGCGCTCGCCGCCCTGTACCCGGAGTACGTGGCCGAACGCGTCGCCGGAGTGGCCCTGGTCGGCACCTCGGCGGGCGGACTGGCCGAGGTGACGTACGGGCTGCCCGCCGCCGGGGCGCGGGCGCTGAGGCGGATGGCGCCGGGCCTGCTGAAGACGCTGGCGGCGCGGGCCGAGCTGGTCGAGCGGGGCCGCCGCGCCACCGCCGATCTGTTCACGGGGCTGGTCAAGCGGTACTCGTTCGGGACCCGCGACGTCGACCCCGGCGTGGCGCGCTTCGCGGAGCGGCTGATCGAGTCGGTGCCGGTCGACGTGGTCGCGGACTTCTACCCGGCCTTCGCCGAGCACGAGAAGACCGCCGCGCTGGCCGCCTTCGACAGCGGGCGGCCCGCCCTGATCCTCACCGGCGACCGGGACCTGCTCACCCCGCGCGAGCACGGCGAGGCGATGGCCGAGGCCCTGCCCCGCGCCGATCTGGTGATCGCCGAGGGCGCGGGGCACCTGATCATGCTGGAGTGCCCCGGCCTGGTCAACGATCATCTGGCCGCCCTGCTGACGCGTACCATCCACAGGCATGGAGACACCGCACCACCCGGCCGCGGGGACTGACACCGGGGCCTTTCCGGAGAGCAGCAGCACCGTACGGATCGCCGTCGGCACCCCTGACCGCATGCGGGAGGTGGGGCGCGGGCTCGCCCGGCTGCTGCGGCCCGGCGACCTCGTCCTGCTCACCGGGGAGCTGGGCGCGGGCAAGACCACCCTGACCCGCGGGCTGGGGGAGGGCCTGGGCGTGCGCGGCGCGGTGACCTCGCCGACCTTCGTCATCGCCCGGGTGCACCCCCCGCTCGGCGACGGCCCTCCGCTGGTGCACGTGGACGCCTACCGGCTCGGCGGCGGCCTGGAGGAGATGGAGGACCTGGACCTGGACGTCTCCCTGCCGGAGTCGGTGGTGGTCGTGGAGTGGGGCGAGGGCAAGGTCGAGGAGCTGTCCGAGGACCGGCTGCACGTGGTCATCGAGCGGGCCGTGGGAGCGGACGCGGCGGGCGTCCCGGCGGACGGCGTCGGGGACCACGACGTCCGGACGGTGACGGTCGCCGGGGTCGGCGCGCGCTGGGCCGGTGTGGACCTCTCCTTCCTGGGGCGGCCCGCGTAGGCCTTCCCGGGGCGCGTGGGTCCCTTTTCCGCGGCGGCCCGCGCGGGACCGCCGCGGCGCCCGGCGGAGTGTTCCGACAGGCTGTCGGCAAAATGTTGCGCGCGGCGCGGCCGCCGTGGTCACATGGGAGACCAGGAGCCGGTCAGGCATGCCTGACCGCATCCGCCCCAGGAGCCAGGAGGATCCATGGAGGCCCATGAGCGGGAGCCCGAGACCACCACGGGGACCGAGTCCGCGGAGGCGTCCGGCCTCCGGCCGCGGTGCGCCCCGGTGTCGATGAGCGAACTGCTGGCGTCGTGCGCGGCGGCCGACGCCGTCTCGACGCCCCCGGCGGCCCCCGAAGGGCGCCGGGAGCGCCGGGCTTCGAGGGCCGAGGCGGCCTGACACCGCCGGAGCGCCGAGGGGGCGCCGCCGGAGCGCCGGCCGGGGCCGCCGGGGGAGGACGCCGCTACCGGCGGGCCGCCCGGGTGGCGCGGGCCCAGGCGGGCAGCAGGAACCAGACGGTCACGAACCACAGGAAGAGCCCGCCGACGATCCACCAGACCAGGGCGTTGTGCAGCACCACGCGCAGGATCAGCAGCAGCGCGCAGGTGACGGTGCACAGCAGCAGGACCAGTCCGGCGATGGTCAGGCGGGAGGCCCACTCCACCGTCTGGGGTTTCATCCGGTGGCCGGTGACGAAGCGGTGCAGGGCGACCGGGGCGATCAGCGTCCCGGTGGCCGCCGACCCGAGGATGACCGTGACGACGTAGACGTTGCGGTCCAACGCCCCCAGGTCCTCGAAGCGCTCGGTGAAGGCGACGCTCAGCAGGAAGCCGAGCAGGATCTGGATGCCCATCTGGGCCACCCGGACCTCCTGGAGGAGTTCCGTCCACCGCCGGTCCGCGCGCTCCTTCTCGGTCTCGTGGTGATGCGTCGCGTTCTCCTCCCCGGACGCCCCGGATTCCGCTGTCACTGATCCGCCTCCCGACCTGTACGCTCTGTTCTCACCTGTTGGTGTGATGAGCGTTTGTTCGGTTGGGTGTGTCCCTAAACGTGCGGGCGGCGGGACCCCGGAAGCGGCTCAGGGAAGGATCGCGTCGACGTACCCGCCGTCGACCCGGACCGCACCGCCCGTCGTCGCCGACGCCAGGGGCGAGGCGAGGTAGACGACCATGTTCGCGATCTCCTCCGGCTCGATCAGCCGCTGGAGCAGCGACTGCGGCCGGTGCTCGCGCATGAAGAGGCGCTGCGCCTCGTCCCAGGGCAGGTCCGAACCGACCAGCTCGCGGACGAACTCCTCCACCCCGCCGGTGCGGGTCGGGCCGGCGATGACGGAGTTCACGGTGACCCCGCTGCCCGCCACCTCCTTCGCCCAGCCCCGGGCCACGGCGAGCAGCGCGGTCTTGGTCATGCCGTAGTGGATCATCTCCACCGGGGTGACGACGGCCGAGTCGCTGGCGATGTACTGCACACGGCCCCACGACCGCTCCACCATCCCCGGCACGTAGGCGCGCGTCAGACGGACGGCGGACAGCACGTTGACCTCGAAGTAGCGCCGCCACTCGGCGTCGGTGATCTCCGGAGCGGGCTTCGGGCCGTAGACGCCGAGGTTGTTGACCAGGATGTCGACGTCGGGCAGCGCCTCGACCACCCGTGCCGCGCCCTCCTCCGTGGCGACGTCGGCGGCGACCTCCACCACCTCCGCGCCCGCGACCTCCTCCCGGAGCCGCCCGGCGGCCGCCGCCACGGTCTCCTCCCGGCGCCCGTTGACCGCCACCCGGGCGCCGGCCCGGGCCAGCCCGGTGGCGATCGCCGCCCCGATCCCCCCGGTGGAACCGGTGACCAGCGCCGTCCTGCCCGACAGATCGATGCGCATCGCAGTGCCTTCCCTCGTCCGTTCGACGTTTCGCGTCCCCCATCCTCCGCCCGTCCTCCCACCGGGAGGCGGAACGGCAGGGCCGGGGGAGTGGTGCGGAAACCGGCCGGGACGGGCCTCCCCGGAGGCCGGAGAGGCCCGGAGGGGCTCAGGGAACGACGACGACCTTCGTGCCGACCGAGGCGAACCGCCACATCGCCTCGCCGTCCTCCGGCCTCTCCCGGATGCCGCCCGTGCCCTCCTTCGGGGGACCCTCGGGCAGCGAGCCGTCCACCGCGGCGCTGAAGCCGACCGGGACCCCGCCGGCCTGGGTGAACAGCACCACGTGGGCGATCGGCACCCCGTCGGTGCCGGTGACGCGCTCGGTGCGGGAGGTCACGGTGTACTCGCCCGGCTGCGGGTCCACCGCGCCGGGGACGACCCGGTAGGTGCGGGTGACCTTCTCGTTCGCGCCGACCAGCCACACCCGGTCGCCGCCCAGGGAGTAGACGACGCGCTCGCCGGTGCCCGAGCCGGGCGGCGGCGCGGCCTGCTCGCGCTTCTCGCCGTCCTTCTTCTGCGCACTCGGGGAGGGGGAGGCGGCCGCGGCGGGCTTGCGGTCGGGGTCCGGCCCGCGCCGGTCCTGGGCGGCGTCCGCCTGGTAGGCGAGGAAACCGACGACGGCCAGTGCCGCCGCGGTCAGTCCGGTCACGACCGCCCCCGCGCTGCTGCCTGCCACCTCTCGCCCGCCTCCCGCGTTCCGGTCTCCGACCGGTCTGATCGTACGCCTGACCGTAGCAGCCGCCGCGGGACCGGCGGCCCCGCAGCGCGCCGTAGGCTAAAAGCGTGCTCCTGCTCGCTCTTGACACCGCAACCCCCGCCGTCACCGTCGCCCTCCACGACGGGCGAAGGACCCTCGCCGCCGCGGACGAGGTGGACGCCCGCCGCCACGGCGAACTGCTGCTCCCGGCCGTCGACCGCGTCCTGGGCGAGGCGGGCGCGTCGCTCGGCGACGTGACCGGCATCGTCGTCGGCGTCGGGCCGGGCCCGTACACCGGGCTGCGGGTCGGCCTGATGACGGCGACGACCGTCGGGGCCGCCCGGGACATCCCCGTCCACGGCCTGTGCACCCTGGACGGCATCGCGTACGCCGCCGGGACCGCCGGGCTCGAAGGGCCCTTCGCGGTCGCCACCGACGCCCGCCGCAAGGAGGTGTACTGGGCGCGCTACGCCGACGCCCGCACCCGCCTCACCGAACCGGCCGTGGACCGCCCGGCCGACATCGCCGCCGAGGTCGGAGACCTCCCCGCCGTCGGCGCGGGAGCACGGCTGTACGCGGACACCTTCACCGGCGTACGGCAGGACATGCCCGAGCACGCCTCGGCCGCCGCCCTGGCGGCGCTGGCGGCCGAGCGGCTGGATTCCGGGGACGAGCGGGGCTTCCTGCCGCCGCTGCCGCTGTACCTGCGCCGGCCGGACGCCAGGGTGCCCGCCAACTACAAGGTGGTCACGCCCCGGTGACCGCCACCGACCGGCAGCCCGGCCGGCGGACCGTCCTGCGCGAGATGCGCTGGTGGGACATCGAACCGGTGCTGGAGCTGGAGAGGGAACTCTTCCCGCACGACGCCTGGTCGCCC
Source organism: Streptomyces glaucosporus (assembly GCF_039533345.1). Taxonomy (NCBI): domain Bacteria; kingdom Bacillati; phylum Actinomycetota; class Actinomycetes; order Kitasatosporales; family Streptomycetaceae; genus Streptomyces; species Streptomyces glaucosporus. Next base: position 26,380 of record NZ_BAAATJ010000034.1, on the reverse strand, counting down.
GCCATGTTCTGGTCCGAGCTGGCCCATGCCCGGGGCCCCGGCGCCACCCGCCGCTACCTCGTCGCGGAAATGATCGCGGAAACAGCCGGGGAGACGGCCGGGGCGGCCGCCGGCGGCGGCGGCGAGGGCGGGCGCATCGTCGGCTACGGCGGACTCGCCGCCGCCGGCGGCACCGGCGACATCCAGACCATCGCCACCGCCCGCGACCAGTGGGGCACCGGCCTCGGCAGCCGCCTGCTCACCGCCCTGCTGAGGGCCGCCACCGACTTCGAGTGCCGGGAGGTCCTGCTGGAGGTCCGCGTGGACAACGTCCGCGCCCAGCGCCTGTACGAGCGCTTCGGCTTCGAGACGATCGGCCTGCGCCGCGGCTATTACCAGCCGGGCAACGTGGACGCCCTCGTCATGCGCCGCCCCGCGGACACCGAACCCGACCCCGGCTCCGCGCCCGACACCACAGAACACCAAGGAACACACCAAGGAACGGTGCCTCATGGCTGACGAACCCCTGGTCCTCGGCATCGAGACCTCCTGCGACGAGACCGGCGTGGGCATCGTGCGCGGACACACCCTGCTCGCCGACGCGGTGGCCTCCAGCGTCGACGAGCACGCCCGGTACGGCGGCGTGGTGCCCGAGGTCGCCAGCCGCGCCCACCTGGAGGCGATGGTCCCCACCATCCAGCGCGCCCTGAAGGAGGCCGGCGTCTCCGCGAGCGACCTCGACGGCATCGCCGTCACCGCCGGGCCCGGACTGGCGGGCGCGCTGCTGGTGGGCGTCTCGGCGGCCAAGGCGTACGCCTACGCGCTGGGCAAGCCGCTGTACGGCGTCAACCACCTCGCCTCCCACATCTGCGTGGACCAGCTCGAACACGGCGCGCTGCCCGAGCCGACGATGGCCCTGCTGGTCTCCGGCGGCCACTCCTCGCTGCTGCTGTCGGCCGACATCACCTCCGACGTCCGCCCGCTGGGCGCCACCATCGACGACGCGGCGGGCGAGGCGTTCGACAAGGTCGCCCGCGTGCTGAACCTCGGCTTCCCCGGCGGCCCGGTCATCGACCGCTGGGCCCGCGAGGGGGACCCGGACGCCATCGCCTTCCCCCGCGGCCTCACCGGCCCCCGCGACGCGCCGTACGACTTCTCCTTCTCCGGCCTGAAGACGGCCGTCGCCCGCTGGATCGAGGCGAAGCGGAACGCGGGCGAGGACGTGCCGGTCGCGGACGTCTCGGCGTCCTTCCAGGAGGCGGTCGTCGACGTGCTCACCCGCAAGGCGATCCGCGCCTGCAAGGACGAGGGCGTGGACCACCTGATGATCGGCGGCGGCGTCGCGGCCAACTCGCGGCTGCGCGCCCTGGCCGAGGAGCGCTGCGAGGCCGCCGGGATCACCCTGCGGGTGCCGCGCCCGAAGCTGTGCACCGACAACGGCGCGATGGTCGCGGCCCTGGGCGCCGAGATGGTCGCCCGGAACCGCGCCCCCTCCGACTGGGACCTGTCGGCCGACTCCTCCCTGCCGGTCACCGAGCCGCACGTCCCGGGCACGTCCCACGCGCACGGCCGCGGCGGCGCGCACGACCACGTCCACGAGGTGAGCGCGGGCAACCTCTACGACTGATCACCGCGTCGCGGGGAGCGGACGCTCCAGCCGGGCGTCGCGCAGCACCGAGCCCCACCACTCCAACTGGTCGAGCATCGTCTTCGCGGCGCCCTCCGCTCCCCCGGGTTCGCGCAGCCGCCCGTCGGCGTCGAACAGCTCGTAGTACCGGGGGAAGCTGACGCAGTCGCGCACGGTGTGGGCGTTCAGCTCGCCGAAGACCTGCCGGAGCTGCTCGACCGCCAGCAGGCCGCCGCCCGGGCGCGCTGCGCGCGGTGTAGGGGCCGACGGGCAGAATCACCCCATGACCGTCGCTCTGATGTGGGAGGCCCGCGCCGCCGCCGGCCGCGGCGCACGACTGCTGGACTGGGCCCGCGCCCAGGTCCTCGACCCCGCCCCGCTCCGCCGCGAGACCTTCACCGCCCCGGCCGACCGGGTCCTGGTCATCACCTGGTGGGACGCGCCCTACGACGCCGATCTCCCCGAACTGCCCGACCCGCCCGCGGAGTCGCTGCACCGCCCGGTCCACCGCTGGCGCTTCGAGAGCGTGGGGGAACCGTGAGGGCGCCCCTGCCCCCGCCGCCGCCCCCCGTCCACCTGTGGGCCTGGCCGGACCGTGCCGCCCTGCTCGCCGACCGGGCCCGGGCCCTGGCGGTGCTGCGCCGCCGGAACCTGTCCCCCCTGCGGCTGGTCCTGCTGTGGATCCTGGCGGCGGACGCCGTGCTGAGCTGCATGCTGTGGACGGCCTTCGCCAAGAACCTCTCCGGCTCCTCCGCCTCCCCCGTCGAGTACGCCCTGGCCGCCGTCCTGCTGCTGCTCGCCGCGGTCACCCTGGCCGCGGCGGCGATCGGCCTCACCGCCTGGCTGCGCCGGGGCCGCGACCTGCGGTGGCTGATGGCGGACTGGGCCACGGTGGACGGCGAACCCGCCGCGTACGCCCTCCCGCCCGGCGCCGCGCCCCCGGACGAACCGGCCGCCACGGGCGGCGGACGCTGGTGGGCCTGGCTGCTGGCCTCGGCCCTGGCCTGCCTGGCGGGTCTGGCCCTGCTCGGGGCGGTCGCCCCCGCCCTGGGCCCGGACACCGACCCCTACGACCTGGCCGCCTCCGCCGGAGTGATCGTCCCCCTGCTGGGAGCGGGTGCCCTGGGACTGGCCACGTGCGCGTACCACCGCCGGGCGCTGGGCGGCACCGCGGACTGAGGACCGGGCCGCGTCTCCTGCCCGCACACGCCGGAGCGCCGGGCCCGCGGCCCGGCGCTCCTCCTGACCGGCTCACCGGAGACCCCTGGTCCCGGATCAGAACCCGAAGACGATCCGGGCCGTGACATCCCCGCGCAGCACCTCCCGCATCGCCTCGTTGACCGTCTCCAGCGAGCAGGACTCGGAGATGACGGTGGTGCCGAAAGCCCGTCAGAAGGAGGACCGATGGTCCCGCCCGGGGTCCCGTCGGCCCCGGCCCGCCGGTCTCAGCCCTCCAGCAGCGGCGCGGTGTCCAGCTCCGGGTACGGGGCGGGCAGCGGCAGCCGGCGGCCGAGGTCCACCTCGGCCCGCGTCGCGTAGCGCGCCCCGGCCGGGTCCTCCCCCGGCACCGGGCCGGAGAAGGCGTACGCCTTCTTCTCCTGACGGTGGACCACCACGTGGACGGGCACCCCGGCGGCGGCGTAGGCGCGGTACTTCGACCCGGTGTCCGTCTCGTGGTTGGTGGAGGTGATCTCCCCGGCCAGTGCGAGCAGTTCGATGGAGTACCAGCCCTTGTGCGCGCGGCGGTACGCCTCGTCGAGCTCGGTGGGCTCACGGCGCGTGACGTAGAAGTCGGGGATCACCAGGGTGCGTACGCCTCCGTCCCGCGCGCCGGCGCAGTAGCCGTTACCGAGCCCGGCGAATCCCACACCGGCCGAGGTGAGCTGGACGGTGAGCTGGAACGCGCCCGCGTTGTGATGGTGGTCGGCTGGTGGCGTCAAGACGGGGAGTCCCTCGATGTATTCGGCTCGCAGTGGTGCATGGGAAGCCCTCTGGAGCGCGACCAGCAGATCGATGGGGTCCTGCGGCTCGTTCATCGGCTCGGTGACGGGAACGGCGGCCATCGCTGTCCTCCCCTGTCGCTGATGTCAGGCCACGCCGTGCCGGGTGCCCCGGAGAGGATTGCGGGTGGTTGCGCGCGGCGTATGGGTGAAACCATGCGATGTCACCTGTTCGAGTGGGGTACGGCTGCCTGGTCCGTCTCGGACACCGCCAGTACGGCGATCCGGGTGCGGCCGGGATCCAGGACCGCGAAACCGGCGTCCGTGAGATCGCCGAAGAACCAGTCGTTCTCCCGGCCGGGCTCCACGGTGAAGCGCAGCCAGCGGTACTCGCAGGCGAGGCGTACGGCGTACGGCGGCGGCCTCAACGGCCGGGCACCGGGGGAGGGCCGATGCGGCTGGGAGTGCTCGTACCGCATATGGGCCTCGGTGATCCGGATCGGTTCACGGAGCGCTTCCTCGCCCCACGGGACCATGTGCCGCACGGATGCCTCCCGGAACGACGGGGCGTGCAGGAGGACCAGCGCGTCCTGGGCCTGCCTGGCGAGCGGCGGGAGGAACTCGTCGCAGAAGGGATGCTCGGAGGCGATCGCGTCCTGGACCGCCTCCGCGAAACCACGGGGCTCGTCGTTGAAGTCGATCCAGGTCGTCCAGAAACCCCGCAGTCCGGCGAACCGCACCGCGTCCGGGACGAGTCTGCCCGGTGCGGGGCGCGGCGTCAGGCGGCCGGCCGGCCCAGGAGCACGGCGGGGGCGCCGGCGACGCGGGTGAGGAAGACCGTGGCGGCGTTCGGGCCGGTGGGCCTCAGCTTCCGGCGCAGTTCCTCCGGCTCGACGGCGGAGCCGCGCTTCTTCACCGTCAGCGTGCCCACCCCGCGCTCGCGCAGCAGCGCCTTCAGCCGTTTGACGTTGAAGGGGAGCACGTCGGTGATCTCGTACGCGTTCGCGTACGGCAGCGGGCGCAGTTCGTCGGAGGTGACGTAGGCGATCGTCGGATCGATCAGGCGCCCGTCCACCCGCTCGGCGACCTCCGCGACCAGATGGGCGCGGATGACCGCGCCGTCCGGCTCGTACAGGTAGCGGCCGACCGGACCGGAGGGGGGGTCCGGCAGCCCGGCGGAGACCAGGGTGCGGGGGCCGGGCAGGAGGGTGGCGCGCGTGGCGCGCTCCCGCGCGGGGAGCCCGAACCACAGCACGGCCTCCTTCACGTCCCCGCCGTCGGAGATCCACTCGGCCGCCGCGTCGTCCGGCACCGCCTCGTGGGGGATGCCGGGGGCGACCTTCAACGCGGCGTGCGGGGCACGGCGGGCGGAGGCGACGGCCCAGGACAGCGGGGGCGAGTACGCCTCGGGGTCGAAGATCCGGCCGCGTCCGCCGCGCCGGGCCGGGTCGGCGAAGACGGCGTCGAAGCCGGACGTGTCCACCTCCGTCACGTCCTCGCAGCGCACCTCGATCAGATCGGCCAGGCCCAGCGCCTCGGCGTTGGCGCGGGCGACGGCGCAGGTCAGGGGGGAGCGGTCGACGGCCAGGACGCGGATTCCGGCGCGGGCCAGCGCGATGGCGTCGCCGCCGATGCCGCAGCACAGGTCGGCCACCGAGCGCACGCCCAGGGCGGCGAAGCGCCCGGCGCGGTGGGCGGCCACGCTCGCGCGGGTGGCCTGCTCCACGCCGTCGGGGGTGAAGTACATCCGGGCGGCGTCCCCGTCCTCCCCGCCCCCGAACTTCGCGGCCGCCCGCTGCCGCAGCCGCGCCTGGGCCAGGGCCGACGAGACCAGTTCGGCGGGGTGGTCGCGGCGCAGCCGGGTGGCGACGGCCAGCTCCCGCCCGGGGTCGTACGTCCGCAACTCCTCCAGGAGGCCCTGCCCCTCGTCGGTCAGCAGGGCACGGAAGGCGGAGACGGGGTCGGGCTCGGAACCGGTGGGCGCGTGCACCGGACCATCATCGCAGCGCCGTCGCGGCGGCCGTCGTCAGCGGGTGAACAGCGTGGCCGGATCGATGTCCATGGGGAAGTCCATGGGGAAGGGGACGGGGACGGGAACGGGGAGCTTGTCGCGGTGGATGCCGGTGGCCACGTACGCGCCGGTGGTGTCGTCCAGCTCGTAGACGTGGACGACCGGGACGCCGTCCTCCTCCACCCGCCAGAAGTGCCGGATGCCGGCCCTGGCGTACTTCAGCGGCTTGGTCTCCCGGTCCCGCACCGCCGACTCGTCCGGGACGATCTCGACGACGAGCACGACCTCTCCGGGGAGGCAGGAGGTGCGCTTCCTCCGAGGGGGAGCGTCGACGACCAGGATGTCCGGCCCAGGGCGCCGGCGCTCGCCCAGCCGGATCGGCATCCCGGCGGGAACCCGCAGGTGGTGAGGGCGGCGAGTTCTGTCGCGTTGGCCGGCCGCCGCATCACGATGCTGTGGAACTCGGTCCGCGGCGACATCATCACGAGGGCTCCGTCGATCAGCGTCGATCAGCTCGAAGCGCCGGGCGTCCGACGGCAGCCGGTCCAGGTCGCCGGCGGTCCAGCCGCCGGGCGGCGGATGGAACCAGTCGGGCAGGGGCTCTGCGGTCATCGGCGGCCCTCCTCACGGGTGGGCACCTGCGACGCGGCACGGGCTCAGCGTACCGACGGAGGCGCGCAACGCGCCGTGCATTGGCACTCCGGTTGACTGAGTGCTAACCCCCGCATAGTCTCGACGTTGGCACTCTCCCCAGGTGAGTGCCAATCCCAGCGACGGGCAGATCCGGCACCCGCGACGACGGATCTACCAGGTCGCCACCCCAGACATCCAAACCCCGTGAGATCTCCGAAGGGGGAGGTCGGATCGTGACGACCGCCACTAGCTCCAAGGTTGCCATCAAGCCGCTCGAGGACCGCATCGTGGTCCAGCCGCTCGACGCCGAGCAGACCACGGCCTCCGGCCTGGTCATTCCGGACACCGCCAAGGAGAAGCCCCAGGAGGGCACCGTCCTGGCCGTGGGTCCGGGCCGCTTCGAGGACGGCAACCGTCTGCCGCTCGACGTCAAGGTCGGCGACATCGTGCTGTACAGCAAGTACGGCGGCACCGAGGTGAAGTACAACGGCGAGGAGTACCTCGTCCTCTCGGCTCGCGACGTTCTCGCGATCATCGAGAAGTAAGTCACCGCGAAGACTGCCTGTGGTCCGCGCCCTGGTACCCGCGTCTGAGACAGCCGGGGCCGGGGCGCGGATCTTTTGACGAGGACCCGAGAGGAACCGAGCAACCATGGCGAAGATCCTGAAGTTCGACGAGGACGCCCGTCGCGCCCTCGAGCGCGGTGTCAACAAGCTCGCCGACACCGTGAAGGTGACGATCGGCCCCAAGGGCCGCAACGTCGTCATCGACAAGAAGTTCGGCGCCCCGACCATCACCAACGACGGTGTCACCATCGCCCGCGAGGTCGAGGTCGAGGACCCGTACGAGAACCTGGGCGCCCAGCTCGTCAAGGAGGTGGCGACCAAGACCAACGACATCGCGGGCGACGGCACCACCACCGCCACCGTGCTGGCCCAGGCCCTGGTCCGCGAGGGTCTGCGCAACGTCGCCGCCGGCGCCTCCCCGGCCGCCCTGAAGAAGGGCATCGACGCCGCGGTCAAGGCCGTCTCCGACGACCTGCTGGCCACCGCCCGCCCGATCGACGAGAAGTCCGACATCGCTGCGGTCGCCGCGCTGTCCGCCCAGGACAAGCAGGTAGGCGAGCTGATCGCCGAGGCGATGGACAAGGTCGGCAAGGACGGCGTGATCTCTGTCGAGGAGTCCAACACCTTCGGTCTGGAGCTGGACTTCACCGAGGGCATGGCCTTCGACAAGGGCTACCTGTCGCCCTACATGGTCACCGACCAGGAGCGGATGGAAGCGGTCCTGGAGGACCCGTACATCCTGATCCACCAGGGCAAGATCTCCGCGATCGCGGACCTGCTGCCGCTGCTGGAGAAGATCATCCAGGCGAACAGCTCCAAGCCGCTGCTGATCATCGCCGAGGACGTCGAGGGCGAGGCCCTGTCCACGCTGGTCGTCAACAAGATCCGCGGCACCTTCAACGCGGTGGCCGTCAAGGCCCCGGGCTTCGGCGACCGCCGCAAGGCGATGCTGGGCGACATGGCGACGCTGACCGGCGGCACCGTGGTCGCCGAGGAGGTCGGCCTCAAGCTCGACCAGGTCGGCCTGGACGTGCTGGGCACCGCCCGCCGCGTGACCGTCACCAAGGACGAGACCACCATCGTCGACGGCGGCGGCAAGAAGGAGGACGTCGAGGCCCGCGTCGCGCAGATCCGCGCCGAGATCGAGACCACCGACTCCGACTGGGACCGCGAGAAGCTCCAGGAGCGTCTGGCGAAGCTGGCCGGCGGCGTGTGCGTGATCCGCGTGGGCGCGGCCACCGAGGTCGAGCTCAAGGAGAAGAAGCACCGCCTGGAGGACGCCATCTCCGCGACCCGCGCCGCGGTCGAGGAGGGCATCGTCTCCGGTGGCGGTTCGGCGCTGGTCCACGCCTCCAAGGTGCTGGAGGGCAACCTCGGCAAGGAGGGCGACGAGGCCACCGGTGTCGCGGTCGTCCGCCGCGCCGTGGTCGAGCCGATGCGCTGGATCGCCGAGAACGCCGGCCTGGAGGGCTACGTCATCGCCTCCAAGGTCGCCGAGCTGGAGAAGGGCCACGGCTTCAACGCCGCGACCGGCGAGTACGTCGACTTGATCAAGGCCGGCGTCATCGACCCGGTGAAGGTCACCCGCTCCGCCCTGGAGAACGCCGCCTCCATCGCCTCGCTGCTGCTCACGACCGAGACCCTGGTCGTGGAGAAGCCGGCCGAGGAGGAGCCGGAGGCCGCCGGGCACGGCCACGGCCACGCCCACTGACCCCCGGGCGCCCGCACGCCGAGGCCCGGCCTCCCCTCCTCCGGATTCCGGAGCGGTCAGGGGAAGCCGGGCCTTCGCGCCGCCGCCGGGCGGGAGGCCCGTAAGCGGGGAAGGGGCCGCCCGCGGGACGGCCGTGCGCCGGTCACCTGGGGCTGAAGCGCCCGGTGGTGGAGGACGCGCGGGCGACCAGACCGCGCGGCGCCAGCCGGGCGACGCCCATCAGGGCCTTGTAGCGCGGGTCCGGGACGGACAGGGTCCGGCCCTTCGCCAGGTCGGCCATGGCCGCGTCGACCACCCGGTCCGCGTCCAGCCACATCCAGCCCGGCACGTTCTCCGCCGCCATCCCGGCCCGCCGGTGGAACTCCGTCCGCACGAACCCGGGGCACAGCGCCATCAGCCGCACCCCCGACCTCCCCAGGTCGCGGGCCGCGCCCTGGGTGAACTGCACGACCCACGCCTTGGAGGCGCCGTAGGTGCCGCGCGGGAGGAACGCCGCCACCGAGGCCACGTTGACGATGCCGCCGCGTCCCCGCTCGCGCATGCCCTCCGCCGCGGCCGAGGTCAGCCGCAGCACGGCCTCGCAGTGCACCTTGAGCATCCGCAGCTCGTCCTCGACGGGGACCTCCAGATAGCGGCCCTTGTTGCCGAACCCGGCGTTGTTGACCAGCAGGTCCACCGGGTGTTTGCGGTCGCCCAGACGCTCCTCGACCGACGCGATGCCCTCGTCCGTGGCGAGGTCGGCGGCGAGGGTGGACGCCTCGATGCCGTGCCGGTCGTGGAGTTCGGTGGCGTGCTGCCGCAGCCGCTCGGTGTCCCGGGCCACCAGCACCACGTCGTGGCCGTCGCGCGCGAGCCGGCGGGCGAAGGCGGCGCCGATGCCCGCGGTGGCTCCTGTGATCAGTGCAGTCGTCATATCGGCACGCTATCCGGCCGGACGCGGAATGCCGTCCGTCAGGAGGACTGCTTCGCCGTGTACTTCAGGGCCTGCTCGCGCTCGGGGGGAGGCAGTGCCTCCCCGGCGGCCAGGACGCGGGGGAGCAGTTCCCGTTCGGTGGTCAGGGCGCGGAAGAGGAACGAGACGGTCACCTCGTGGTCCGGGCGGTGGAGGATCTCGATCCGGTCCCCGGCGCGGACCTCGCCCGGCTCGACCACCCGGAGGTAGGCGCCGGGCAGCGCGGCCCGCGTGAACCGCTTCGCCCAGCCCGTCTCCCCCAGCCAGACCGCGAACGTCCGGCAGGGGATGCGCGCGCAGGAGACCTCCAGCACCACGTCCGGCCCGACGCGCCAGCGCTCGCCGACCAGGGCGCCGTTCACGTCGACGCCCGAGGTGGTGAGGTTCTCGCCGAAGACCCCGCCCGGCAGCTCCCGGCCCAGTTCCCTCTCCCACGCGTCCAGGTCCTCCCGGGCGTAGGCGTACACCGCCTGGTGGTCGCCGCCGTGGTGCCGCAGGTCGCCGATGGCGTCGCCGGCGAGGGCGCTGCCGCCCACACCCTTGGGGCCGGGGGCGGCGACGGCGACCGGACCGTCGGCCGGGCGCTTGTCGATGCCGGTGATCCCGGTGGGGGAGTCGGTGTAGTCGGCCGCGAAGGGCCGGGCCAGGTTCACGGAAAGGAGCCGCATGCGGGCAGCCTAGGGCGACACCGCCCAAAGGGACGAGCGGATATCCGGGCGGCCGGCCAAGCGCTGCTTATGGTGAGGACATGTTCGAGGTCCGTCACCTCCGCGTGCTGCGCGCCGTGGCCCGCACGGGATCGTTCTCGGCCGCCGCCCGCGAACTGGGCTGTACACAGCCGGCCGTCAGCCAGCAGATGAGAGCCCTGGAGCAGGCCGCGGGCACCCCTCTGCTGGTCCGTACCGGGCGCGAGACGCGTCCCACCGAGGCGGGGGAGGCACTGGTGCGGCACGCGGCGGGGATCCTGGCCGCCCTGGCCGCGGCCGAGGAGGAGGTGGCGGCCATCGCGGGGCTGCGGGCGGGACGGGTGCGGCTGGCGTCCTTCCCCAGCGCCAGCGCCGCTCTGGTGCCGGCGGCCGTCGCCGCGCTGCGCGAGGAGTACCCCGGCGCCCGGGTGTCGCTGGTGGAGGCCGGGCCGCCGCGCTCGGCGGAGATGGTCGGGGAGGGCGAGTGCGAGATCGCCCTCGTCTACCGCCACACCGGTTCCGGCGCTCCGGCGGCGGACGGGGCGTTCGGGGACCCGGGGGACGGCCTGGTGGTGCGTCCGCTGCTCACCGAGCGGTTCGTCGGGCTTCTCCCGGAGGACCACCACCTGGCACGGGCGGAGAGCGTGGACCTGGGGGAGCTGGCGGAGGAGTCCTGGATCGCGGGCTGCCGGCGCTGCCGCGGCCATCTGGTGAGGATCTGCGAGAGCGCGGGCTTCGCCCCGCGGATCGACTTCACCGCCGACGGCTCCCCGGCCGTGGCGGGACTGGTCGGGGCGGGGCTGGGGGTGGCCGTGCTGCCCGAGTCGGCGATCGGGCCGGTGCGTCCGGAGGGCGTGCGGACCGTGCGGATCACCCCGGAGGCGGGGCGGGAGGTGGCGGCGCTCACCCTGCCGGATCTGGTCCGTGTCCCGGTGGTGGCCGCCATGCTGGACCGCCTGTCGGCCGCCGCCCGCGGATGAGGCGCGTCCGCACCCATGGGCACCGCGTCCGGGCGCGGACGCGCAGGAACGTTTCTTCGCGAGGTCCTCGGGCCGGGACGGTCTCTTGGTGCGCGGGACGGCTAGGCGCCGGCGGCGCCGACGAGCCGGTTCCGGGCGCGTCCCATCAGTTCCTCGCGTTCGTCCTCGGTGAGCCCGCCCCATACTCCGTACGGCTCACGCACGGTGAGCGCGTGGGTGGCGCACTCGGCCCGGACCGGGCAGCGCATGCACACCTCCTTGGCGGACGCCTCGCGCGCGCTGCGCGCCGCCCCGCGTTCCCCTTCCGGATGGAAGAACAGCGAACTGTCGACTCCTCGACAGGCGGCCAGCAGCTGCCAGTCCCACAGATCGGCGTTGGGGCCCGGAAGGCGGGAGAAATCTGCCATGGCTTGTCCTCTCGGAAGCGAACTGATGCTGGTGAACCAGTCGAGAACAGTCACGACCGTACATCCACGGTATGAGTAGATGTAAATATGTCTCTTCGCAATTTTTGCGACACACGCGGCAATAAAGAGAAAACCCGCCAAACAGGGCAAATGACGACACGGCCGCTGATCTGCGCGGGATAGCCCCTCCGTGTCGGGCCGATCACGTAGGGTGTTGAAAGCGGGCGCCGAAGACCGTAACTCTTTCGGGTGACCGTCGTTGAGTGTGCGGAGGCGGTTGACGGAGACAAGTGCCGGACGGATGCCCGGGACGGTCAACCGCGCAGGTGACGATTCGTACCAGCCCTGGAGGCCTAAGGTGATGCGCATGAGCTGCGGAGGGCGATCATGACTTCCGTCCTCGTCTGCGACGACTCCCCGCTTGCCCGAGAGGCGCTGCGCCGCGCGGTCGCGACCGTGCCCGGCGTGGAACGCGTGACCACGGCGGCCAACGGCGAGGAAGTCCTCCGCCGCTGGGGCGCCGACCGCTCCGATCTCATCCTGATGGACGTCCGGATGCCCGGCCTGGGCGGCGTCGAGACCGTGCGCCGCCTGCTCTCGGCCGACCCCGGCGCACGCATCATCATGCTGACCGTGGCCGAGGACCTCGACGGGGTGGCACTGGCCGTCGCCGCCGGCGCCCGCGGCTACCTGCACAAGGACGCCTCGCGCGCCGAACTGCGGGCCACGGTCACCCAGGCCCTGGCCGACCCCACGTGGCGGCTGGCGCCGAGGCGGCTGCGGTCGGCCGAGATGGGCGCCGCGCCGACGCTCACCGCACGTGAGATCCAGGTGCTGGAGGGCATGAGCCACGGCCGCTCCAACGCCGAGATCGGACGCGAGCTCTTCCTGTCCGAGGACACGGTGAAGACCCATGCGCGGCGGCTGTTCAAGAAACTCGGAGCCTCCGACCGGGCGCACGCGGTGGCGCTCGGGTTCCGCTGGGGCCTCGTCCGCTAGAGGGTCCCTCCCCTCCCCGGACCGCGGACACCCGAGGACGCCGGAGCGGGGGAGCCCCGGTGCTCCCCGCCTCCCCGTCCCCGTTCCTCTCCTCGTTCCCGGAGAAGGTTCCCACCGGCCCCGGAGCCCCGGGCGGTGGGACCTCCGGGAAACGGCCCGGTGCCGTAATTTCCCGCGTGCCGCATCCTGGGTGTATGGAGTTCCTCGGGGACCGGACGGCCAGGCGTGAGGGGAGGGCGCGGGACGTGACAGCGAGTGCCCCTGTCCATAACGCTTCAGCGCACGACCGCGGACGCGGTGCGGCGAAACGCCCGCGACGGGTGCACCATGGACCGATGCGCGACGACGAGACGCTTCCCGCGGCCGAGGGCCAGGGGGAGATCGGTGCCCTCGTCCAGCGCGCGGTCGAGGGGGACGAGCAGGCCACCCACGACCTCCTCGCCCGCGTCCACCCGCTCGCGCTGCGCTACTGCAGGACGCGGCTGACGCGGCTCCCGGGAGACGCCCGCCACTTCGTGGACGACCTCGCCCAGGAGGTCTGCCTGGCGGTGCTGTGCGCCCTGCCGCGCTACCGCGACACGGGCAAGCCCTTCGAGGCCTTCGTGGTGGCCATCGCCCAGCACAAGGTCGCCGACCTCCAGCGGGCCGCCATGCGCGGGCCGGGCAGTACGGCGGTGCCCTCGGACGAGATGCCCGAGCGGCCCGACGACTCGCTCGGCCCGGAGGAGCGGGCCCTGCTGAGCAGCGACGCGGAATGGGCCAGGAAACTGCTGGCCAACCTCCCCGAGCACCAGCGCGAACTGGTCCTGCTGCGGGTGGCCGTCGGCCTGACCGCGGAAGAAACGGGACAGATGCTCGGAATGTCCCCGGGGGCCGTGCGCGTTGCACAACACCGTGCCCTGTCGAGGCTGCGCGCGCTCGCCGAGCAGTGACCGGTCCCTCCGGGGGCCGGTCCGGCCTGTGACACGGGGCACCCGTCAGGCCCGATAGCATGGACATCCGCGCCGGGCAAGAGTATTTGGGGAAGGTGCCATGGAAGGCGTCATGACAGGCAGTGTCGGCAATGGGGACGGGGTACCCGAGAAGTTCGCCGCGCTGGGCCTGACGTTCGACGACGTGCTGCTGCTGCCGGGCGAGTCCGACATGGCCCCGCAGGACATCGACACCTCCTCGTACGTCTCGCGCAACGTCCGCGTGAACATCCCGCTGATCTCCGCGGCGATGGACAAGGTCACCGAGGCCCGGATGGCCATCGCCATGGCCCGGCAGGGCGGTGTCGGCGTCCTCCACCGCAACCTGTCCATCGAGGACCAGGCCGACCAGGTCGACCAGGTCAAGCGGTCCGAGTCCGGCATGGTCACCGACCCGATCACGATCCGCCCGGACGCCACGCTCCGCGAGGCGGACGAGCTGTGCGGCCGGTTCCGCATCAGCGGTGTGCCGGTCACCGACGCCGCGGGCAAGCTGCTGGGCATCGTCACCAACCGCGACATGGCCTTCGAGACGGACCGCGACCGCCAGGTCCGCGAGGTCATGACGCCGATGCCGCTGGTCACCGGCCGGGTGGGCATCTCCCGGGCGGACGCGATGGAGCTGCTGCGCCGCCACAAGATCGAGAAGCTCCCGCTGGTCGACGACGACGGCGTGCTCAAGGGCCTGATCACGGTCAAGGACTTCGTCAAGGCCGAGAAGTACCCCAACGCCGCCAAGGACTCCGAGGGCCGGCTGATCGTCGGCGCCGCGGTCGGCGTGGCCGGCGACGCCTACGAGCGGGCCCAGGCGCTGGTCGAGGCGGGCGCCGACTTCATCGTCGTGGACACCGCGCACGGCCACTCCAGGCTGGTCGGCGAGATGGTCGCCAAGATCAAGTCGAACCACTCGGTCGACGTGGTCGGCGGCAACGTCGCCACCCGCGAGGGCGCCCGGGCGCTGATCGACTCGGGCGCGGACGGCGTCAAGGTCGGCGTCGGGCCGGGCTCGATCTGCACCACCCGCGTGGTCGCCGGCATCGGCGTCCCGCAGGTCACCGCCATCTACGAGGCCTCGCTGGCCGCCAGGGAGGCCGGTATCCCGGTCATCGGCGACGGCGGCCTCCAGTACAGCGGCGACATCGCCAAGGCCCTGGTCGCGGGCGCCGACACGGTGATGCTCGGCAGCCTGCTGGCGGGCTGCGAGGAGTCGCCGGGCGAGCTGCTGTTCATCAACGGCAAGCAGTTCAAGTCCTACCGGGGCATGGGCTCGCTGGGCGCGATGCAGTCGCGCGGGCAGGCCAGGTCGTACTCCAAGGACCGCTACTTCCAGGAGGCGGTCGCCGCCGACGACAAGCTCATCCCCGAGGGCGTCGAGGGCCAGGTGCCCTACCGCGGCCCGCTCGGCGCGGTGGTGCACCAGCTCGTCGGCGGTCTGCGGCAGTCGATGTTCTACGTCGGCGGCAGGACCGTCCCGGAGCTGAAGGACAGGGGGCGCTTCGTGCGCATCACGGCCGCCGGGCTCAAGGAGAGCCACCCGCACGACATCCAGATGACGACGGAAGCCCCGAACTACTCGGGTCGCTGAGCCGTATAACCTGGTCGCGCCTGTGTGAGGGGGTCCGTTCCGATGCTCTACGCGGTCAAGTACACCGAAGAGGCCGCCCGCATCCGGGACGGGCTCCCCGCCGACCGCAGGGAGCTGCTGGAGCGGGGCCTGCTGGTCCTCGCGCAGGATCCGCGGCCGAAGATGTCGATCCCCATCTCCGAGGACGAGGCCACCCGCTCGCTGGCGCTGACGCCGAACATCGGCATCGAGTACCTGGTGAGCGACGGCCTCCTGCTCGTCCTGGTGGTCCACGTCGTGGACTTCACCCAGGTGCTCCTGGAGGAGTGACACCGGGGTCCGGCCCCCGGACCCCGCTCGGGGATACTGGGGGAGTAGACCGTAGGAAGGGCACAGCACGTGACTGAGATCGAGATCGGCCGTGGCAAGCGCGGACGGCGCGCGTACGCCTTCGACGACATCGCCGTGGTGCCCAGTCGGCGCACCCGGGATCCGAAGGAGGTCTCGATCGCCTGGCAGATCGACGCCTACCGCTTCGAGCTGCCGTTCCTGGCGGCGCCGATGGACTCGGTCGTCTCGCCGCGCACCGCGATCCGCATCGGCGAGATGGGCGGCCTCGGGGTGCTCAACCTCGAGGGGCTGTGGACGCGCTACGAGGACCCCGAGCCGCTGCTCGCGGAGATCACGGAGCTGGACGAGTCCGAGGCGACCCGCCGTCTCCAGGAGATCTACGCCGAGCCGATCAAGGAGGAGCTGATCGGGCAGCGGATCAAGGAGGTCCGCGACTCGGGCGTGGTGACGGCCGCGGCGCTGTCGCCGCAGCGCACCGCGCAGTTCTCCAAGGCGGTCGTCGACGCGGGCGTCGACATCTTCGTCATCCGCGGCACCACCGTCTCCGCGGAGCACGTCTCCTCGGCAGCCGAGCCGCTGAACCTCAAGCAGTTCATCTACGAGCTGGACGTCCCGGTCATCGTGGGCGGCTGCGCCACGTACACCGCCGCGCTGCACCTGATGCGCACCGGAGCCGCGGGCGTCCTCGTCGGCTTCGGCGGCGGCGCCGCGCACACCACCCGCAACGTGCTGGGCATCCAGGTGCCGATGGCCACCGCCGTCGCCGACGTGGCGGCGGCCCGCCGCGACTACCTGGACGAGTCCGGCGGCCGGTACGTCCACGTCATCGCCGACGGCGGCGTGGGCTGGTCCGGCGACCTGCCCAAGGCCATCGCCTGCGGCGCGGACGCGGTGATGATGGGCTCCCCGCTGGCCCGCGCCACCGACTCGCCCGGCCGCGGCCACCACTGGGGCATGGAGGCCGTCCACGAGGACGTGCCGCGCGGCAAGCGCGTCAACCTCGGCACGGTCGGCACCACCGAGGAGATCCTGCTGGGCCCCTCGCACAGCCCCGACGGCTCCATGAACTTCTTCGGCGCCCTGCGCCGGGCCATGGCCACCACGGGCTACTCGGAGCTCAAGGAGTTCCAGCGCGTGGAGGTCACGGTCTCCCGCTGACGGCGGACGCGCGCACGCGAAGGGGCCGGGCCCGGCGGACGATCCGCCGGGCCCGGCCCCTTCCGCCGTCCCTCACAGCCGGTGTGCCGCCCCCGTCGGGCTGGCGCCGCGGGTGTCGAGCAGGAGCTGGGCCTTGGCGGACAGGCTCTGCAGGTCGTAGACGCGGTGGTGCTGGAGGAGCAGGGTGAGGTCGGCCGCGGCGGCGGACTCGTAGAGGGAGTCCGCGCGCGGGACCGGCCGGCCCGCCACCCGCCACTGCGGCACGTGCGGGTCGTGGTAGCTGAGTTCCGCGCCCATCTCCAGCAGCCGGAAGGCGATCTCGGGGGCGGGGGAGCCCTCCTGGTCGGCCAGGTCGGGCTTGTAGGTGACGCCCAGCAGCAGGACGCGGGCGCCGCGGGCCGACTTGCCGTGCTCGTTCAGCAGCGTGGCCGCGCGCTGGGCGACGTAGCGGGGCATCCGGGCGTTGACCTCCTGGGCGACCTCCACCAGGCGCAGCGGATAGCCCGGGGTGCGGTTCCCCCGGTACAGGCAGGCCGGGTCGACGGGGATGCCGTGGCCGCCCACCCCCGGGCCGGGCCGGAAGGCCTGGAAGCCGAACGGTTTGGTCTCCGCGCAGCGGATCACGTCCCACAGGTCCACGCCGAGGTCGTGGCAGAGCACGGCCATCTCGTTGACCAGGGCGATGTTGACGTGCCGGTAGTTGGTCTCCAGCACCGCCGTCATCTCCGCCTCGCGCAGCCCGCGCGCCCGCACCACCTTCTCGGTCAGCCGCCCGTAGAGGGCCGCGGCGGCCTCGGTGCAGGCCGGGGTGAGCCCGCCGATGACCCGCGGGGTGTTGGCGTAGCCGTGGGAGCGGTTGCCGGGGTCGAGGCGGGCGGGGGCGCAGGCGAGGTGGAAGTCGCGCCCGGCGCGCAGTCCCGAGGCCTGCTCCAGCAGCGGGGCGACGCACTCCTCGGTGCCGCCCGGGTGAACGGTGGACTCCACCACGACGGTGGTCCGCGGCCGCAGCCGCTCGCCCAGGGTCAGCGCGGCCCGGCGCACCGCGCCGAGGTCCAGCGAACGGTCCCCGGCCGGCGGGGTGGGGACGCAGACGAGGGCGCTGCGGACCTTGCCGAGGACGGCCGGGTCCGAGGTGGCGCGGAAACCGGCGGAGAGCATCCGGCGGACCTCGGCCGCCGACAGCCCGCCGCCGGCCGGGGGCCGTCCGGCGTTCAGCTCCGCCACGGCGTGCTCGTCGGGGTCGTAGCCGATGGTGCCGATACCGGCGGCGGTGGCGGCCTGAGCTGCCGGAAGGCCGAGGTGGCCCAGGCCGAGGACGGCGAGATCTGCGGGCATGAGGCGGCGTCCCTTCCCCTGTCGACTGGAGCACGGCTCGTGGGGACGGTGTCAGGTTAAGCGCATATATGACAGTTATGGTGGATTGCGCGCGGTGAGGTGTCCGCTCGGGTCCAAAGTCGTGGGAAAGGCGGACGACCGGGTAAAGGCCAGAGCAGGGACGGACGGCCGACGGATCTGGGAGGCAGCGGTGAGGACAGCGGCACTGGGACCGGCCGAGCGGGCCGAGGCGCTCGCCCACATGGCGGAACGCGAGCTGGACGTACTGGTCGTCGGCGGCGGCGTGGTCGGCGCGGGCACCGCCCTGGACGCGGTGACCCGCGGGCTGTCGACCGGGATCGTCGAGGCGCGCGACTGGGCCTCGGGCACCTCCAGCCGGTCCAGCAAGCTCATCCACGGCGGACTGCGCTACCTGGAGATGCTGGACTTCGCCCTGGTGCGGGAGGCCCTCAAGGAACGCGGCCTGCTCCTGCAGCGGATCGCCCCCCACCTGGTCAGGCCCGTGCCGTTCCTCTACCCGCTCCGGCACCGGGGCTGGGAGCGGCTGTACGCGGGCACCGGCGTGGCGATGTACGACGTGCTCGGCGCGGCGTCCGGACGCAGCCGCGGACTGCCCCGCCACCGGCACCTGACGCGCGGCCACGCCCTGCGCGTGGCGCCGGCCCTGCGGAAGGACGCGCTGGTGGGCGCCCTCCAGTACTACGACGCCCAGGTGGACGACGCGCGCTACGTGGCCGCCCTGGTCCGCACGGCCGCCGCCTACGGGGCCCACGCCGCGAACCGGGCGCGGGTCGTCGGCTTCCTGCGCGAGGGGGAGCGCGTGGTCGGCGCGCGGGTGAAGGACCTGGAGCAGGGCGGGGAGTTCGAGGTCCGCGCCAAGCAGGTGGTCAACGCCACCGGGGTGTGGACCGACGACACCCAGCGGCTGACCGCCGAGCGCGGGCAGTTCCACGTCCGCGCCTCCAAGGGCATCCACCTGGTGGTCCCCAGGGACCGCATCCACTCCACCACCGGGCTGATCCTGCGGACCGAGAAGAGCGTGCTGTTCGTCATCCCCTGGGGGCGGCACTGGATCATCGGCACCACGGACACCGACTGGGACCTGGACAAGGCTCATCCGGCGGCCTCCAGCGCCGACATCGACTACCTCCTCGACCACGTCAACTCCGTGCTGGCCGTGCCGCTCACCCGCGACGACGTGGAGGGCGTGTACGCCGGGCTGCGCCCGCTGCTGGCGGGGGAGTCGGAGGCCACCAGCAAGCTGTCGCGCGAGCACACCGTCGCCCACGCGGTGCCGGGCCTGGTGGTGGTCGCGGGCGGCAAGTACACCACGTACCGGGTGATGGCCAAGGACGCCGTCGACGCGGCCGTGCACGGGCTCGACCACCGGGTCGCCCCGTGCTGCACCGAGGAGGTGCCGCTGGTGGGCGCCGAGGGCTACCCGGCGATGTGGAACGCCCGCGCCCGGATCGCCGCCCGCACCGGCCTCCACGTCGCGCGCGTGGAGCACCTGCTGGGCCGGTACGGCTCGCTCACCGACGAGGTGCTGGCCCTGATCGCCGACGACCCCCGGCTCGGCGAGCCCCTGCCGTACGCGGACGACTACCTCAAGGCGGAGGTGGTGTACGCCTGTTCGCACGAGGGCGCGCGCCACCTGGACGACGTCCTCACCCGCCGGACCCGCATCTCCATCGAGACCTTCGACCGCGGCACGCGCAGTGCCCGCGAGTGCGCCGAGCTGATGGCGCCCGTGCTCGGCTGGGACGGCGACCAGATCGAGCGGGAGGTCGCGCACTACGAGAAGCGGGTCGAGGCCGAACGGGAGTCCCAGCGCCAGCCCGACGACCAGACCGCCGACGCCGCGCGGCTGGGGGCTCCGGACATCGTGCCGCTGTGACGTTCCCGCCCGCCGGGCCGCCGGAACGGCGTGCCGGGGCGTCAGCGGCGCGCCCGTGCACCGCCGTTCCGGTGGCATGACCATGGCCGCGTACGTCTCGGCCGACCCCGTGGGAGAGAATGGGACGACTGCTGGGGCGGGCTGAGTGTGAGGGGACACATGAGCGACGTGGACGGCCGCGGCAAGAAGTCAGGGCGGCTGCTTGGCGGACGGTACCGGCTGGGCGACGTCCTGGGGCGCGGTGGCATGGGCACCGTGTGGCGTGCCGAGGACGAGGTGCTGGGCCGCACCGTCGCGGTGAAGGAGCTGCGCTTCCCCTCCAGCGTGGACGAGGAGGAGAAGCGCCGCCTGATCACGCGCACCCTGCGCGAGGCCAAGGCCATCGCACGCATCCGCAGCAGCAACGCCGTCACCGTCTACGACGTGGTGGACGAGGACGACCGGCCCTGGATCGTGATGGAGCTGGTCGAGGGACGCTCCCTGGCCGACGTCCTGCGCGAGGACGGGCCGCTGGAGCCGCGCCGGGCGGCCGAGGTGGGCCTGGCCGTCCTGGACGTGCTGCGGGCCGCGCACCGCGAGGGCATCCTCCACCGTGACGTGAAACCGTCCAACGTCCTCATCGCGGACGAGGACGGCAGGGTCGTCCTCACCGACTTCGGCATCGCCCAGATCGAGGGCGACCCCTCCCTGACCTCCACCGGCATGCTGGTCGGAGCGCCCTCCTACATAGCGCCCGAACGGGCCCGCGGCCGGCGCCCCGGCCCGCCCTCCGACCTGTGGTCGCTGGGCGGGCTGCTGTACGCCTCGGTGGAGGGCCACCCGCCGTACGACAAGGGCTCGGCGATCGCCACCCTGACCGCGGTGATGACCGAGCCGCTGGAGCCCCCGAAGCGGGCCGGGAGCCTGGAGGAGGTCATCTACGGGCTGCTGGAGAAGGACCCGGCCAAGCGGCTGGACGAGCCGGGCGCGCGGGCGCTGCTGGAGAAGGCGGCCCAGGGCGGCGCCGAGGCCGAGGGCACCCGGACGACCGTGCTCCCGCTGCTGGGCGGGCGCGCGTCCGCCGCCATGGCCGCGATCGGCGGCAAGCGGGCGAAGGACGCCAAGGACCCGAAGGACGCGAAGGACCCGAAGGACGCGAAGGGACCGGGAGAGGCCGCGAAGCCGGGGGACCCCGAGGCCCGGGAGGGCAAGGGGAGACCGGCCGCCGCGGCGGCGCCGGATACCCCGGCCGTCTCCTCCCCGGCGGCCGGCCCCACCGGACCGGCCGCCGAGCGGGCGCGCGAGGCGCTGCGGGCCGTGCGCGGCGCCGCTGCCGCAGCGGCGGCCAGGCTCGCCGCGGAGCGGCGGCCGGCCCCGGACGGCGGGAACCCCGGAGGCGCCGGCATCACCACGGCCGCGCTCTCCGCGCGTCTGGCCGGCCTGACCCGTATGACGCGTCAGCCCACCGGCATCGCGGTGGTCGCCGTGGTCGTGCTCGCCCTGCTCGGGACCGTCCTCGCCGTCGCGTTCAGCGGTGGCGAGGAGGCGAACGGCGGCACCCGGCAGCAGCAGTCCGTCACCGGCGGCAGCGCCGACGGGGACAACGGCGACCGGAAGGCCCGGGACGGCGAGGAGGACGGCGAGGCCGCCGGCAGCGGGACGTCCGGCCGGGGCGACCGGGACGGCGGGAACGGCGGCTCCGGCGGCGGGAACGGCGAGGACGGCCGGGACGGCGGGAGCGGCGAGGACACCGGCTCCGGCACCGGCGAGGACGCCGGCACCGGCGGGGACGGCGGCAACGAGGGCGACAAGGGAGGCCAGGGCGGCGGCGGAACGCTGCCCGACGGCTTCGAGAAGATCGTCGACGACCGCTTCAACTTCTCGATGTTCATGCCCGGGGGCTACGAGCGCACCGCCATAGCGGGACAGAACTCCGGAGGCATCTACACCCCGCCCGGCGGCGGTTACCCCAAGGTCCAGGTCGACTTCAACAGCAGCCCCGGGAAGAGCGCGGCGGGCGCGTGGAGGTCCCTGGAACCCGCG
This sequence comes from Streptomyces glaucosporus, assembly GCF_039533345.1. NCBI lineage: Bacteria > Bacillati > Actinomycetota > Actinomycetes > Kitasatosporales > Streptomycetaceae > Streptomyces > Streptomyces glaucosporus. The sequence goes on along the minus strand of NZ_BAAATJ010000034.1, from coordinate 4,591 downwards.
GTGAGGAGCAGCAGCAACGGCTACTCCCTGATCGGGATCAAGTCCGTGAGCTGGCGGGACTACCCGACCGTCGCCGACTGGACGTTCGAGCGCGTGGAGAGGGGCGTGAAGGTCCGCGTCCTCAACCGCGGCTTCCGGGTGGACTCCGAACGCGGCTACGCCATCATGATCACGTGCAAGGCGGGCAAGTGGGACGGTGAGGAGTGCCGCACCGTGCGGGAGACCGCTTTCCGGACGTTCCGGCCGCGGTAGGGAAGGCAACCGCGCCGACCGGCGACGTGAGGGCCCTCCGGCACGTATCGTGATATGCCGCAGACCCTGCGCATCCGCGATCCGCTGATGGGAACGGGTCGTCGGGCAACCGTAGGCGGGGGAGCAGTGGGGAGGCGCGCCGTGGACGACTACTCGGGTCGGCTGCTGGCCGATCGGTACCGCCTGCCGCGTCCGCCGTCCGACGAGTACGAACTCGTCGAGTCCCGCGCGTACGACACCGCCAGCGGCCAGGAGGTGACGGTCCGCCAGGTGCCGCTGCCCGAGGTGGTGGAGGCGGAGTTCGTCGGCGGGGGCGCGGGGCGGACGGGCGGCCACGGCGGCACGCGCACCGGGCGGGCGACGCGGCGCCCGGCCGACCCCACCGTGCGGCGCGCGGTGGAGGCCGCGCTGGCCGCCGCCCGGATACCCGACCACCCGCGGCTGGACCAGGTCTTCGACGTCTTCGTCGAGGGCGACGGGCTGTGGATCGTCAGCGAACTCGTCGCCGCCCGGCCGCTGGCGGCCCTGCTCGCGGAGAAGCCGCTGAGCCCCCACCGCGCCGCCGAGCTGGCCGACGACCTGCTCACCGCCCTGCGCGTGGTGCACGCGCACGGCTGGGTCCACCGCAACATCACCCCTCACACGGTCCTGGTCTGCGACGACGGCCGTGCCGTCCTCACCGGGCTGGCCGCCGGCGCGGCGGAGGAGGCCCTGTGCGGGTACGACCCCCTTCCGGCCCCGCCGCGCGGCCGGCCGCAGGAGGAGCCGCCCGGCCTCCCCGGCGGGGACGCCGGACCGTTCCGCGGCGGCGTGCCCCGGCAGACGTCCGGTCCCGGATCCGGCCCGCACCAGGGCGGACTGCCCGCCTTGCCGGAGGGCTACCGGAAGGAGGACGGCGACCTCGGCCCCGTCATCCCCGGAGTCCGCGGGGAGGCCCCCGGCGGAGGCGGCGCGGACACGGACCCCCCCGCCGCGCGCTGGGACGAGAACTGGGAGGCCGGGGACGGGGACCGCTACCGCGGCCCCGCCACCGCCCTCGCCGCCGAACGGGCCCGCCAGGCCAGGATCACGACCGTCGGCGCCGTCACCGAGCGCTGGGCGCCCGAGCAGGCCGGGCCGGTGTACGAGAACTGGCGGCTGGCCCCGCCGGTCGGCCCGGCGGCCGATCTGTGGGCGCTGGGCGCCCTGCTGTTCCGGGCCGTGCAGGGGCACGCTCCCTACCCGGAGGACTCCGCGGCCGAGCTGGTGCAGATGGTGTGCGCCGAGCCGCCGGCGTTCGCCGAGGAGTGCGGGGCGCTGCGGCCCGTCGTGGAGTCGCTGCTGCGCCAGGACCCCACCGAGCGGCCGGACGCCGAGGAGCTGGGCGGCTGGCTGCGGTCGCTGATCCGCTCCGCGCCCGAGCCGGAGGTCGGGCTGCACACCGTCACCGTTCCGCTCTCCCTGGAGGCGGGCCGGGCCGCCGACCCGCGGCGGCTGCCCATCGTGCGGCGCCGGGGCGAACTGGTCCGCAGGAAGCGCGCCGAGCGCGCGCCGGTGCCCGCCCGCGCCCGGCACCGGCGCGCCCGGAAGGAGCGCAGCCCGCGCCGCCTGGGATGCGCGCTGGTCGGTCTGGTCCTGCTGCTCCTGACCGGGACGCTGGTGTACGCGGCGCTGTTCATGCCCGGGGCGGACACCGGATCCTCCGTGTCCCCGCGCGACCAGCGCGCCGGCCGGGTGGAGACCGGACCGGGGGAGTCCGGCCGGACGTCCCCGGAGTCCTCCGCGCCGTCCTCCGCGGAACCCTCCGGCCCCGGGGAGGACGGGGGCACCGCCTCGCCCGGCGCCCGGGAGCCGCGGACCACCGAGTCCGCGCAGGGACTCGACGGCTATGTGCGGCACAAGGACGACCGGGGCTTCCAGATCGCCGTTCCCGAGGGCTGGCGGCGCAGCGGGCCCAACGGCAGCGGCCAGGTCGTCTTCCGGGGGCAGGGCGTGGAGCTGGTCGTGGTGCCCGGCCGGGACACCACCGAGGAGTACGGCGACGACCCGATGGCGTACCTCACCGGCGAGCAGCCGGAGCTGGACGCCTACCGCGCCTCCGAATGGGCCACCAGCTCCGGCATGCGGCGGATAGAGGTGGGCCGGACGGTGATGGCGGAGGGCCGGTTCAGCTGGACCGACGACCGGGGCGACACGTACATGCGCAACCGGGCGATCGTCATCGGCGACAGGTACCACACGGTGCTGATCAGGGGGCCCGAGAACCGCAAGGCCACCGTCGACCGCCACTTCGACGCGCTGGCGGACACCTACCGCTTCACCGGCTGACGGGACGCCCGGGCGGGGAGGCCGGGGCACGGCACGGACCCGCGCAGGTTTGTGCCAGTGATCGCTGGCAGATTCCGTGAAAAGTGGTTACCGGCGGGTACCCACCGGCCTGGATCCGGCCTACCCTCCGCTCTATGACGGAAACGCCAGGCACCGCCACCGGGACGACGAGCGCGGCACACGCGACGGACGGCAACCCGGTCGCTCCTTCCCCCGCCACCGCCCGCACCGCCGCGGACGTGGTGACCGACGCACTGGTCGCCCGTCTGACCGAGGGCGTCGCCGGCAGCGGCAGCACCGCCTGCCACACCCCCTTCACCGGCGAGAAGCTGGCCACCCTCCCCGAGTCCACACCGAAGGACGTCGCCGAGGCGTTCGCCCGCGCCCGCGAGGCCCAGCGCGCCTGGGCCGCCCGCCCCGTGCGCGAGCGCGCGGCCGTCCTGCTGCGCTTCCACGACCTGCTGCTCAGCCGCCAGTCCGAGGTGCTGGACCTGATCCAGCTGGAGACGGGCAAGGCGCGGCTGCACGCGCACGAGGAGGTGCAGGCGGTCGCCGTCGCCGCCCGGCACTACGGCCGCAAGGCCGCCTCCTACCTGCGCCCCCGGCGCCACACCGGCGCCATCCCCGTCCTGACCAAGGTGCGCGAACTGCGCCACCCCAAGGGCGTCGTCGGGCAGATCGCGCCCTGGAACTACCCCCTGGAGCTGTCCGTCGGCGACGCCCTGCCGGCCTTCGCCGCGGGCAACGCCGTGGTGATGAAGCCCGACACCGAGACCGCGCTGACCGCCCTGTGGGCGCGCGCCCTGCTGATCGAGGCCGGACTGCCCGCCGCCGTGTGGCAGGTGGTGATCGGCGACGGACCCGTCGTGGGCCCGGCGGTCGTCGACCACGCCGACTACGTCTCCTTCACCGGCTCCACCCGCACCGGCCGCGAGGTCGCCCAGCGCGCCGCGTTCCGACTGGTGGGCTGCTCGCTGGAACTGGGCGGCAAGAACGCCATGCTCGTCCTGGACGACGCCGACCCGGACAGGGCGGCGGCCGGCGCGGTGCGCGCCGCGTTCTCCTCGGCCGGCCAGCTCTGCATCTCCATCGAGCGGATCTACGTCCACGCGTCCCTCGCCGACGCCTTCACCGAGCGCCTCACCGCCCGCACCAGAGCCCTGCGCCTGGGCTCCGCCCTCGCCTACGGCGCCGACATGGGATCGCTGGTCTCCGAGCGGCAGCTGGAGACCGTCACCCGCCACGTGGAGGACGCCGTCGCCAAGGGGGCCAGGGTGCTGACGGGCGGCAGGCCGCGCCCCGACATCGGCCCGCTGTTCTACGAGCCGACCGTCCTGGAGGGCGTCACCGCCCCGATGGCCGTCTGCGAGGAGGAGACCTTCGGCCCCGTCGTCTCGGTCTACCGCTTCACCGACGACGACGAGGCCGTCTCGCTCGCCAACGCCACCCCGTACGGGCTCAACGCCAGCGTCTGGTCCGGCAGCGCCCGCCGCGCCCGGGCCGTCGCCGCCCGGCTGCGCACCGGCACGGTGAACATCAACGAGGGCTACGCGGCGGCGTACGGCAGCGTCCAGTCCCCGATGGGCGGCATGGGCGATTCCGGGCTGGGCCGCCGCCACGGCTCGGAGGGCATCCTCAAGTACACCGAGGCCCAGACCGTCGCACACCAGCGCGTCCTGCCCATGGCGCCGTCGCTGGGCATGGACGACGAGAGGTACGCGGCGTTCATGTCGCGTTCGCTGCGCGCGCTGAAGGCGTTCCGCTTCCGCTGACGCCCGCCGCTCCCATCCCCGCCGTCCCCATCCCCTCCCGCCGCCCCCCGAACGACACGGCCGCACCACCGGAGGTCCCGCCATGCCCGAAACGCAGGACAGAGCAGCACACACCCCGTCCGAACCGCCGTACGACTACGACGTGATCGTCGTCGGCTCCGGCTTCGGCGGCTCGGTGTCCGCGCTGCGGCTCACCGAGAAGGGCTACCGCGTCGGCGTCCTGGAGGCGGGCCGCCGCTTCACCCGCGAGACGCTGCCGA